>CAZXIE010000074.1:0-17961 GCA_964640065.1 uncultured Saprospiraceae bacterium
AAGAAGATTCTTAGGGCAGGCAAGTTGCGCTGCTTTGGGCAGTACATCTTTTCTGTCTACCGCACTTAATCTCGGTATGATCAATACAGCTGCGGCAAGACCTCATATCATCGGCTCGAATGGGGATTATAAAGCTATCGTCTGTATACTACTTGCAGGGGGTGCGGACTCTCATAATTTTCTAGTGCCGACTACTCCATCGGAGTATACTCAGTATCAAAATATAAGAGGAGACCTTGCTCTCAGTGAAAGTCAACTCCAGGATATCTCACCAGCTAATACTGGTGGAAAGACATACGGCATACATCAGGCCATGCCAAACATGAAGCAGCTTTTTGATCAAGATAAAATGGCCTTTGTCGCCAATATAGGTACGCTTATCGAGCCTGTAGCTAATCGAGTAGAGTGGGAGAGTGGACTTAAAAATCTACCTCTTGGATTATTTTCTCACTCCGACCAGATCATGCAGTGGCAGACTTCTGTACCTCAGGACAGAAGTGCTGTAGGAGTAGGGGGGCGCATGGCTGATATCCTCAAGAGCATGAATAGCATACAGGAGATCTCGATGAATATTTCGCTTGACGGAAGAAATAGATTTCAAGCTGGAAACTCTGTGGTCGAATATGCTGTCGGCAATAGCTCCAATATCAATGATATCGGCATAGAGCCATTCAGACCTTACTGGTCCAACTCAGGCATCCTGACAGAACAAAGAGATGAATCGATATCCAATTTAGTAGAAGATGTATACTCTAACATATTTCATGACACGTATGGAGCACTGACTCGTCAGACTCTAGAAAGTGTTGCTCTATTTAAAGATGCATTGGGACGTAAGCCTGGATTTGCGACTGTCTTTCCTGATACCAACTTAGGACAAGACTTACGGATGATGGCTGATGTCATTAGTGCTCATGACTTTATGGGCGCTAACCGACAGACCTTCTTTACCACATTTGGAGGATGGGATCATCATGATGAAGTACTGGATAATCAGCAGCGCATGCTGCCGATACTAGATGGAGCTATAGGATCTCTGTATAGTGCATTAGAAGAACTAGGACTTCAAGATCAAGTAGCTATATGTACGATATCTGATTTTGCAAGAACTCTTACTTCTAATAGTCAAGGGTCCGATCATGCTTGGGGTGGTAACTCCATGATCATAGGAGGTGCTGTGAATGGCGGTAATGTCCTCGGCGACTACCCTGAACTGACACTTGCTAATGATCTGAATCTCGATGAAAGAGGAAGGATGATACCACAAGTATCGGTGGATGAATTTTATGCTGAGCTCGCCCTGTGGTTTGGTGTATCTACTAACGATCTATCGTACATCCTACCGAACATCGGCAACTTCAACGATTATAATACCAACCCTAACCCTCTCGGTCTTTTCGCCTAATCAATCTTTAAGACTTATGACTCGCATAACATCACTCATCATACTTGGTATCTTCTCTTCGATCATCGCTAACAGTCAGTGTGTAGGCACGCCTGGGCAAGTGTCTTGGCACTATTGGGAGGATATCAATTTTTATCAGATTGAATATTTGTACGTGGACGACACGTACCCACAAGGACCTGATGAGATCAGGAGTCTCACTTCTTTGATGACGTCTAAAAATTATGACGACAACTATGGAGCGCTAACCAAAGGATTTATCTCAGTACCGGAAGACTCCGAGACTACTTTTAATATCACTTCTGACGATGAAGCAGTCTTTTACCTAAGTAGTGATGCTTCGAAGGCTAATCTGGATTCTCTAATTTCTGTTACAGGACACACAAGATTTGAGGAGCACGATAAATTTCCTGAGCAAACGTCACCTGTAGTGAATCTCGTCGCGGATCAACTCTATTACTTTGAGATCCATCATCACGATGGAGGAGGAGGTGATCATGCAGCTATCTTCTGGCAGAGGCCATATGTATCAGATACTACTTGGCAGCTTATATCATCACCATTTCTTACTGATGTATGTGATCCAGTCTGTCTGCCTAAGGGTACGAGTTGTGATGATGGAGATCCTTCGACCACAGATGATGTAGAGGACGGCTCTTGTAATTGTGTAGGAACTCCTGAGTCACTCGGAGCTAATATCGGAGCTCGTGGCGAGATAGATGCGTACTTCTATGATGACGTTGTAGGAGGTGATATAGATAATCTGTTAGAAGATCCCGACTTTCCTACTATGCCAGATAGACTAACGATACAGCGTACTGGTCTTGCAGCGCACTGGACAGATGATTATGATGACTTTGGGATGATGATGGAAGGGTATCTGACTGTGCCTACTACCGGATGCTATGACTTTAATATTACAGGCGTAGCAGAGGTGAAGTTTTTTCTAAGTGAAGATGAAGACCCAACCAGTTCATTAGATAGCATCTATACTAGGTGGGGGGTGAGTCGACTTAACCATGATCATCCGAGGTTTGATGGATCACAGACGATGACGGACATCTGTCTTGAAGCAGGTCGATTCTATTATTTTAAGGTACTTCAAGTTGTACCATCCTGGGGGTACCATGTCAATGTCTTTTGGAATGGTCCTCAACACGTAGATGCCAGTTGGCATCATATACCAGAGTTATTCCTTTATAATTATGAAGATGAGCTGGCTTGTCTACCGACAGGATATGCTTGTGATGATGGCGATCCATTGACAGCTTCAGACCAGATCCAAGCTGATTGTTCTTGCGCAGGGATACCATGTACTCCACAAGTCGATTGTGATGACCCTAGTGCCAACTATGATCCTTATGATTACTGCGAGACATCTGATCAGTTATCCACTCGAGCAGATGATGGCTGGCTTTCTTGCGATCCAGGAGATAACCCTCATGTCGCTGAAAGATCGGGGCAGCACTGGATTCATTATGATCTTGGTGCGACGTATCTGATCGGACCTACTCGAGTATGGAATTATAATGTACCCGGAGAAACTGATCATGGCTTTTCCCAGGTAGAAGTAGACTATAGCCAAGATGGCGTTACCTGGTTTAATCTAGGTACATATACCTGGCCGTTAGCTCCAGGTGTTACCGACTACTTAGGATTTGATGGTCCAGACTTTCAAAATATATCAGCTCGATATATCATGTTTTCCTCTCAAGATGACGTGACGGTGTGCAGGGGGATAAGCAAAGCCACCTTCTCGATTAGTACTTGTACTGAAAGAGGAAGTAAGTGTGATGACGGCGATGCTAATACCTATCAAGATCACATGACGGAATCTTGCGTATGCGAAGGATATACTATCGAGGAATTGGACTGCGGAGTGGATACTCTCTTCATCACTCAAGAAGATATGACACCAGAGACTTATCATGCCATCTCAGCGCTGATGTCTCAAGGCAATGTCCTAGACGGCGGAGATGTGCACTATAGAGCAGGTATGCAGATTGTGATGGAAGCGGGATTTGAAGTAGCAGAAGGAGGATCCCTCGATGCTCAGATAGAAGACTGTCCTGAAGAGTTATGGAGAAACAATGAAGGATTGAAGCTTCATGCTATCGTAGATCAAACTAAGGAACCCATACTCCTCCAGTCTCCGAGACAGCCTAATCAGTTAGAAGTATATCAGTTGGAACATCGCAGCGTCCAGACTGTGCATCTGCATCTTCAAGATCCTGGGCACGTGCTACTCGAGTTATACGACCGGTCTGATCGCCTAGTCACTAGGTTGGTCGATCATCACTATACGGATCACGGGGATCACTACAAGCGTCTCCAGACGAAGAAATTAGATCCTGGGATCTATAAGATGGTGATGTGGATAGATGGTAAGCAGAACTTTATCTCTCGTCTCACAGTGGACTGATTTCATATCGCTTCCGCAAATGTTGGGTCAGGTGCACTATATCTTCATCCTCGGATCTGGAGTAACACTCTGGTCGACAAAGACTTTTCTTTCATACAGGTAGTGTGCAGCTTGTGCGATCATGCCACCGTTATCAGTGCAATACTGGATCGCAGGGATGTACGTCTGCCATCCTCTTTCAGCAGCTTCCTTTTTAAGTCGAGCTCTTAATCCACTATTAGCAGATACGCCACCAGCTATGCCGATCTGAGTGATGCCCTCTTGTTGACTTGCTGCGATGAGTTTATTGATTAAGATCTCGATGATCGTCGACTGTACGGAGGAACAGATATCATTGAGATTACTAGTGATAAAAGCTGGATCTGCTTTCTTTTGATCTCTTAAGAAATACATGACAGCAGTCTTTAGGCCACTAAAGCTGAAGTCGAGATCTCCAACCCGAGGCTTGGTAAATGAGTATACAGCCTCGCCTTTTTGAGCTAACTTGTCGATGATAGGTCCAGCGGGATAGTCTAGCCCTAGGTACTTGCCGATCTTATCGAAGGCTTCTCCTGCAGCATCATCTATAGTCTGTCCGATAACCGTCATATCATCTACGTCTTCAACTCTCACAATCTGAGTGTGACCTCCTGAGACCGTCAGACAGATAAAGGGGAAGGTAGGCCGAGGGTCCTCTACAAAATGAGCCAGCACGTGAGCAGCCATGTGATTGACCGCGATCAGCGGCAGATCTAAACTCAAGGCAAGTCCCTTGGCAAAAGAGCATCCAACAAGCAAACTACCAAGAAGTCCGGGTCCTTGTGTAAATGCGACTGCAGATAAATCCCTCTTCGACACACCAGCTTGGCTAAAAGCTGCATCTACTACAGGGACAATCTTTTGATGGTGCTCTCTAGAGGCTAATTCGGGGACGACACCACCATATTTTTTATGGACATCTTGGTTGGCGATAAGGTTACTTTTTACCTGTCCATCCACGATTATAGCCGCAGAAGTGTCATCACAAGAGGACTCTATAGCTAATATGACTGTAGGTGGGGACATAAGCTGCCGAATTTAAAATTGTCCTCGATGGGATTTTTTAGAATTAATAGTATTATTGTGAGTACTCAAGAGGAACGAAGGTAGCTTCTTTTTGATATGGAACCCACCCCAACTAGGTGGGACTTTACTTGAAGAACCATGGGCTTTTTTCGAAGTATTTACGAAAGTGGTCCAACATATAACTAGAGAATGAAGTACTTGATCAACTTGTTAATCTTAGGGGCGGTAGTACTACTGGCCTATCTTCTATATTATGGAATTAATGAGCCTATAAAGTTCAAAGATGAACTTGACTCTCGAAAAACTGTAGTCACGGATAAGCTCACAGAAATCAGAAAGGCGCAAGAAATCTATCGAGATATCAAAGGTGAGTATGCTGGAACTTTTGATACTCTCGCTTATGTACTCACAAATGATAGCATACCTATCCGTCAGCTAGTCGCTGATCCTGAAGATCCGGACAATCCAGATAAGTTTATCACTAATCTCATACTGAGAAGTGCGAAGGACTCTATAGATGCCATGGGTATAGATCTTGGAGATCTACCTTTTGTGCCATATACCGATAAATCTAAGAGATTTACCATGGTGGCGGATACAACGACATACCAGCAGACACTCGTTCCTGTCCTCGAAGTCATGACAAAATGGAGTGATTTTATGGGAGAATTTAGTGACCCGAGATTTTCAATGTTTCAGAAGGATTATAACCCTGCTGCTAGATTAGGATTTGGAAGTTTAAACTCTCCGAACCTAGAAGGTAACTGGAAGTAAATCACAGGAAGGATTTGTCTACTTCCGATTCAAAGAGATATACGCTGTCCGCATTGTTAGATGCGGACAGTTTTTTTTATGCCCTATTCGATCCTGTAGATCATAAGGTGAGTAAGAGAGGCATGATGGTACTGGATAGTGGTCTAGACGACTTATCAGATGCTTCCATAGATAGATCTAAATCAAAAGTTGCTGTTTGGACAGATCATATGACGATCGTCCCTAAAGATGACTTTGATGCCTCTCAGATAAAGATGTATTTGGATGGTGATGGCACGTTAGATTCTTTGGCACTTACCTATATGTCTGATTATATGGCAGGCACAGAGGCATATATCTGTTATGGCGTTCCGACTTCAGATCTACAAAAACTTTCGGCATATACTTCTACTTCTAAGGTGAGTCATCTCATCAAATCACTTTACCAATCTCTTACTAGCACTTATACTAGTGTGATCCATCTACATGGACAAGATCAAAAAACTCTACTTCTAGCTGTTAAGGAAGGAAAGCTTATGGCCTTTCATGTATCAACTAGTCCTAGTCCCGTCAGTACCCTTTATAATATTAGTCTAGTAACTGAAAGGCATACTCATATGAAGGACTGCATCATCGGATTGTCAGGAGATTTTTCAGAGCATGGGAAGACGAGCCGCTTGCTGAGCAAATACTACCCAACAGAATTTTTAGGCTCTAACTATCACCTCGAAAGTATCTACAGATGCGAATCATAGGTGGTGAGTTGGGTGGCAGGATCTTGAACCCGCCAATGAAAAAATGGCCGACCCGCCCGACCACAGATATCGCTAAAGAAGCTCTCTACAACATACTTGCGAACCGCATAGACTTCGAAGAGACTGCGATGCTAGATTTATTTGGAGGTACAGGCATGCACAGTCTAGAGTTTCTGTCACGGGGATGTGAGAAGGTGGTCTATGTTGATAAGTACTATCCGAGTGTAAGATGGGTCAAAGAGCAAGCCTCGTTACTTGGTGTGGATGATCGCATAACAGTCATCAAGAAAGATGTGAAGTCATATCTCTCTTCGGTGGAAGATTCATTTGACTTCATTTTTGCTGATCCACCCTATGCTCTGCCTTGGATAGCCGACTTGCCTGTTCGTATCATGGAAAGTTCAGTATGTAAGAATACATTGGTCATAGAGCACGGTAGTGATACCTCATTCGAACAGAACGAGCTTTGCCATGAAGTCCGTAGTTATGGACAATCACGTTTTAGTTTTTTCTCGAAAGAAGCAATATAATTCCCTTCCTTCTTCAGAGGGCTTCATGGAAAAGTTCTATTTTCAGCTATGATGCGCAGTTTAGTTATATTCATCTTCGTCCTCTTAGGTCTCATATTTCCTGGAGAAAACTATATCGAAGCGCAAGGATTTCTTAGAGCAGAAGGGAAAAATATCGTTGATGAAAATGGTAATAATGTCATCCTCAGAGGCATGGGCCTTGGTGGCTGGATGCTACAAGAGGGATACATGCTGCAGACCGCAGGATTTGCTAATGCCCAGCATAAAATCGAGCAGCACATAACCGACCTGATAGGAGAGGAGGGCAAGGACGCGTTTTATGAAGCATGGCTTGATAATCATGTAACTCGAGAAGATATCGACTCTTTGAAGAGTTGGGGATTCAACTCTATACGTCTTCCTATGCACTATAATCTCTTCACCTTGCCGATAGAAGAAGAACCTATACCTGGAGAACAAACATGGTTAGAAGAAGGACTGATCATGACAGATAGTCTTCTGTCATGGTGTGCAGCTAACGAGATGTATCTCATCCTAGATCTACATGCCGCTCCAGGAGGACAAGGCAGAGATGAGGGCATATCGGATTATGATACTAGCAAACCGTCATTATGGGAGTCCGAAGCTAATCGCACGAAGACTGTTGCTCTCTGGCGTCGACTAGCAGAGCACTATGAAGATGAGCCGTGGATAGGAGGTTATGACTTGATCAATGAGACCAACTGGCAGCTCGATAACAATCAGCCGCTCAGAGATATCTATATGCGCCTGACAGAAGCCATCAGAGAAGTCGATCAAAGACATATACTCTTCATAGAAGGCAACTGGTTCGCTAATGACTTTACGAACCTAACACCACCTTGGGACGATAATCTAGTATATAGTCCTCATAAGTACTGGTCGATCAACGATCAGCAATCTATCCAATGGGTGATCGATATCAGAGATCGATATGATGTGCCTATTTACTTTGGAGAGTCAGGAGAAAACTCTAACGTATGGTTTCGAGATGCAATTAGACTTCTAGAGTCGCATAATATGGGCTGGGCATGGTGGCCAATGAAGAAAGTCGAAGATATAGCTGGCCCACTCTCGATCATTAAGACTGATGGCTACCAAAGATTACTTGACTTTTGGAATAATGGAGGTGCTGTCCCTTCACGAGAAGAAGCAACTGCTACTCTCATGCAGCTCACAGAATTACTAAAGATCGAAAACTGTCTTTATCAGAATGATGTGATCGACGCGATGTTTAGACAGATAGATGATGAGCAGACCCTACGATATGCACCTAATTTTATCCCAGGGATTATTTACGCAAGTGATTATGATCTGGGATCACAAGGCACTGCCTATGACGATAATCAGGTCGCTAACTTCCACGTCTCTACTGGCAACTTTACAGCGTGGAATAATGGTTGGACGCTGCGCAATGACGGCGTGGATATGGAGAGATCCATGGATATTACCAAGAGTAATGGATTTAATATTGGCTGGACCGCAGCTGACGAGTGGATCAAGTATAGTGCTCAGATAGAGACTGGGATATATGATGTGCGAGTAAGAGTAGCGACTCAAGAAAGTGGAAAGTTTCATCTCAATATAGGAGAAGTCCCATTGTCAAGAGTGATCGATGTGACGAATACTGGCGGATGGCAGACTTGGACGACTGTGTCCGTTCCTGACGTCGTCCTCTTTCATAATGACGACCACTTTCGATTTTTTATAGATGAAGCAGAATTTAATGTAGGTAGCTATGAGTTTGTCAGGAAAGGCGACCCCACTGATGTGAATACCCAATATCTAAGCTCATCCACCATCGGAGAACAAGCGATACAGGTTGTACTGAATAAACCAATGATCACTAACTCAGACCTTTTGGCCGATGACTTTACTCTAACTATCAATGGTATCAGAATATCACCAGATCAGATCTTCATAGATCCCGAGAATCCACGAAGAATCATCATCCAGATAAACCAAACTATCACTACCTCAGATGTTATCAGGATAGCCTATGGAGGGAATACTCTTACAGGCATAGATAATACGCCTCTAATGGCATTCGGCGAGGTGCAAGTTGAAAATGACGTGGCTATAGTCCATGTTATCCCGGGTAGGGTAGAAGCGGAGGACTTTTTCAATCAGTCAGGGATAGAACTAGAAAGTACGAATGACGAAGGAGGAGGACAGAACATTGGATTTTTAGATCAAGGAGATTTTCTTGATTACTTCATAGATGTGGCGCAGACTGGTACCTACCTCATCGAATATAGAACAGCTGCTCTAAGTGAGCAAGGTGCTGTCTCGATATCGATTATCGAAGATGAAGTAGAAACTTCATTAGACCTTACTCGATTTGAGGCAACCGGGGACTGGCAAGCATGGAGGACGACAAGCAGTCAGATCCGACTTCCCGAGGGTCGCCACCAACTTAGAGTAAGGATCGAAGCTTCCTTGTTCAATATGAACTGGATGGAGTTTAGCATCATCACATCATCTGTTGACTTACAGGAGCCAGAACTCATATCTATCTCTCCTAATCCAGGACCTGGTATATACGAACTGCGTGCTAGTGATCTAGCTACCGACACGTATATGCTAGATGTCTTTTCTCCTAAAGGCGAGTTGATACTGCATGAGTTGATTAGCTCTACTTCAGCATTTGCAAAAAGCATCCACCTCACCGATCATCCCGATGGCACATATATCCTTCGACTACAAGGTAGATCTGGATATGTCTGGCAAGAAAAAATTATAAAAACCGCGGAGTAAGCTCCTTAGTTTTTATTCAGCCTGAGCTTTCTTAAATGCCTCTGTTAATCTTGGTACTACATCGAATAAGTCAGCGCAGATGCCATAATCAGCAGCCTTGAAGAAAGGTGCTTCAGGATCTTTGTTGATGACGACGATACACTTAGAGCTATTCACACCAGCTAGATGTTGGATCGCTCCAGATATACCTGCTGCTATATACAAGTTCGGTCTGATAGCGACACCAGTCTGTCCTACGTGCTCATGGTGTGGTCTCCATCCTGTATCTGCCACAGGTCGAGAGCAGGCTGTTGTAGCTCCAATGGTCTTTGCTAGATCTTCTATGATGCCCCAGTTTTCGGGACCCTTCATACCGCGACCTGCACTCACGACTAACTCTGCCTCTGGTAGTGGTACTTCACCATCTACCGTCTTAGTTTCTTTTACCGTTACTGATGAAGCTGGTATCTCTATAGATGCATTCTCGACACTACAGGCCGCTCCGACTTCTTCTAGAGGTATCGCATTGCCCATAAGCGATAGCACACGCTTGTCCCCAGATATCTGAAGCTTAGCAAATGCTTTTCCGCTGAACACTGGTTTAGTAACTGTGATACCACCACCAGCAGCTTCGGGTACAGCGTTTACTTGGCTGGCGATACCAGCATCCATCCTTACAGCTACTCTACCAGCCACAGACTTACCTGTAGACGAGTGATTCACTACGACTGTATGTGCGCCAACTTGACTGGCAACTTGAGCTATGATATTGGCATATGCGCTAGCATCTGCACCACCGCTATAATCGGCTATCTGGATCACCTTTGATGCTCCATAAGTACCAAGTACTCCGGCATTTTCCGCCGCTCCGATGACTAATGCTATGCAATCTCCACCAAGAGATTGAGCTGCTTTGTGTCCATAGTGTACTGCTTCGAAAGCAGCTTTTTTAAACATTCCTTTTGGACTTTCAGCTAGAACTAGTACTGACATATTATTTCTTTTTAAAGATTAGTTAGGGGATGTTTAGATGACTTTCGCTTCTTCTTTGAGTAAGCGTACAAGCTCATCCATGTTTTCGGCGTCGATCATTTTTACTCCTTGCTTTGCAGGAGGCATCTCATATGATACGACACTTACTTTGCTATCTGTTGATGTTGGAGCTTCCACATTGAGTGGCTTTCTCTTGGCCATCATGATACCTCTCATATTAGGTATGCGCTGCTCAGCGAGACCTTTCGAGGCACTGATGACTATTGCACCTGATACTTCTACTACTTCGACTCCACCTTCGATATCTCGTGAGATAGTTGCCGACTCTCCACTATGATCCATGTGTGATGCATATGAGACAAATGGAAGACCGAGATGCTCAGCGACCATGGCTCCAACTTCAGAACCATTATAGTCGATGGATTCTTTACCAGTAAAGATCACATCGTAACCTTTGTCTTTTGCATGGCCAGCGATATTTGCGGCTACTTGATCAGCACCCATGGCCTCAGTGTCTATCCTTACAGCATCATCAGCACCGATAGCTAGAGCTTTACGGATCACAACGTCGTTAGCAGCTGGGCCTACATTGATGGCTGTTACTGTTCCTCCATGTTGTTCCTTTAACTCTAAAGCTCTCACAAGTGCGTACCATTCATCATAAGGATTCATGATAAACTGTATACCATTGGTGTCTAATTTTGTATCTCCTTCAGCAAAGGCGATTTTAGCCGTTGTCTCTGGCGTCTTAGTGATACATACGAGTATCTTCATCTTTATTTTTTTACAATTTTATAAGCTGCGTGAGCTTGGATTTTTTCTTTTCGCTTGCGCAAATGTATATCTTAATTGGCACTAACGTAAATATGGATAATTGGCGACTTGAACACTTGAAAGCTCTTCATGCTGAAGATCCTGAGGATGATTTCGTTCTATACGCATTAGCTCAAGAATACAGCAAACTAGGGCTTTTACAGGATTCCCTTGACCATTATCTACTATTAAAAGGAAAATCACCCGATTATGTTGGGCTCTATTATCATTTAGCTGGCCTTTATGCTGAAATGGATGAATCTGAAAAAGCCCTCAAAATATATGATGAAGGCATCACAGTCGCCAATAAACTCAAAGACCTTCATGCCTTAGGAGAACTCAAGAATGCAAAAACTAATCTAGAACTCGAACTTTAAGAAGTTCTGAAGAAGCCATCAAAGACATGTACAGCAGGGCCTGTTAACCAGATATCCTCATACCCATTCTCAGACTTGGTGAAGTGCACTGACAACTTCCCACCTTTTGTTCTGATGTCAACCTGTTCTAGTGGTTCTTTAGACGTAGCTGCATGTACGATCGCTGACGCCACTACTCCTGTACCACACGAGAATGTCTCATCTTCCACACCTCGCTCATAGGTGCGCACCGCTATCGTACCACCACGCTGCTCAACGAAGTTGACATTGATACCTTCTGCTTGATATGCTTCACTATTTCTGACACGCTTTCCTTCTGAGTAGACATCTAAGATATTGACATCATCTACTAACCTAATAAAGTGTGGAGACCCGGTGTCTAATGTAAAGTCATCGTTGGTAGGTGTGATAGATCCTACATCCGACATCTTGAGAGATACTAGTTGCGGATCTAAGATTTGAACTTCGTGTATGCCATCAACAGCCATGAAAGTACCGGATTCACCTAGCATGCCGAGACGATAAGCCATACTCGCTATGCACCGCCCTCCATTACCACACATAGAAGATGTACGGCCATCAGAATTAAAGTAGATCATCTCGAAGTCGGCTTCTGGATGTCTCTGTATAAGCATCAGACCATCAGCACCGATGCCGTATCTTCTATGACAGATGCTCGCTATGAGTTCGTTCTGTTCGGAAGTAATGTACTCGTCTTCGGTTTGATCGATAATGACGAAGTCATTTCCAGTACCATGATATTTTGAGAAGGGTATTTTCATAACAGACGCAAATCTAATGTGATGGACTAATTTATGCTCAGAAAAGTTTTGACCATGTCTTATTTTACTTCTTTTGCGATGGAATCTTATTGAATATATTGGAGATAACAACTGTAGCTAAAGCTGAGAGTTGATATTTGCAACAACAGATTAAAAGTTTTTTAATATGTATATATTTGTCTTTCAGAAGATTAATTAGCTTTACTAGCCGTAGAACGTGAAGAACCCATTCATGCATAATCCTATAGTCAGTGCCTTCTTTAAGGTAAAGGATGTACTCGACTATGATCAGAAGAGAAGGGCTATGGTCATGATCCTTTTACTTCTGGTAAATGCCATCTTTGATTTTGCAGGGCTTGCGACTATAGCAATGCTCATCTTTAGTGCTTTGGAGGAAAGTATTTTCGACGGTGCGGAGTATGTAAGGAGTGCTAGTCAATCAGAGGTTCAGTACTATTTTAATAGTAAGCTTCGCGATCTTTATGATCTCTCAGGCGCGGTCAATCAGATGGCATTTTTGTTTTATCTCTCCATCATCATCTTTGCCGCTTTCATTCTGAAAAATGCGGTTAGTATTTGGATCGGGTATATCCAATCAAAGTTTGCGTATAACGTCTCATTGAGGTTGAATAAAAAAATGTTCAAACACTTCTATGACCGCGGATACCTTTTTATAAAAGACAGTACATCAGGAAAGAAGGTGTATTCTATCGTCGACGTCCCGATGAGGTTTGCCTCCCATTTTTTAAATACGTTTCTAATTATGGGTACAGAGATAGTTGTGGTAACTATCATATTCGTTGTCTTGCTTTTCTTCAATCCAGTAGCGTGTGCGCTACTTTTTTTAGCGATCATTCCAACATTTTACGTGATATATAATTTCTCTAAAAATCGTGCTAGAGAGATCGGTATACAACGTAATACCATTGCCCCTAAAAACTATGCAAAGGTTTTTGAATCTATGAATGCTTACGTGGACATAAAACTTGGCAATTTTGAAAATGAGATGCTTGAAAAATATATAGACCTTCAAAAGAAACTGAACACGCAAGACATCTTGTTCTATGGGATTTATCAGAAGCTGAACCAACGAACTAATGACATCATTTTTGGTCTTGGCATTTTAGTCATTTTTGGATATGCATATGCTCTAGATATTGATCGAGCTTCGATCTTACAATTGTTAGGACTTTTTGCAGCCGCTGCTTATAAATTCTTACCGTCTTTTAATAGAGTATTGAATGGACTACTCACAATGAAGAATTCTAGTTTCGTATTTGATGAACTCAAAGCGATAAGACATTCTACATTATCTGCTTTTGAGAAGGTCCCAGCCACGGAATTCAAAAATGAAATTCAATTTAGGAACCTCTCTTATCAATATCCGGAAGATGAAGAAAAAGTGCTAAATGACGTTTCATTCGATATAAAGAAAGGAGAGACGATTGGTTTCATAGGTTCTTCAGGATCTGGCAAATCGACTTTGCTAAAAATTATCCTTCGACTACTAGAAGAGAGTACTGGACAAATACTGATCGATGGAAACCATATCGATCAAAAGTTGAGCCCCTCTTTTCAGAAGATAATCGGTTATGTTCAACAAGAAATCTTCATCTTTAACGATACCGTGAAAAGCAATATCGCTTTTGGCGATGATGATGTAGACGAAGAAAAGTTTGCTAAAAGCATTAAAGATGCTCAGTTAGACGATTTTCTCAATACACATCCCAAAGGATCTGATCTCCTACTTGGCGAGAATGGTGTTAACTTGTCCGGTGGTCAGAAACAACGCATCGGTATAGCGAGAGCACTTTACAAGGATGCTGAGATATTAATTTTTGATGAAGTCACTAGTGCATTAGACGGGGAGACCGAAAAAGCGGTCGTAGAAAGTATCAATCACTTAACGCAAATAGGAAAAACAGTGATCATAGTTGCTCACCGAATTTCTACATTAGAAAAGTGTCACAGAATTTATGAATTGCAAGAGGGGAAGGTATCTGGCGTGTATTCGTACCCAGAAGTAGTGGATATGATGAAAGTAAGGCAACGCGAAATCGCAATGACATGATGATTTATTCAATTTAGTACGTGTCAAAGCAAAACAAACTCAAAGATCTCACTGGTCCCTTAAGCGTCATTACATGGTGCTGTTCTGATGTGGAAAGTGTGATTACTCAGCTCAGAGATAAAGGAGTAGTCTGTACTCCCGTTCCCACTGTCGTAAATGAAGATCTCGAATCCATGAAGTTGTATTGGGGTCTTCCTAACGTTCAGACCCTTGAAGTTTATGAAGCTCTCTTACCCAATGAGAAAATAAAAATGAGGCTTGTCTCTCATGGCATGCAGACAGATCATGGCAGCTCACTCATAGGCGTAAAGTCACTCGAGTGTGAGCATGAAGAACAAGATCAATTGTTTATCAAACCCATATCTGACGAAGACTCTCGTGAGGTAAAACCGGTCATACCTTCTTTTGAAGGAGTAGAAGAGCTCTTAAATATTGCCTCAGATCAATATATTGAAGAAGTAGATTTTTACACCAAGGTACTTGGCAAAGAAGCTAAGTTGGTCGATGATGACATCATCATCAAAAGTCCTGAGTCAACTCATTCTGCCATACGCCTTGAGAGACTAGAAGAAGAAGGTCATGAAAACGAAGTTGTAGCGAGATTCCCTAATATCGGATGGGTCATGTCATCTTATGAAACAAATGACCTCGGGGAGATTCTTGCTCGAGCGCACGCCTCTCAAAACAAAGTGTATCGTACACCACGTAAGATAACAGACCCTGTTCTTGGGTCGATTTTATGCATGTCTCTGTTAAGTCCCTCCGGGATGGTAGTAGAAGTATATCAAACTTTAAAAGATTAGCTTCTTTCAAAATTTTCTCTCTTATCATCTTGTTATAATCGGGTAAGTTTGCTGCATATGAAAATGGTATTTAGTGTAGTCTTGATGGTCGTTTCAGGCCTTTCCGTTATAGCCTATAACAATAGCTCTCCAGAAAGTACTGATGAACATTATTTTGACAAATCACCACCTTCGATGAAAGGTGTTTGTTGGGTAGCAGGAGATTCGGTAGCTACTCATAACATGGATCAAGTCCTCGAGGTAGGCACTAACTGGATCTCCCAGACGCCCTTCGGATGGATGGAAGGCCACCAATCACCAGAGGTTATACTTAGCAATCAGAGATCATCGTGGGGAGGTACGGATAGAGGGATAGCACATACCACCAAGTTAGCGAAGCAAAAAGGGATTAAGACTATACTCAAACCTCACATCTGGTTGCGCCGAGGAGAAGACGGAAAGTTTCGAGCCGACATCAAGATGAAGTCCAATGAAGAGTGGGATCAGTGGTTTGCGAGTTATGGAGATTGGATTTTACATTATGCGCGTCTAGCAGAACAGAATGATATAGAAGCTCTTTGTATTGGTACAGAATTATATAAGACAGTAAAGCATACGGATAGGTGGAGGGCGATCATCAAAGAGATAAGAGCAGTATACAACGGGCAGATCACTTATGCAGGCAACTGGTACAAGGAGTACGAGGATATAGAGTTTTGGGATGATCTCGACTTTATAGGACTACAGGCTTATTTTCCACTGTCCAACAAGAATAATCCTAAGAAAAGGGAGATTAAGAAGTCATGGTCTAAGCATAAGAAACGACTCAAGAATCTAGCAGAAAAATATAAGAAGCAGATAGTCTTCACAGAGATTGGTTATAAGAATACGGCCGATGCTGCCATAGAACCTTGGACATGGCCACAAGATATGGATGAGAGTGTGATTCGTTCTGAAGAAACGCAGACGGCGTGTTACGAAGCACTCTTTGAGTCACTTTGGGACGAGCCCTGGTTCGATGGCATATTTATCTGGAAGTGGTTTCACTCTACCTATAAGTACAACAGTTTCGATGACTACTTTGAAGCTAGATTTGAAAGAAGGCGACAAAGAGCACAAAGGCGAGGACGCACTAGCAGACCCAATGAAGTTTATTTTACTCCGCAGCGCACGACAGCTCTCGCAGTACTCAAAGAGTGGTACAGTAAATAAAAAAATGAGCCCTGTGGGAAGGGCTCATTCTAATAATGTCTAAGTAAGTATTGTGTTCTACTAGATTATAATACTCTCCAAGAGACATAGCATATTTTATGCTTTCAAATCAGTTTTGTTTTACTGTATATCTGGTACCGTTCTGCCAATACAGCCAGATGCACGGTGTTCCGTGCGGCGTATTTGGCCATGAGGTTTCTTTTATGAGATTCGACCGTATGAGGAGAGATATAGAGCTTGGAGCCTATTTCCTTGGATGAGTATCCATCACACACGAGAGAAAGGATCTCTTTTTCTCTTTGGGTGATATGTGATGCTCCTATCAGAGCTAAGTGATTGTTGAAAGAAGGATTCATGATACGCAGTTGAGGATAGAAAGGTAAAATGTGACTAGAGAAAAACCACTATACATTTTATTCAAATTTCCTATAGTATATCTAGTTTCATTTATTTTAAGTATCTATAAATCAGTATATTAGACTAACTTTAATCCTTGATTTAATTTTCATGCACCAACCCAAATTATTTCGATATCTAGACAAATTCTCAAAACAAGACTGGCGTCTATTCGCACGATATCTACGAGGAATCTATAGAGAAGGACATGATGCTTTGAACCTATTTGAAGTTGTGGCATCATCAAGAAAAAAATTAGATCAAGGAGACCTTAGTGTACTTGATCTTCAGAAAAAGGACTTCAAGAACACTTCCAAGAAGCAGATACAAAACCTGATGTCTGTTCTTTCAGGGCAAGTGGAAGATTACTGGGTGTGGTCAGATTTGCAAGAGCAAGACCTACGCATGGATATGCTGAAAGTAGAAAGTCTTAATCGTCGTAATCTTTATGATCAAAGTGAGAAGTATTATCAGAAGGTGATGAGTGATAAGGAGACGCTTAACCCTTGGGTAGGATATTATAAAGCAAGGGCGGCCTTTACATTGTTATTTAGCAACCATAATTCAAAGTCAAATGTCACTTGGATAGATAGTCTCTTTAATAACACTTCTAGGGAATTAGTGAAATGGTATGAAAATATCTCCATGTGGATATTAGCAGAGTCTTACAATTTAAGACAACTCAACTTACATTCAGAACATGGTGATGTTGATTTTCTGGAGAATGCTCTTCCATTTTTTAATTATAAAGATGAACTTTCACTTATATCACAAGAGCAACTTGCACTGGTTAAGAATGGACATTCGGAAGAGCCAGAGTTAATTTCAAAATTTCTATTTGAGGGCAGATTTACTGATCCACTTGTTCGTTT
>CAZXIE010000075.1:0-7793 GCA_964640065.1 uncultured Saprospiraceae bacterium
AGAAGTCATGGCCAACCTTTGGTTATCCACCACCATAGAAGATGCCTTTCCTCATGTGACCTTATTAAAGATCACTAAAACTGGAGACAAAGAAGTCTTGACAGCAGGTAGATTGAGAGCATCACATAGAGCATTAGATATTGAGAAATCTACTACCTCGAGGCCCTATCATACTCATGGTCAGCGGCAAATGCTTACCCCAGATGAAGTCGTCGAGTTACAAATAGAAGTATGGCCTACCTCGATGGTATTCGAAAAAGGAAGTCGCTTACTCATGATCGTAGCGGGAGATTCTAAAGCGACATTGATGGCAACAGGATTAACTAGCCGAAAATCAAAATTCGGGGTGGAAACAATTCACATGGGAGGTCAATATGAGAGTTATCTCCAGATCCCTGTGATCCCCGAATAAAATTTAACAACATGTTGATGAAAAAGATATTGAAAATAGCATTGGGCTTCCTTGTCTTATTACTTATTGTCGGTTACTTCTTGAAACCTTCTCCTATAGATTTGAATACCTATGTAGGAGAGAAAATTCAAGAAAGCGAGTATGTCAAAATAGGAAACATAGACAATTACTTAAACAGACCTAATGCACCTATGCCGCAGGAGCATATTGATATCTTGGAAAACAAAACTGAGATATCGGTTGCATCCATCCTGAAAAGAGAAGATGTCAATCAATTATTGAAACCAGGTTATCTACCTACCGAAAATGGATTTACTCGGCTTGAGGATGGGACTGTATATGTATCTGTCTTGACGAAGATGCCGAATGTCACACTTGATATGATTGACTGGTGGTTTTGGTGGCATGCGGCCGAAGGTCAGAGGTATCAGATATGGTATCCTGATATGCACTTTGATATATCTTCTTATTTCAGAGGATCTTATACTGATACTACAAAAACTTATAGCGAGCGCTTACACCTGAGTACACATCTTGTCAATGAGGATCTTGGTTCGGGAGCTGATGACATACTCATTGATTTTATGCACCCATCCGAATTCGGTTTTGATGTTAATCGATTGGATCGGACTAAGGAGACGATCATATGTGCGAGAGTAGGTGACCCGGCTATGGGAAGTTGGGGATCAGAAATGGTTCACTTTGTGAGAACGACTGATGAAGGAGTAGAGATGCGAAGTCGGTTTTGGATAGGTAATAAGATCTATAAAATAGATAAGTCTGAGGAGGTCAATTTAGATCTAATTTTAAACAAACCCTATGTCAAGAAAAGACTGATCCCAGAAGATGTTGGTGTAAATATGTTTCACCATTGTTCACAGGAGTTTCATAATCTGGCGGAGGTATTGCCAGAGGTATATAATACATTTCGTAACGCAAAGGTGAATGTCGAGATATGAGAAAAGTTCTCAGGTATATAGGGTATGGATTATTAAGCTTGTTGGTGATTGGGATATTAGTAGCCCTCTTCTTTTTTATAAAATGGAACCTCGCCTCTAAATCCAATATGAAACTACTTGGTGAAGAAGCAAAAACGCTTGTTGTAAGTGGACTCGAATTTAGAGATCTGAACAAGAATGGCAGTTTAGATATATATGAAGACCCTAGGGCTTCGACTGAAGCTAGAGTTGAGGACTTATTAAGTCAACTCAACCTTGAAGAAAAAGCAGGCTTGATGTTCATCACGATGACGGGTATGAACATGGATGGTTCTCTAAACGAAATGGGTACGCTCAAAGACCCATTGACTTTTGCATTGGAGAGTAATTCATCTATGGTCGCAAGTAAGAAGATGAATCACTTCAATCTGATACAAGCGACTTCTCCCGAAGCCATGGCTATCTGGAATAATAATATCCAAAAGCTTGCAGAAAGAACCCGCCTAGGCATACCAGTGACAATTGCTACAGATCCTAGACATAGCGCACATGAGAATGCTGGAGCTTCTATACCTACACAGTTCTTTTCAAAGTGGCCATCTACGTTGGGATTTGCCGCTATCGGAGATACGATCCTGATGAGAGAGTTTGGTGATATCGCACGACAAGAATATAAAGCCTTGGGCATAAGATTGGCTCTGTCTCCTATGGCAGACTTGGCGACTGAGCCTAGATGGGGTAGAGTCAATGGCACCTTTGGAGAAGATGCAGAGTTAAGTGCCAAGTTATCTAAAGCATACATCTTGGGATTTCAAGGAGATTCGCTGGACCACAATAGTGTGGCCTGCATGACAAAACACTTTGCAGGTGGAGGGCCACAGAAAGATGGTGAGGATGCACACTTCCCATATGGTGCTGACCAAGTTTATCCAGGTAATAATTTTGATTATCACTTGATACCTTTTGAAAAAGGTGTCTTTCCGGCGAAGACAGCTCAGATCATGCCTTATTATGGAGTACCCGTTGGTCAGACGAGTGAGGATGTTGGATTCGGATTCAATAAGGATATTATAACCGGTTTACTCAGAGAGAAGTATGGCTTCGATGGTGTTGTCTGTGCAGATTGGGGATTGGTTACTGATAGTTTTGCTAAGCCTGCAGCAGCGTACGGAGTAGAAGATCTTTCTGAGATAGAAAGGGCAAAGAAGATAGTGGATGCTGGGTTAGATATGTTCGGTGGAGAAGCCACTCCTTCTTGGATCGTTGAGCTAGTGGAATCTGGAAGGTTAACAGAAGCCCGAGTAGATATTTCGATTAGAAGGATATTGAGAGATAAATTCACGTTGGGTCTTTTTGACGATCCATATGTAGATGTAGATGTAGAAAATGAGGCGATTTATAAAAATGAAGAGTTTAGAAAAAAAGGAGAGGAGGCACAAAGGAGGTCTCTAGTTCTCTTGAAGAATGAAGGGAATATCCTGCCGATACAAAAAGATGCAAAAGTCTATATGCAAGGCTTTACAGATGATGCAACAAAGGAATATGCTAATGTCGTATCAAATCCTTCAGATGCAGATATCATCTTACTGAAACTAACAACTCCTTATGATCCAAGGAGCACTTATATGTTAGAGAGATTTTTTCATCAGGGTAGATTGGATTTTACTCCAGAAGAAAAGAAGAAGCATCTAGACTTGATGAAGACTAAGCCAACTATCACAGTTATGAATCTAGAACGCCCTGCGGTTATCCCTGATATTGATGCAGCGAGTTCAGCACTGATAGGCGACTTTGATTGTAGTGATGAGATCATTATGGAATTAATATATGGGGAGTTTGGACCTTTAGGGAAGTTGCCATTCGAATTACCCTCTTCTGTAGCTGCCGTTGAAGCGCAGAAAGAGGATGTGCCTTATGATTCCAAAGATCCCCTGTACAACTTTGGTTTCGGATTAGAATACTCTACCCAAAGAACATTGCTTGACTAAATGCCAACATAAAACAAAATGCGATGGCTTCATCCACAAATGAATTTAGAAGAGGAGGGATAGTACTCTTGGGCTGTTTTATAGGAATGGGTGTGAGTATGATTTCACTCATTTATTATTCTGGAGGTATTTGGGTACAGCCTTGGCAAGATGAATTTGGTTGGAGCAGAAGTCAGATAGGTTTGGGTACTGGCTTGAGTACTCTGGCAATAGTATTGGGAGCTCCTTTTGCAGGAAGCTTAATCGACCGCTATGGCCTAAAGAAAATGGCCACAATCTCACTTTTACTATATGGAAGCTGCCTTTTTGTGTTCTCTAAAATGAACGGAGCTCTGTGGCAGTTTTTTCTACTTTCTATTATCATGGCTCTTATGGCTTTACCTTCTACAGCTCTAGGATTTATGAGAGTGGTGAACGCTTGGTTTGATAAGAACAAAGGCTTGGCATTAGGTATATCTCTAACATCCACGGGTCTAGGAGCTTTCTTCACTAACAAATATCTCACACCCTATGTCGCTGAGCAAGGCTGGAGAGCAGGTTATTTTATTCTCTTTTGTATTGTGATGATCGGTGTTCCAATTGTGTGGTCGCTAATAAAAAATCATCCTCCTCTTACAGATACAGAAAGTGAAGCGAAGATCCTCTCAGGAATGACATTAAAAGAGGCTGTAACCACAAGAAATTTTAAAATTCTCGCTGCCTTTTTTCTGATTACGTCCATGGCCATATTGGGACTCATTCCAAACTTTATTCCCCTTCTTCAAGATGAAGGGATGACACCTGCCAAAGCAGGCGAATATGCAGCTATCCTAGGACTTGCTGTTATGGCAGGAAGGTTGCTCACTGGATTTTTAATCGATCGGATATTTGCTCCTTATGTGATGGCAGTGTTGCTCTTGTTCGTGGCTTCGGGTTTTCTAGCTATTGGCCTCGGAGGCGTAGATTATGTTTTATGGGCTGCTATTGCTTTAGGTTTTGCAGTTGGATCAGAGGTGGATTTGATCGGGTACTTTACTGCTAAGTATTTTGGGATCAAACATTATGGAGCTATATCGGGTGTGATGTATAGTATTTTTAATACTGGTGCTATCATCAGTCCTGCCTTGGTTGGATATATATGGGATACTACTGGTGATTATGATATTGCACTAATAGCTGGAGCTATATTGGTAATGATAGCTGCTGGTGTGGGGCTGCTGCTTCCGAAATTTGAAAGTGCACATGACTAGTTAGAGGAGGACTCCAAGCAAAAGTTTTAACATTATGAGATGAAGAGAATAGGAAAATGGGTAAGCGTATTCGCAAAGATCATAGGATACTTAGTTGTTCTTCTAGTATTATTCGGTCTTTGTTTTTGGTTCATCTGGCGACCATTTAAAGTTGCTACCTATGAGCCAACGGAGCCCGAGCATTTAGAACAGAAGGTAGCTTATCTTGATGGGTTAGAGTCAGCTAGCAAGATTTCGTCTGATCAGAAACGTCCAAACATCGTATTGATTAATTTTGATGATCTTGGTTATGGTGATCTGAGTTGCTATGGTAATCAGCTGATCAAGACTCCTGTCATGGATAGCTTGGCTAGTGAAGGAATTATGATGACCAATTTTTACTCATGCTCGCCAGTCTGTACTCCTTCGAGAGCAGGTTTGTTAACAGGCAGATATCCCGTGCGATCATATTCTGGTGATCACGTATTCTTTCCCGAAAGTCATGCTATAGCTAAAATGAGAAAGCTCCGTGGTCAGAAGAATGAAATAGCCAAGGATGAAATCATGATCTCAGAGATTCTTAAAACTCAGGGATATGCAACTGCCTTAATAGGGAAGTGGCATCTAGGTGATCGCAAAGAGCATCTGCCCAATGACTTTGGCTTCGACTTGTTTTATGGAGGGCGTTATAGCAATGACATGATCCCATTCCACATTTATAAAAATGAAGAGATAGTGGAACGGGATGAGAAACAGTTAGTTGATAACAAATTTCCCTATGGCTACTATACGAAAGATACACCCATTACGGGTACGTCATCAGATCAAAGTAAGATCACAGAAAACTATACGCAGGAATCCATAGAGTTTATAGCTGACCATCAAGATCAGCCATTCTTCTTGTACTTAGCGCACTCGATGCCTCATGTGCCGCACTTTAGTTCTGCACGTCAAAATGGAAAATCTGACGGTGGTTTGTATGGAGATGTAATAGAAGACTTGGACTGGAGTGTTGGACGAGTCGTTGATGCACTTGCGCAGTATGATTTGTTAGATAATACCCTCATCATGATCACTTCTGATAATGGTGGTGATGTCCAAGGAAGTGTAGGTAACCTGAGAGGTAGAAAGCAATTGACATTCGAAGGGGGGCAACGAGTACCCATGATCATCTCTGGAAATGCATTTATAGATACACCTAGAGTAAGTCACGCACTAGCTACAAATATGGATATATATCCAACTATATTAGAAGTGCTTGATTTGGAAAAACCAGACGACCGCGTCATAGATGGTACGAGCATGCTTCCTATCATAGTTGGAAGTCATGCACATGTGCATGACCATATATTTTATAACAGTGCGCCGACAGGACAAGTGATGGGGGTAAGAGATAGTTTCTACAAGTATCATGAAGGTGCTCAAGGCACTCATATGAATATGTTTGGCATATTTGGTCCTGCGGCTCCGATGCCTCCTCAGCTAACCAATCTCAACTTGGATAACGAATCACACAACTTGATAGAAAAATACCCTGAGAAAGCTCAAGAACTTCTAGATCTTGTAGATAACGAAAGAAAGAGAATACAAGGAAATATTAGGGGGTGGAATTAGCTACCTAACACCTATATTGTAAGGAGTGGATCCTCTGCATTTTATAATAACTGATACATTTTTAATGAACCATGAAAGAATTTGACCTAATCCTCAAAACTGCGGACAAAAGCATGGGCTTCGCACCAAGCAGTCTTACTGCCATGAATAAGAAGCCCAATATCTTGGGTTCTTTCACTATGCTCTTTGCTAATATCAAAGGTTTCCAATCTTCAGAAGCTTCTCCTTTGGACGCACTTAAATTAACCTTCAAGAATCTGAAGTTGTCGATGAAAGCGAAAAAAGAAAGCCATCTCGAAGTCCCTTCATATCTAAAAGACTTGATAGCTCATCTAGTGAGCAATGCCGCGGGCTGTAGATACTGTCAAGCGCATACTGCACATACAGCACATCGGAATGGAGTAGCGATAGAGAAGTTGCAAAAGGTATGAGAGTATCAAACGTCTGATTTGTTCTCAGATGAAGAGCGGGCGGCATTGAGTATAGCACAAGCAACTGGGAGTGTCCCTAATCAAGTGACAAGAGAGCATCATGTAGAATTAGAAAAGTACTACACAGCACCACAGATAGTCGAGATCGTAGCCACCATATCGATCTTTGGTTTTCTCAATAGATGGAATGACTCCATGGCTTCACAATTAGAAGATAAGCCAATACAGTTTGCTCAAGAACATCTATCTGCTCACTGGAAGCCAGGCAGGCATGTTGGTAACTGATTATAGATCTTCTACAGTTACATCATACTGATCTCTAAGACGATCGTACTCTGCATTATTCGTGTTGTTTCTTGATTGACTGAGGAAGTCTTGATAGACTTGAGGTTTCACCTCATCATAAGGTAGAGTTACAGACTCACTTTTAGAAAGAAGCGTGACCACGTGTAATCCAAAACCGGATTTGATCACTGCAGTAGCTTTCTCTTGATCGAGTACTTTGATCTCTTCTGAAAATTGGAATCCAAATGCATTTCTCAGGTCGTCGATATCTTGGTTGCTGAGGGGAGATGGTATATGAAATGCATCACTGGGACCACCGTTATTCATAAAGGCAATTGCATCCTTTGACGGATCGGTTCTCTTATCTGGACTGAAGTAGTGGTGGTTGAAGCTATAAGTCACAGGGGTCTTGTATTGATCCTGATTTTTTTCAAAAAATGTTTTCAGTTCTTTCTCTGTTGGCTCCTCACCAGTCAACTGATCCATCTGTATGAATTCGTACTTCTGCTTGAGTCTTCTTCTGATGATTTCATCATCCGTATCTAATCCTAATCTTAGCGCTTCTCGATAGAAGATCTCATTTTTAATTTCTGCAGCGACTAGATTTTTCAATATGGTAGAATCAGGTAACGTGCCGAAGTTCTTCTGATATTGTACAGCCATCTTGACTTGCTGGTCAGGAGTTATGACGATGTCATAGCCCTCAGGATGCTGTGTGTCTTTATTGAGAAATCCGTACAACAGAAAGATGAGTCCTCCAAGAAGTATAAAATGAAAAAAAGGCTCTTTGATGATGCTCTTCATCTACTACTTTGCGTTGTACCAGATAGGAGATGACCAAGCTCTTTCCTGTATTACTTTCGGTGGAGCACTTGGTGGTTCGATTTCTAATTTGTGCGCATCATGTGTGCTCCATC
>CAZXIE010000075.1:7893-17864 GCA_964640065.1 uncultured Saprospiraceae bacterium
CATCTTTATAAAGTTTGATGAGCTGAATTCTATCAAGATTTGCACTTTCCGGATCCTTAATGGCCCAGATGACAAAAGAAGGACTTCCTTCTCCTGATTTTAAGTCCATGCCCATCGGTACAGCTTGTTTATATGACTTAGCGAGCCAATCATCAGATTCTAATAACCCTTCATCTATATCCCACCCTCCAAAGAATCTCACTTTTATTCGCGGTCCTGAAGTAGCAAATGTTTCACGATTTTGAAGGCCATCGAAGATGGCATCTCTTGTATTTTCATTAGCCCATACACCTGCTAATCCTCCCGCACTCATCCTTACTCGATTGAGCACAAGATTTTCTTCTGCGATTCTAAATTCTGGAAGCATATCGATGTTGCCAAGTTTGCCGAAGTAGTTATCTTCTTCTACAGGGCCTGCACTGTTATGTCCATCAGAACTTCCTATAAATCCAAACTTAAATGGATTAGCTCCTAAGTCATCTTGCATAGCTACACCACGCTTGAGCGCCTGCCGTACATACGACCCATCTGCCTGTGAGGCTGGTGGTAATCCAGAAGCAACAAAGGTGAAGGGATAAATTTCAAAATCTGCAAATTCATCATTTGGCGAAAGCTCAGGATGAGTCATAGATGTGCCTTTGATCTGACTTACCTCATGTATAGGTTCGTTACGAGTTCTAGTTTCTGCATAGGCGTTATCCAGATCTTTACCGGAGGTCATCCCTTTCAAATTATACATCAGTCCATCGCTCATATTTTGATTATGAGGTATGGCAAAAAGATCTATACCTTTTGATCTTTCGTTATCCATCCACTTCCACAGATCTTCAGGATCTTGACTGTCAAAAGAAGAGAATGGAATCTCGCTGAGATGCTCTGTGTTTCTATAAATAATGTTGCGATGCATGTTTCTTGCAAATGGGAGCTCAGCATCACGTACGCTAGGAGAGGAAGTCCACTCATAGCCTGCAAAAGTGGTGAACTTGCCTGGCTCATTATGGCGATCTGCAGCGTCGATGATCTCTTGCCAGACATCCTTCATAATATCTTTTTGTAAGAGCTCTTGCATCGGTTCGTTGCGCGCTATAGAAAAGCCAATAGCTCCAAAAGCTGCGCGGCTGGTATCGCGTTGAGGGTTGGTAATTTGCTTTGCTATTTCTAATTTAGAAATCGGACTTTCGGAGTCCAGCATCTGCATCATGATACCCATATACTCAGCATGATCAGTGACTGCCATAAAGTCGAGTGGTCTTCCTAGTTGTATCTCTTCTCCGCTCACATGATCGATGGCTAGCCCCTTGCCAAAGTTATAGGCGTCATCAGGATTAGTCCGCACATTATAGATGAAGGCATCAAATGACCAACTAGTATGGATATGTAGATCACCGAAGTACGCATTTTTAGTATCACTATACCCGGCTGTTCGCTCGGTTTCTGATGACTTTTGATGCGTAGATATAGTAGCCGACTCTTCACAGGCTGTTAGAGATAGAATACTTCCTATCAAGGCCCAAAGAGCCCATTGGTTTAGATTTTTCATACGATGTAACTCGTACCCAATATAGGGCTTACCAGCTAATCTTTTTACTTCACTGGTGTGAACCAGATAGGTGATGACCACGCTCTCTCTTGCACATAATCCGGCAGATCATCAGGATAGGATATATCATAACGCTGTTCGTCGAGATGCGACCATCGAGGAGTAGGCTTCTCTAAAACTCTGACGTAGTAGAAGGCCTCTTGACTAGCATCGAAGGAAGGATCTTCCCAAGTAGCTGAGAGCTCGATAGCACCGTCATCGTCGGTCGTTTTCACATCATAGATTTCTTCCCTCATCTCTCCATCTTCGACCCATCCCTTGATCACTTGTAACAGATGGAGTGGTGCGCCTATCGGATCTTTCACAGCCCAGATGAGTAGCTCTGGTGACTCGGTATCCATCGGTAAATCTGCGCCCATGGCCACGCCGTTAGCATATCCTTCTGTGACTAAAGATGCATATTCTCCTTCCGCTTTCGCAAATGTTTCACCAGCAAATAATCTCACTTTTATCCTTGTCCCGCTTGTCGCAAATGTTTCTTTTCTCTTAAGTGCTGAGAATATCTCTGGCCGCGTATTAGCTCCCGCCCAGACACCAGTCAATCCTCCTGGATTGAAGATGCGATGTACTCTAGTTGCGTATCCTGGAAAGTCTCTACCTAAGCGTTGCTCATGAAAGAAATCGAGTAGGGCATGGTTACCGATAAACTCATCATCTTCTTCAGTATTTCCAGGTGTTCCATTATGCGTATCCGTGCTTCCTATTAGTCCATACTTAAATGGATTAACTCCTAACTCATCCTCATACTGTATACCCATCTTCAGAGCATGACGCACATAGTTTGTTATAGTATCTGGCGGTAGTCCGTAGTTCTCAAAGTTAGCGTATTCATCATTAGGCCAGAAGGCTGCAGTGACTTCGCTATTGCCTTTGGCTTGATGGATCTCTGCAAGCGGTTCATACTCGGCTCTAAGCTTAGCGTACTCGGCATCATATGGCCGACCATCAGGCTGTCGTGTAGTAAAAGTTCCTCCTTGACTGAGATTAGAATTATGAGGTACGGCGATGACATCGGCACCTTCCTTTTTCATTTTTTCTAGGGACTTCCAGAGTTCATATTCGTTACGAGCTTCCAATGAACTCACTGGATACGCAGGTACATTCATGTCACCAAAAAATACATTTCTATGCATGTGACTAGATGCACCTCCTAGTGACCACTCGTAGGCGGCGAGTGTCGTAAACTTACCTGGCTCATAGTGCTTGTTAGCAGCATCCACATGGATATCCCAACCTACTATGGTCGTCTCAAATCCTTGAAAGAAATCAAGGTGAGTTCTAAAGCCTTGGTCTTCTCCTCTTTGTTTGTCAGCTCCTGTCGTCCTGAGGAAGAGCTCCTGTTGTTTTAAAGTATCTAGACCGACAGACCTGAGATATATAGCAGCTAAAGACCGATGTGCTGGTGCACCTCTAGTGTAGATGCTATATAGCTCTCCGAGAAACTCCGAGTGATCTGTGATAGCAGCAAAATCTAGCGGTCGTTGTATAGCGACATTCCCAGTGTCGAGTATCCTTATCGTCTCTCCTTTGGCAAATTGATAGGCCTGATCTGGTGTAGTCCTGATACCTCCTATGTAGGCATCAAGAGACATGCCTGTATGGATGTGAAGATCACCGAAGTATGCTTCTTTAAGATCGTTAAGAGGTATAGCATCTTCATTTGGATTACCAGAGATTTTATTTTCTATAGGGTTTGGTATGCCATCAAGGATGGGACCTTTGGGAAATAAGGTTCGATATATAAACCATCCAACTATCAAGAGGATGATAAGGATGATCACCCAGATTATACGACGTCTCATGTGGTGAATCTAGTGATAAAAAGCTTGATCAAGAAACATGGTTTACCAGAATCCTACAACGCGCTCTATCAACCAGAAACTAGCAAGAGTACCTATACTATATACCGCAGCTGAAGGTATCCATTTGGGGATTTCATCAAAGATGTTTTTAATCACCTTGACTAAGATGAGTATAGCCATCACAAATATGATCTGACCGATCTCGACGCCAGCATTGAAGCCAAGGAGAGACACGGTTATGTCATTAGGTGGAAGACCTATTTCCGAAAGGGCGCCGGCAAAACCAAAACCATGAAGCAATCCAAAAGCCAAGGCTACCACCCAAGGGTAGCGAGATGTATAGACTTCCTGACCACGCTGATGCTTGACTATCTCGACTGCTAAGAAGACTATACTCAGCGCTATGATTGCTTCCACGGGAGGTCCTGGTAAAGTCATCCAACCAAGAGAACTGGCAGCTAGTGTGATACTATGTGCTAAAGTAAATGCTGTTATCGTCTTGATCAACTTGGAGAATCCTGTGATGAGCCATAACAAGCAGAGAACGAACAGGAGATGGTCATAGCCAAACCAGATGTGCTCGACTCCAAGGATAACAAAGTCCTTGATGATCTGACTGAGACTTCTTTTTCCTTCAAAGGTAAAGTAGGGCTTGTCAGGCCGGACGATAAACGATGCTGTCTCACCATCTGAAGTCTGAGTGGTTACAAAGACATCTGTGATGGTATTAGCTAAACCTTCGATAGAAATCCTCTGATCTTCTAAGGATCTTGGCACTTCGATCATCCATGATTCGATATATGCGTCTCCTAGATCTCGTCCAGGATCGCGACTGATGACTTCATGATCAAATTCTAAATTAGGTTTGAGTCGTAGCACTCCTTCTTGGATGGCAGGCAATTTCCAGAAGAAAGAATATGTAGTATCAGTCTCTTGAGTGATCTGTAATCTAGCTGGTCTAATCTCATGTGCGCTAAGACTAGACATACTGAGTAATAGTATCAGCAAGCACAGATGCTGCCTAGTAATATGATAGAGATAATCCATGATTAGATTCAAACAGAATCCAAAGTATCACTTTCCATCTTTTGTAGTGCCTTCATGAGCAAATATGAAGTGGTGGCATTATTTAGATATGATTGATTAGTATCATACTTGGATACCACTATGTTTCTCAGATAGTCACCTTGAGATGTAAGAAGCTTTACATGTACTCTGCTTGTTTTAACTGTCCGGAGTTTGACTATGACATACCTTGCGAAGGTACCTTTAAGAAAACCATTTGTTAACCCCTAGCTACTATCTTCGTTGATGGTGGTAGACAATTCTTAGAGGTATGCCTATTATTCAATTTACGGAAGTGAGCAAATCTATCAGCTGTTCGAAGCCTTTTGCATCCTTCGAAAATCCTCAGTCATCTCCATCGTCGCGATTCTTACACCAAACCAATTAGGTTATGCATGTCACTAATTGTGCTGTAAGCTGATCACCTCTTCCACGGAATTATAAAAAATCAATAACAACCAAAATTCACAATCATGCTTATCAACAATCAAACTCTCATAGACGAAGTTTATCAGGATCTCTTCAAAGAAATCGCACTAAGGGATACCCTTAATGTCAATTTTATAGAAGAAAAATTTATGCAAGACCACCAGAGCCGTGACCTTCTCTTAGTGGATCAAACCTTTGAAGACGAGATGGAAGAAATATCGCGAGAGACGTCTGATTCTATTGTCTTTTTAATGAATCAACGATCACTAAAAAGCGCTAATATGGAAGTGATGCCCTAGCTTCTCAAAATTATATGGTTGCGTGCTCATCCTAGAAAAATGAGGTATCGTCACAGCTCGGACCGAAGTCGAGATTAAACATCTATTTCGAAAATCCGAGGCACCCTAATTCTCATGTAGGGATGTATTGAAGGACATTAAACACTCTTTCTTTTAACCATACAAATCAAACATGAGATCTATTCAACGGCTTTTTTTCTGGTGTGTACTCTTACTCGGGGTAACTCATCTATCATCTCAAACACTTGACGATTTTCCTGCCATCCAGTCGATAGTCGATCAGAATAACTGCTGTATGAATGAGCAGGTTATTTTCTTTGATGGTGACATACAATTCTTTTACATCGCAAACGACGCTGACTGTTTTGGCCCAGGGGGTCGATTGTATTTAGCAGATGGAACTTTCTACTGTGAAGATGGAGGAACTGACTGTCGTCAGTTCTATGGACTAACAGGTGGTCAAGCCATCTTTTCTTGTTCCGCGTCATCAGAAGTAGATCTATTTGCTTTATTCCCTTTCCTATCAAGTATAGTTGATGTAAACAACTGTCAAGGAGAAGTAATCGAATACTACCGTAATAGTGACAACAACGAATTCTTATGCGTTGTCGAATCTAATATGAGAACATGGTACTACCCAACTGGTGATATCGCTTGTATTAGTGATGGTTCATTTGACTGCCCTACAGCCTATGGGTTTGGACAGATGGAACTTATCGACTTATTCATCTGTGACGGCCAGAACACTGGCGGCGGAGGTGATAACGGCGGTGGCGGTTCTGTTGCTGATGCTGTGGGAGCTGTCTACGCTATGACTAACGGTCAAGGCCAAGTGGACGGTATCGTACAAGGACCTAACTCAGTTGTAGCATATGCACAAGCTGATGATGGAACTCTTACAGAGATTGGTTCTTTCCCAACAGGAGGTAACGGTGGAGACTTTGACGGAGGAGAAGGACTTGATCCGCTCATCTCGGCTTACGCACTAACCAAAACAAATGACAACAAATTCGTACTTGCAGTAAATGCAGGTAGTAATACTGTTACTGTCATGCGAGTTAATCAGGACTTCTCACTTGCTGTAACTGATACTGAATCAACTCAAGACATAGGACCTAACTCTATCGCTTATGTGCCATCCCGAAGACCTGGCGTTAATGGTATCGTCTATGTGAGTAACATCACAAGACAAGAGTTTTTAGCTCTTGGCGAGCCAGGACATCAAGGTAGTATCGTAGGATACTTGTTGATGGACGATGGTGCACTTGTACCTATCGCTGACTCAAGAAGAGAACTCGCTAACCGACCTTCTGCTGTTCAGATATCACCAGATGGTGACTGGCTAGTAGTTTCTTCTATCAACTCTGGGGCATCAGGTCTTGGTAGTGGCAATGAGGATGAAATCGTACTGTATAGCTTAACTGCTGATGGAGCGATCTCTGCTGCACAACTAGATGGTTCTACATCAACTCTAAGAGGTAATAGCGCAGGTAGAAACTTACCTTCAGCTATTGGGTTTCAGATCGTACAGAACAACTATGTTGTAGTCACTGAAGCACGTGAGTTCCAACCTGACGGCGCGCCACCTGCATTTCCTGCTCTTCAAGATGGATCAGTTTCTACTTGGCAAATATCTACGGATGGTATGCTGATCCCAGTTGACCTTGATGTTGCTTCCGGTACTAATAACACTGGACGTACAGCATGTTGGTTAGATTTCTCAGATGACAATACATTCTTCGTATCCAATGCTATAGAGGCAGGACTTGCTTCTTATAGCTTTAATAATGGAGATATAGAATTAATCAATCAAGTAGCTGCTCAGGGTACGGGTGCTACTGGTAATACGACAGACCCAGGTCTTGCATTTGGTACAACTGAAGGTTGGATCGATCTCTGGATCTCTGATGATAGTAGATACTTATATCAGTGCTATGGACTTAGCGGTGAGATAGGTGTATACGCTATCAATGGTAGAGAGCTCACTCTTGTACAAGAAGTAGGAGGCCTACCACAGAACAATGTACAAGGTATCGTATCAGTAGGTATGCAGCCAGCTGAAGATGAGTTAACAGCGACATACAGATTGACATTTGATGCACTATGGTCACAAGCTTCACATCCTAATGAGTTTCCTTTTGATCCTCCTAATGAGGCAAGATGGTCACCAGTAGCTGGATTGACACACAACAGTTCAGTGAGACTCTTCCAAGAAGGAACAGTAGCAACAGATGGTATCGTCAATATCTCACAGACTGGTTCAAGAGAGCCTCTTGATTCAGAACTAGCAGATGTGATTCTATCAGGAGCAGGTGAGTTCTACATAGAAAGTGATACACGAGTAAGACCAAGTCCAGATACGATATCTACGACATTTACGGTCTCAAGTTCACACCCTCTTTTAAGTGTTACATCGATGATAGCGCCAAGTCCAGACTGGATAGTAGCACTAAGAGACTTCCCATTATTTGAGAATGGTCAGTTTGTTGAAAGCGCTATACAGCAGTTTATACTATATGATACTGGGTCAGATAGCGGAGAGACTTTCAGATCACCTAATGAGGATACGCAACCAAGAGAGTTGATCACTCCGATAACAGGAGGTGTACTAGCTAATGATGAAGGGACGATTAATAGCACAGGTTTCTGGAGATTAGAGCGGATCGATGGAGGAAGTAACTGTAATATTGAAGGAGGCACTTTAGCTGGAAGGAACTTCACATTTATCTCAGATGGTACGCCAGATAATATCCCAGAAGGAGCCTTAACTGTATCAGGAAACTCAGGATCTAATTCTCAGCTTCTGGCTACTGATGCATTTGGTAACATCATGGGCTTACCACCAAGCTTCTCAGTCATCGACTTTGATGCTATGGGAGAAGGTCTGTACTATCTATATAATATATCCTTTGAAGGCGGTCTTCAAGGACTTGCAGTAGGCAATAACATAGAAGACTTGCAAGGATGCTTCGATCTATCTAACCAGGTATATGTGAACACAGTACCAGCAGGCGGAGATGGAACAGCAGTAGGAGCAGTATATGCGATGACCAATGGTCAAGGTCAGGTAGATGGTATCGTGCAAGGTCCTAACGCAGTAGTGGCATATGGTCAAGCTGACGATGGCACATTGACACCTATCGGAAGCTACCCAACAGGTGGTAACGGTGGAGACTTTGACGGTGGTGAAGGACTAGATCCACTTATCTCTGCGTATGCAATCACAAAGTCACTAGATAACAGATTTGTACTTGCTGTCAATGCAGGTAGTAATACTGTTACATCCATGAGAGTCAATGACGACTTCTCCTTGACTGTTATAGATACAGAGCCTACACAAGATATCGGACCAAACTCTATCGCATATAGCGCAAGAGATATCGATGGAGTGAATGGACTTATTTACGTAAGTAATATCACACAAGCAGAATTTCTTGATCTAGGCGAGCCTGGTCACCAAGGAAGTCTTGTAGGATTCTGGCTACTGGATGACGGTACTCTACAGCCAGTTGATGGTTCAAGAAGAACTTTGAATAACAGACCATCTGCAGTACAGTTTTCACCTGGAGGTGAATACATCGTAGCAACTTCGATCAACTCTGGAGCATCTGGATTAGGTAGTGGTAACGAAGATGAGATTGTACTTTATAGTGTGGCTGATGATGGCCTACTAAGTGACAATCAGTTAGACGGTGCTACTTCTACATTACGAGGTAATGCAGAAGGAAGAAACCTTCCATCAGCTATCGGATTCCAGATCGTACAGGATAACTATGTAGTAGTAACGGAAGCACGTGAGTTCCAACCTAATGGTGCTCCACCAGCATTCCCAGCGCTACAAGATGGATCTGTATCAACATGGCAGATCGTTGGTGACGCATTTGTGCCAATCGATCTAGACGTAGCTTCTGGTGAGAACAACACTGGACGTACAGCGTGCTGGTTAGATTTCTCAGATGACAATACATTCTTCGTATCCAATGCGATAGAAGCAGGGCTTGCTTCATATAGCTTTAATGACGGAGATATAGAATTACTTGATCAAGTAGCAGCATCAGGAGTTGGTGCGACAGGGAACACTACAGATCCGGGTCTAGCCTTTGGAACAACTGAAGGATGGATAGATCTTTGGATCTCTGATGATAACAGATACTTATACCAGTGCTTTGGATTAACTGGAGAGGTAGGAGTATATGGCATTAATGGTGCCGAGCTTACTCCGCTACAAGTAGTAGGTGGATTACCACAGAACAACGTACAGGGTATCGTATCAGTTGGACAACCAACAGGTGGAGCTACAGGCGACGTCGTTTGTGATGTAGATGCCGGTGAGTTATCAGGTGGACCATTTGATTTCTGTGTCGGAGATGATATAGCAGATTCGATCAACCCTGGCGATATAGTATTAACAGGAGGATCAAGTACTAGTGCGCCGGTGGCTGTTCAGTTTGAATTTGAAGTGCTACAGCCTGCAGATGGCTTCTTTGTAACAGAGCCTTGGGTTGGACTTCATAATGGAAGCTTTGATTTGTTCAACGTCGGAGAGCGAGCATCTCCAGGTTTAGAGTCACTTGCTGAGGGCGGTAACACTGAGCTACTTGGTTCAGAGTTTGCTCAAGGAGGTAGACTTCAGGCAACTATAGGTAATGGTGAAGTACAATTCACATCACCAGGAGAAACGATCTCAGGATCTATCGATATACGCAATCCACTTGCATACCGTTATGCATCGTTCGCTACGATGATCATACCTTCTAATGATGGCTTCTTTGGAAA
>CAZXIE010000076.1:0-17502 GCA_964640065.1 uncultured Saprospiraceae bacterium
AGATGGTGAAAAGCCCAATTGTTAGTCCCAATAATTCCGAAATATATTCTTTACACGAAAATCTACGAGTTTAGAACATAGAAGAAGGTGCTTCCCATAAGTGATGTGCAACATCATGAGTAAATAGTTAAAAAAGGATCCTTCTAGTATTTAGGTAGTATGATTGTCTATGCTGTCGTACAAGGATATCACTACGTTTAAAAGACTACCATGGTATCTACCCCATAAATAAAGAGTTATATTAATTGAGATGCTAGCAAGGAGGACTAACAATCGTTTCATATTGATCTTGAGGATATTAAAGAGTGACTCCAGATAAGAATGTCACTATCATAAAAGCCCAGAGCGGAGAATTAAAAAAGCCCAATGAAATTATACAAGTAATGACGTCAACCTTTGATCCTTTTAGTTTTTTGATACACTTAAAAAGACGCCTGCCCTAACAAGCAAGTGGCTCACGCATCGTCACAGATACATATTACATAGGATCTATATAACTGTCACATTTCCATTTAACAAATAAGAGATGTTTCTAATTGATAGGTCAATCACTTTTCGTCTTCTAGGTTACAAAACTTCTCTAAAACCAATAAATACGGGAGGCAATTAAAAAATTCAGTTGAGTAATAATCATAATTGATCTATCAATTAATTAATAAGGGTTTTCATAGAGTCTACTAATGATGACATCTCGTCAGCTGTATTATACAAGTGTGGAGATACTCTTATGACGTCTCCACGATAGGAAACTGATATCTTATTTGTGGCTAAATGTGACTTGACTTGATCAATAGAAACGTGATCAGGAAGTCCGATTCCGTATAAGTGAGAGAAGCGATTTTCTGGTTCTTCGATAATACATCCAAGCTCTCTGAGTTGATGATTGGGTTGCTCGATCAAAGAGGCTATTTGTTCTTGAATATTTTGGGGATTCCACTTCAAGATTTGTCTGAGTGCATCATTAAGTATAGGGATCCTGATAAAGTCCGGACTCTGTCCTACTTCAAATCTCCTTGCCTTTGGTCTATAGGTATCGTTGTAGTCGTTTAATCTCTGAAAATATTGACTATTCATGCGATTGAGCCAGCTATCTTCTATGGGCTTTTTGCCATCAAACTTTTCTCCGATATATGCTAGGGATAGACCATAAGGCGCTAACAACCATTTGTAAGCACTAGTTACTAGGACATCAGGTTGAGTAATCATCTGGTCATATGGATAGGCGCCAACATACTGTGTACCATCGATTAGATAAAGAGCACCCACTTCTCTAGCTTTTTGTCCGATAAGATCTATATCAACCTTTAGACCATCTCCCCAATTAAGCGGTTCTATTGCAACCACAGATGTATTTTCATCAATTGCATCAAGAAATGTTTCCGTATAGTTTTGCTGGGCTTTTCGTCCAACGATGACTAATTCAGCACCTTTCTCGGTTGCCACTCGTCGCCAAGGGTAATAATTACTAGGGAACTGAGCCTCAGTAATGAGGATTTTACTCTTTGCACGAATATCACATACTCTAGCAACAGCAGATATGATATAAGAAGTAGAAGGCGCAATGACTATCCGTTCTGGATCATGGCCATTTATCAGCTCACTGAAAAGCGACCGAGTAGTATTAGTTATTGAAAAGAACTCGTCAGAGGATATGTTAGATGGATTAGCTCTTCGCTTGATCTCTTGGTGTCCTATATCCATTGAGGACTTGAGGAAAGGCCCCATCCTTGCACAGTTGAGATATATCTCATCTTCATTCAGTTGAAAAAGGCTCCTAGGACTGATTATTTGTACCATGATGTAAACTAAATAACATTTTCTCGGGTAAACCCGCGCAGGGGACATAATAATGATGGTTAGATTTGGTTATTGAACACGAGGCCCTGACCTGAGATTCACTTAATCCTGCAAAGATGAACAGATTATTCTCCGCTGTGCTAGCACTGCTGTGCATTGCACTTGTGAGTTGCTCCGATACTGGAGTCGAGTTGAGACTTGAGAATCAAAGTCCTATAGATTTTGATCAGATCGCCGTTAATAACATATCATTTGGCTCTCTTCAAGCCAATGAAACTTCGAACTACGTAATGTTTGAGAACATCTATGATGAAGAGTTTGTCAGAATAGATGTCGACGGAAAAGTACTCCAGCTTATACCGGAAGACTTTGATGAGGAAGAATTTCGTAATAGCGGAAGATACAAATTTGTAATCACACTTATCGATTTAGAGCAAATCGAAATCAATCGTCTATCCGAGTAAGTACACTACTCTACTGATCTTATAATTTTCGGTTTGCATGTAATTGGAAAATTACATGAGTTAGCAATGAAGCACATTTTATGTGCCTGCTCATGAAGAGCATGGGCTTTCTGTAAGTCAGACTTAGAAGAGATTATAATCTCTGGACGTAAAACTACTTTTGAAAACCTACCACTTCCATCACCTTCAGTTTCCATCTTTCCCTCTGGCTGGTCAGTATAACTTGTGACCAAGATTTTTTGATCAGTGCACAGATGCAAATACCAGAGCATATGACAACTAGATATAGAGGATAGAAACAACTCCTCTGGGTTATACCTTTCTATATCACCTCTAAAATGAGGATCAGAACTACCTAAAAGGTTAGGTTTGCCTTCTGCCTTAATGGTGTGGTTACGTGTATAAGAAGTATAACTAGCTGTTGATTCTTTAAAAGAACCATCCCAATGTAATTGTAAACGATAGGTGTGAATCAAATTATAATTCTAAAATCCAAATCCATCTAATCCCATACCAGGCATGGTGGAAGGGTCCATTTCCGTATATTCTCCTTCTGGCGCTTGGAAAACACTAGGTGCCACTTCTTTATTAAAATCTGTTGCACGCATAGTCATTTTCATAACGCCCATATCTATAGTCATCAGAAGGGGAGCTCCTTTAAATTGTAAGTTCTTAGCCATCATGAAGTCAAAATTGCTCACTTGGATTTCTTCAGTTAGGTAAGCGGTGATCGTCATTTCTTTCATGACATCTGTTATCTCCGGGCTGCTCTTCCCTTCTGGCACCATTGCTTCCAAGTCCATTGTTATATCTGTCCTTTTACAAGTGTAACCTAAGAGTTCTTTTGTGTCGCCAGTTACTGGATGAAACTTGTACAATTCATCCATTTTATCCATCAACTCCTCACCTTCTTCTACACCTAACATTTCTTTCAACTCTTCTTGACTATGGACCATCTTAATCTTTTGCCCCATCATGTCCATGTACTGTGTGCTAGTTGTTCCTTCTGTAATCGTCTTCATCTGAATCATCCCCATCATATCCACCTCCGTAACCGTCATATCAGGATTAAAGCTCACAACCATATTCATGTCTTTGAGCATATCCAACGCTTGAGCCATTTGCCCTTCGCCTCCTTCCATCTCCATACTATATGTGATAGAACCTGTTGTTATTTGTGTTGAAAGCGTAAGTGCTAGCAAACTGAATAAAAGTGTGTTGAAATATTTCATTTGAATGAATTGTAATGTTGTAGATCTTCTATCAAAGATAATCGATTAGACTCTAGGATACTAGTCAGCAGAAGAAGTCCGAGATGTTCATAATTTTTAAGTCATTTACGAAAGTGATCTGATGCTTCTGACTACTTTGCGCCTTCAAAATGAGATAAGATGAACTTTGACTCAACTACGATACATAGTATCGGCATATCAAGATTTAATAGGATTCTCGGGGAGCTAGAGGTGCTACCGGTTGCCAAGGTGGAATATGATAATATCTCTGAAGCTATAGTCGAACATGTGACAAGTGATTTTCATGTTGACCGTATCTCCTATGCTTTTGAAGAGGACGCTAATAACATTAACATCAAGCGAGCGATTAAGAGCTACTTCTCTGAGGAGATGCCGATGACACAGCTGGCTTCTGACTTCAGTCACAGCTTAGCTCGATGCTCAAGTCATCATTTGATCAAAAAAGGAGATCTAGTAGTTGTTCATCTTAAAGATATACTGCTATACGATGAGCTAGTTGATGGGCTTATTATCGCAAAAGTCAATGCAAACTCGAGTTTTCTTCAGATCGATCATTCCTCTGAGGTCTCAGTTATGAATATAGTTAAGGGTGCTCTACTAGGAAAACTAGATAAAGCTTGTCTGATCATCAATACAGATATCGATGAAGGCTATCAGATCTATCTCAGCACAGCCGCTGGTAAGATAGAAGCGAAATACTGGAAGGATGAGTTTCTGGGCATATCCCCAAAAGAAGCGAGCTATGCACCGACGGAACAGTACCTAGATCTAGCCAAGTCTTTTATCAAACAACACGTATATGAAGAGGAGTCTACAAATCAAGTTGAGAAGCATGGTGTTCTCTTTGATGCTGGAGAGTTCTTTAAGAATCGAGAGCAGTATGATAATCAGAGTTGGGAAAAGGAAGTTCTTGGTGAAAAGCCCGAAAGAATAGAAGCTTGGGAGCAGCATAAAGAGGAGTACTCACGCAACAAGGGAACTGCCTTGCCTGAAAGTTTTGGTATATCAAACCTGGCCGTAAAGCAGAATGCTCGATACTTCAAAAGTGTGCTCAAGCTGGATAAGAACTTCCATGTGTATATACATGGTGATCGGTCAAAAATCGAACATGGTGTAGATCCTGATGGAAAAAAGTTCTATAAACTCTATTATGAAGAGGAGAAATAGCCCAAAAATCACTGTTTACCGTTATGCGGAGCACTTTCGAATTGACTTACCTTTGTCACATCTATAAATCAAATCACTATGCATAACTCACTTTTCTTATTAATCATAGGTCTACTCTTCTCTATTGAGGTTGACGCTCAACTATTCAAGCGGATTTCTAATCGAGTACAAGATAAACTTGAGAAAAAAATTGAGGATAAGGTAGTTGAAGAAGTAAGCGAAGAAATAGCCAGAAGGGCTATGAGGCCTATCAATAATGCCTTTGACAAAATGTTTCGTGAAGCCTATAAAGAGGAATACGGAAAAGAATACGACGATAGTGAATACGAAGGTGATCCGGAGAAGCAAGCCGAGGTCTTAGGTGCCTTATTAACGAATATGTATGGTACTGTAGATCTTCCTGAAAGCTATGATTTCAGTTATAGCATAGATATAGAAACCAAGGCTTATAATCAGAAAAGTGGATCAAATAGCATGACCATGTTTATAGCTCCCAGTTCTGGTTATTTTGGTATGAGTCAAGCTGATAATCAAGAATCCTTTATAATCCTTGATGTAAGAAATGATCAAGCAGTGATCTTCAATAAGAAAGAAAAGTCAGTAATGGCGATCAAAGGTGCACTACGCATGGCTTCTTCTTTTGCTTCATCGTCTGATAAATTTGAAGACTACATGCGAGTCAATCAAACTGGACTTAAGAAGAATATAGCTGGATATAACTGTGAAGGTTATGGTTATGATACTGAAGATGATACAGGCGAATTCTATTTATCCACGGATCTCCCGTTTGATTGGAACCATGCTTTTGCATCCATATATGAGGAGATGTTCTCTGACTTCTATGAAAACGAAAGTGACTACTCTGGTATGCTGATGTATTCAGAGTCGGTCACTAAAAAGGATGGTAAAAAGTCCACTTGGGAGGTCACCAAACTAAATACAATCTCAGAAAGTGTAGACGTCAGTGAGTATCAAGTGATGAATGCATTCGCAGGTAAATAAATACTTTTCACGTCAAATAGCCCAATAGACTGGAATCGTTTCGTCGTCTATGCTCGCGCCCATGTGTTCGTAGAAAGCCCTAGCATGAGTATTAGATCTTCTGACGTGCCAATCAACGCGTGCACAGTCTTGATCTCGGGCAATGCTTTTAGATTCCTCCAGAAATAGTCTACCTACACCCATGCCGCGGACCTCATCTATCAGATATAGATCCTCTATCCAAAAGCACTTCTTCGCTTGCCAAGAAGAGAAGCTGAAGTAGTACAACAGAATTCCTACGAGCTGCCCTTCGCGCTCAGCGACTAGTGCTTTGAGTGTGGGGTTTTCACCAAAGAGTTCTTGTGTGAGAGTTTCATGCGTCGCTCTAAGTGAGGATCTACTTCCATCGAAATCTGCATATTCTGCTAGAAGATCAAAGACACGTTGAGACTCTTCGTGTCTTGCTGGCCTGATATGAACTTTAGACATTTTGATAGGTCTTTGATGTTGATTCGAAAAGAGCATGTAGATTTTGTAGGGCTTTCACTCGATCTTTCTCAGATACAAGTACCGAGATATTAAACCTACTCCCGCCTAAAGACACCATGCGAACTGATATATCATCTAATAACTCGAAGATCTTTTTTGCATATCGGTTACTATCATAAAGAGAGTTTCCAACTATGCAAACGATAGCTTGGTCATGAGCAACTTCCACTTCGGCTATTGCCTCTAGTTCATTAGTAATCTCATCTAGAAACGACTCGTCCTCTATGGTTAATGAAACAGATACTTCCGAAGTCGTAATCATATCCACAGACGTCTTATACTTCTCAAATACTCGAAAGACTTGAGTCAAAAAGCCGTAAGCATTGAGCATCCTATGTGATCGTATTTCTAGGGCTATGATACCACTCTTAGCGGCAAGAGCAGTGACAGCGAGGTTACTTGGTTCATCGCTTATCAGCGTGCCAGGAGCATCTGGAGTCATAGTACATTTCAACCTGAGTGGTACTTTAGCTATCTCCACTGGTAGCACACACGTTGGATGCAAGATCTTAGCTCCAAAGTAGGCTAGCTCAGCTGCTTCTCGGTATGATAGTTTTCGTATAGGAGTCGTATTAGATACAACTCTAGGGTCATTGTTATGTAATCCATCGATATCCGTCCAGATCTGGACCTCGCTCGCGTTCACTACAGAACCGATGATCGTCGCGGTATAGTCACTACCTCCTCGTTTTAGGTTGGCGATTTGTCCTTCATGGTCTCTACAGATATACCCTTGCGTGATTAGGATCTTACAGTCTTCGTCGATTAGATTGAGATAAGGTTGGATATCCTTTTCGATTTGCTCAAGGTGAGGCTCTTCAGCTTTGTTCAGAGACATGAAGTTCAGTGCAGGGATAAGCGCTGCTTTGACACCTCTGATCGAACACATGTGGCTAAAAAGCCTAGTTGATATCAACTCTCCTTGAGCCAAGATCTCCTTATTATTCACTTCCGTAAATGAAGATTCTTGCTCCAAAATATCTTTGATCGCGTGTACGCATGGTCTTATCATATCTCTGGCAAGATCGCGATCGATCTTTTTGACATATAGATCAGTCAAGACCCTGATATATTTAGCTTCAAAGCCGGCTAATAAGCCCGTCGCTAGTCGCTTATCGTCATTTTGAAGAGCCTGAGATATCTCTACCAAGTCATTGGTCGTACCTGACATAGCAGAAAGAACGATGATTTGCTCTTCGTCTCTTTTCTCCACTAGATCGATGACTTCATTGATCCTATCAGCGCTGCCGACTGATGTTCCTCCAAATTTTAATACCCTCATTACATATGTCTATGACGCAAAGATAGATCGGCTTCCTCCAGAAATACTCCAAAGAAGAACTAAAGAACATATTTATAACATAATGTTATATTTTTAACAAATGAACCTGAGTCAAGCTGTTGCACAAGAAATCAATAACTCTCAACTGATATCAGAAGCCATCAGCACTGGGATAGCTAATATCTCTTCTGTGGCCCGTTACATGAAGCCGCGATTAGAGCTCTTGCTTGATGAGCAATTATCCGATGCTTCTATCGTGATGTCTATAAAAAGACTGCCATTTGGTGAAAGAGAACTTCTCGATAGATCCATCAAAACCTTTATGACTAAGCTTGGCGATATCACCGTCAGGTCAGACCTTTCGGATCATACATTCGCTAACAGTCTCACCTTACCAGTAGCACAGCAAAGCTTACTATCATTTATCCAGAAGGATCAAAGTCTGTTTCATAGTGCCTGCAAAGGAGTGCATGAGACGACGATAGTCTGCAGTACGGACTTGAACGAAGACATACATGCGCTTTTTAACAAAGAGAAGCTCATCTCACATCGCAGTGACTTAGCTGCAGTTTCTGTTAATCTTCCACCTGCTAATCTCGATACTCATGGCATCTATTACGTTATCCTAAAACAACTAGCTTGGAAGGGCATCAACCTGGTCGAAATCCTATCTACTTCTCATGAGATAACACTCATCGTCTCTTCCTCTGATGTAGAAGAAGTCTTTTCTCTGATCCTTGACTTAAAGAGGACCTAGGAGCATTTGATAAGAGGTGATTACATCTTTGATATTCGTATAGATAGGAGTCAAGGTCTTCAATGTCTTCTTATCTAACTTCTTCCAACAGACTTCATCTATATCTTCTTCAGTCTGAGGTATAAGAGTTACTTGATTAGACGAAAGTAAATACCAGTAAGTCGGTTTGAGCACACGTTTGTTAGATGATTGTGTCCTGTATACATGGTAAGTAGTAATGAGCTTGCTTAAGAGTTTGACTTCTTTTAGTCCAGTCTCTTCTTTCACTTCGCGAACTGCTGATACCTTCTTAGTTTCTCCTGCTTCCATCTTTCCCTTAGGTAGATCCCAAGAGCCTCGGCGATGTATCATCAGGACTTGTCCACTATCATTGATTACTAATCCTCCTGCAGCTTTGATCACTTTACAGATGGCTCCGAAGTCTCGCTTCGTATGCTTGGGCGACGTAGAGAGTATATCTAAGTACTTCAACTCCTTAGACTTCTCGATTTTATCTAGGTAGTTCAGCAGGAATTTAGTCTTTCCTGGATACAGTACTTTGAGGTAAGAATCATTTGATTCTGGCAAGTGACTGTTAAGATCTATATGTAAAAGCCTGATGATCTTGTCATTGTAGCATATTTTGTACATTCGCGAACTTCTATAATTCTAGATGTAAAGATGCTATCAGAAATTGATCTAGCGAAAGAACTTCTCAAAATAAATGCAATCCAACTTCGGCCTGATGAGCCATTCACTTGGGCATCAGGGTTGCGTTCGCCGATATACTGCGACAATCGCATATCGTTGTCTTATCCACTATTGAGAAGTCGTGTGAAAAGTACTCTTGCTGAACTCTCTACAAGTAATTGGGAGTTTGACTTAGTAGCTGGAGTTGCGACTGCTGGCATAGCTCATGGCGCATATGTAGCAGATGAACTCGGTCTTCCATTTATATACGTTAGATCCAGTGCCAAAAAACATGGAGCTAGAAATCAGATAGAAGGAAGGTATCAGGAAGGCCAAAAGTGCCTTGTGGTAGAAGATCTGATATCAACAGGAGGAAGTAGTATAGCAGCGGTCGATGTCCTAAGGGAGCAAGGTATAGAAGTGGTTGGCGTAGTAGCACTATTTACTTACCAGCTTGACAAGGCAAGTCATAACTTTGCTGAAGCTAACTGTCCTCTCATTACTATATCTAATTACACTGCACTTTTAGATGCTGCTCAAGAACTTGGCAGCATCAATCAACAACAACATGCATCGCTTATAGAATGGAAGAGTGATCCCCAAGCATGGAGTGATCGCTTCACTGATGTATAATATTTTTAGAAGAAGTACTGACGTATGAATATTTGGGATAAAAAAAGTGAAAAGTTTCTCTATAGCTATCTGAATAATATAGCCCCAACAGGAAAAGAAACAAGTGGCCAGCGTATCTGGCTAGACTACTTAAAGCCTTATGTCGATAGCTGGGATCAAGACAAATATGGCTCAGTCTATGGCACTATTAATCCTGGGAAAGAGTTTTCCGTAGTGATCGAAGCGCATGCCGATGAGATCTCTTGGTTTGTGAACTTTATATCAGAAGAAGGTTTCATCAGTGTCATCCGCAATGGTGGCTCTGATCACATCATAGCAACAAGTAAGTGGGTGAATATCCACACTACCAAGGGCATCGTTAAAGGCGTCTTTGGATGGCCAGCTATCCATGTGAGAAAAGGAAAAGATGCTAACCTCTCTCCGACTCTACAAAACATCTTCGTAGACGTAGGCGCTAAATCAAAGAAGGAGGTTCTTGAGATGGGCATTCACGTAGGCAACATCATCACCTTCAATGATGAACTAGGAGAACTTAACGGCAAGTGGCTTGCTGGAAGAGCTCTTGATAATCGCATAGGTGGATTTGCCATAGCTCAAGTAGCTCGTAAGATCTATGAGAATAAAGACAAGATCCCATACACCCTTCATATAGTCAATGCAGTACAAGAAGAGATAGGATTAAGAGGCGCTCAAATGATTGCTTATAAGCTACATCCAGATGTTGCTATAGTTACTGATGTTTGTCATGACACGACAACTCCGCTCTACAAACCCAAAAGAGATGGCGATAAAGAGTGCGGTAAAGGCCCGGTCTTAACCTATGCTCCTGCTGTTCACTATAACGTCTTGAACAAGGTCATCGAAGTGGCTGAAGCTAACGACATACCTTTCCAAAGATCAGCTTCATCTCGAAGTACTGGGACGGATACAGATGCCTTTGCATATAGTCGTGATGGTATACCATCTGTACTGATCTCACTAGCGCTAAAGTATATGCATACTACAGTGGAGATGGCCCATAAAGACGATATCCATAATCTTGTCGAACTGATGTACCAGAGTGTTAAGTCGATCACACCTGATATGAAGCTCACTTACTTGTAGTACTATGAGAAAGGCGCTCCATATCTATGTATATGGACACTTGCATATCTCTCTCTGCGCTGTTCTACTATTTGTTGGTGGTTACCATCTTGTTGGTCAGCAGCCTGATCTGAGCAGTTGTCTTTTCGTCTTTACCTCTACCCTTCTTGTTTACACTTTGCATAGGCACCTCGCAGCTAACAAGTTCTATAGTATCACTTCTATCAAGCGGTACACTTTCGTAAATAATCATTCTCGTCTCAGTTGGATGGCTATAGCTATATGTACCATCATCTCCATCTTTACATTCTTCCTTCTCCAGAGATCAAGCCAATATGCCATGATCATATGCGGACTTCTAAGTCTCGGTTATGTTCTACCGCTTATAGCGAAAAGCAGAATACGGGACATCGGGATCTTAAAAATATTTGCAATAAGTATCGTCTGGGGGGTGCTTCCTTTTCTAGGATATCTTGAAGTTGAAGGTTTATCTATTCGGAGTATTATTCTCCTAATAGAGCACTTTGCATTTGTCTTTGCTCTCACTATACCTTTTGACATAAGAGACAGCGACCTCGATGATGGCGCTCAAGTAAGTAACCTTGCTAATCAGATAGGACTATCTGTATCTAAGATGTGGATGGTGCTACTTGTGTTGTTGGCATTGGCTCTTGCCATCGTGAGTTTTGTACTGGGCACTTATTCTCTTGTGTTGATGCTCGCTCATGTCTTATTCTATGCCGTAGTGCTCTACTCATGTTATCAAGCAGACGAGAGAGAGGAACTCTACTTTATGCTGTATCTGGATGGATTGATCCTTGTGAAAGGCATCATACTTGTCATAGGATCATAAGACGTATCCTAGTTCTTCTTTCTTTTCTTATCAGATAGTCGAGTATCTAACCCTTGCTGCGCGGACGGATCTAGTGGCCCATCATTTACTTCAGTATAAAGTTTGTCGATATACTTCCAAGCGCCGTCCTCGTATTCAAATGCTCTATAACTTCCGTCTGGCACATATGTTGGACCTTGACCTTGAAGCCTTCCTTGTACTGCTATAAGGTGATCAAAAATAAATCGCTGGCTCGTTGGTTCATAGGTGATCTGTGTATTACTATCTACACTATGCTCTAGCGCGATTCTGGCGGAAGCTCCTCTTCTATTGATATCAAATGACCCTGGTCGACCGATCATTATATGTCCATCTTCGATACTCAGTGGCTCTAGTGTCTTCACTTTTGTAAATTCATCAACCATCTGAAAAGTCAATAAGTAAATACCATCTACTGCGGTAAGTACTTTATAGACAAGTCCTCCCGCCCAATCTTCGAGAGCCCCTTGTCGATTACTCTTATAAGTATCTCTTCCTTTTTGACTATTGAAGCCTTGTAGATTTCCATCGGATTGTTGTACATATCCTTGGTATCCAAAGTTGCCTTCTCCTTCATCGATCTGCCATGATATAACTCGCAGTGATCTGGCATCGTCATACTGTACGCTGATAAAGCTGAGATCTTCAAGTCCATCTTGAAAAGAGTCTTCTGTTGCTATGCGATCTACAAATAGAGAATCAAAACGCTCTGCAGCATACCTCCTATGTTCTGGTATACTGGCATTAATCATAGCATCTCCATAGAACGATATAGATTGCCCAACTAATGAACTTGTGAATATCAGCAGACTTAGACCAACTAGAAATCTCATTGTAGAAGTAATACTTTATTATAAGACACTAGAGTAACGACTTGACAACATAATAAAGTGTCAAACTATCCTTACTAAAGTCTTAACCGTTGATCTAATACGTAGATAGATCTGCGTAGTCGGGGCGATCTGAAGCCCTCTTGTGTATGTATGATTTGAGGACCTTGCCCTTATGAATTAAGAATACTCCAGGCATTTGTAGTCCATCACCTATTTGCTTTCTTCTTAGGACTGATAAGTCCTTTACTGCCATCTGCGCTGTTCGCAACCAAACTTGTAGACCAAACAACTGATTAAACTTTCCTTTGATGAGCCCAAAGCTATCGTAGTAATTACAGTCGGGATCACTTACATGGCCTACATCTTCCAAGCCATAGTCTCTGAAGTACCCCTCAGCAGAAGTCGGATCGCCCATATGGACAAGACATATCGAGACGTTACGAGATTCGATCTCATTACGTTGTACTTCTATATCTTTCATAGCTTCCATACAAAAGACACACCCTAAATGACGAAGAAATGCAATCAACACAGGTTGCTTATCGGTCATCTCTTTTAGAGACTCCCCTTTGTGTGTTTGCATTTCTCCAAGCGCTTGCGATATTTTCTGGTTCATATAGTATTTCTTTATCGCAGCTATATCTGTTATACTACTACTTCTTCTTCCTATTCATTTTATCGAAAGTCTTCATGACTGCCTGAACATGAGCTGCTGAATTATGAAGTAGTTTTTGCTCTCGTTTGTTCAGGTTTACTTCTAAGATCTTTCCGATTCCACCTCTATTAAGTGTGACTGGGACTCCTAGATAGACATTCTTGAGACCATATTCTCCTTTAAGTGCTACACAGCAAGGGAATATTCTATTCTCATTTTTGACGATTGCTTCTACCATCTGAGCAGCTGCAGCACCTGGAGCATACCAAGCAGAAGTACCCATCAATCTGACGAGTTCTCCTCCTCCTTTTTTAGTTCTCTCGACGATAGCTTTTAGGCGATCTCTTTCTACTAATTCTGTTACTGGGATACCTGCCACTGTCGTATATCTAGGAAGCGGCACCATAGTGTCACCATGACCACCCATCAAGAGTGCCTGTATGTCTTTAGGAGATACTCCTATCTCAGTTGCTAAAAACGCTCTATATCGCGCTGTATCTAGGATACCAGCCATACCAAAGACTCTCGTACGATCTAACTTAGATCCTATGTGAGCCGCATATGTCATCACATCAAGAGGATTAGACACGATGATGATGATCGGATTACGTGACTTCTTTAGGATAGATGAAGTTACTGATGTAACGATCTTAGCATTAGTTGAGATGAGGTCATCTCTGCTCATGCCTGGCCTACGCGGTATGCCTGCAGTGATCACGACGATATCTGACTTCGCTGTATCCTTATAATTATCTGTACCTGTTAACTTGGTACTATAGTAATCTATCGGAGCTTGCTGCCAACTGTCTAGAGCTTTTCCTCTTGCCATGTCTCCTTTTAGATCTAGCAAGACGACTTCATCAACGATGTCCTTGTGAGCTAATACGTTAGCTACTGTTGATCCGACATTTCCTGCTCCAACTACTGTTACTTTCATTCTTATGCTTCTTTGTACTGTGTATAGAGATGGAGAATTTATCTCCTTCATTTGTTATGCAAAAATACTTTATATAAAAGGCATTTACAGATTTTATATTGTTATTATTTGTAATATTTCTTCTCTTATTTATTGGCTATCGTCTTTGTAGAAGAAAGTCCTACATTTGCGCAAGCATATAGAAAGTCATCATATGAATCTTCACGAATATCAAGGAAAAGAAATACTTGCGTCGTATGGCGTAAAAATTCAGAAAGGACATGTCGTCGAGACGCTCGAAGAAGCGGTAGAGGCATATAAAAAAGTAGTCGCAGAAAGCGGTAATGATGTGGCTGTCGTTAAGGCGCAGATACATGCTGGTGGTCGCGGTAAAGGTGGCGGAGTAAAAATCGCTAAGAACTTAGAAGACTTAAAAGAGCATGCTGGCAATATCATAGGCATGATGCTTAAGACGCCTCAGACGCCAGGTGGTCTAGAAGGTCCAGGAAAGTTAGTCAGTAAGGTCTTGATAGCAGAAGACTCTTATGCACCAGATTTTGATGCATGCAAGGAGTATTACGTATCTATCATGTTAGATCGTGAGTTGAAGCGCAATGTCATCGTCTACAGTACTGAAGGAGGAATGAACATAGAGGAAGTAGCTGAAGCTACGCCGCACTTAGTTCATAAAGAGCACATAGATCCTACCTTGGGTATGCAAGGATATCAAGCAAGAAAGATTGCTTTTAATCTTGGACTAAGCGGAGCAGCTTTCAAAGACATGACTAAGTTTATCACGAAGCTTTATCAAGCCTACTTAGGAAGTGATGCATCTCTCATAGAAATCAATCCATGTCTCCACGCAGCCAATGATGAGATCATAGCTGTTGATACGAAGTTTGCAATCGACGAGAACGCATTATATCGTCATCCAGCCATCGCAGAGCTAAGAGATAAAAGTGAGGAAGATCCTACAGAGGTCGAAGCGAAAGAGGTCGGACTCAACTTTGTCAATCTCGATGGCAATGTAGGTTGTATGGTCAACGGTGCCGGACTTGCTATGGCTACGATGGATATCATCAAGCTCAGCGGTGGTTCGCCAGCCAACTTCTTAGATGTCGGTGGTACAGCAGATGCAGCAAGAGTAGAGCATGCTTTCAGAATCATCCTTCGTGATCCTGAAGTAAAGGCTATACTCATCAACATCTTTGGTGGTATCGTAAGATGTGATCGCGTAGCACAAGGTGTCGTAGACGCGTATAAGAATATAGGTGACATCAGCGTCCCTATCATCGTGCGACTACAGGGTACAAACGCAGAGATAGCAAAAGAACTAATCGATAAGAGTGGACTAGAAGTAAAGTCAGCAATACTTCTTCAAGAAGCTGCCGATATAGTAAAAGAAGTTTTGGCTTGATTAGCTTAACCTCGACGTAGATGGAATCATATAGCCTTTACCAGCTTAATGAGTACATCCGTCGTGTTATAGCTCTTAACTTCAGAGAACCACTCTGGATAGAGGCGGAGATATCCCAAGCAAAGAATAGCAGAGGTAACTTCTACCTCGAACTCATAGAGAAAGATGAAGAAGGTGATGGCATAGTCGCACAGACTTCTGCAGTCATCTGGTATCGCAATTTCAAGTTCATCGAGAAGAAACTTGGAGATATCGTTCATGACCTAGTCCAGGATGGAACCCAAGTTCGTCTCAAGTGCAAAATAGATTATCATGAGAGATATGGGCTCAAGCTAGTTGTCGAGGATATCGACCCTAACTATACTTATGGCAAGCTAGAGCTTAAGAGACAAGAGATCATACTCAAACTAGAGGAAGAAGGTCTTAATGAGCTCAACAAGGGCTTAATCCTTCCGACTGTTATACAACGTATCGCAGTGATTTCTTCATCTGGTGCTGCGGGTTATCAAGACTTCAAGAAGCAACTTGATAACAACCCTTATGACTACACTTTTAAGGTCGATCTATATGACAGTGCAGTCCAAGGAGCGAAAGTTTCTTCAGACACAACTCAAGCTATAGATGAAATCATCAAGTCCAAAAAGGGTTATCACATAGTAGCCATCATCAGAGGCGGAGGATCTAAGCTTGATCTCTCTGGATATGACGATTACGACATAGCTAAGGCAGTCGCTCTTTCTGAGATACCATTTGTTATTGGCATAGGTCATGATATTGATTCTACAGTTACGGATATGGTGGCATGTGTATCTCTCAAGACTCCTACTGCTGTAGCCGACTTTATCATCGAGAAAAACATGATGTATGAGTCACGCATCGAATCGAGCAGTGCCTCACTCATCCGCTCCGCTCAGGCAACCGTGAAGGAACAACAACAGTCATTGACTCTATACAAAGAGAGGATGACCTTACAGATAGATCGATTACTCCAAGAAGAAAGAAGTGCATTGGATCTGATAGGACATCGGATCAACTCAGAGGTAGAGTTACTTTTACAGCGTAACAAGCATGTCTTAGAACAAGCTACTCTAAAGATAGATGGTGTCGATCCTATAAGAATCCTACATCAAGGATATAGTATCATAAAAAAAGGTGATCGTAGTATTATTACTACTAAGGATCTTCAAAAGAATGATGAAGTAACGATCGTATTACAAGACGGTACTGTCGAAAGTATCATCACAAAAGCTTAGAATATGGCAAAAGCAAAATTCTCATACGACAAGAGTTACAAAGAACTCCAATCCATTTTAAGTGATATAGAAAATGGAGAGATCAGCATAGATGATCTAGATACTAAAGTCAAAAAAGCACGAGAGCTCATCAAGCTCTGTCAAGAAAAACTCAGAGCTACTGAGAAAGAAATAGAAAAGATAGAAAGCTGATTATGCTATAAGGTTTCGACGATAGAACTGACAACCTGGTCAACTTGGTTATCTGCGTCGATGATATAGTCTGCCTGATTATAGAACTCTTCTCTCTCAGTAAGATGTTTTTCGATATATACTGGAAGTTCTCTCTTCGATAGTCCAGCTATGAGAGGTCTTAAGTGGGATTCTTCTACTAGTCTTTGTTCTAAGGTTTGAACATGACACTTGAGATATACAAGCTCTCCCGACTCCTTCATCAGTTGAAGGTTATCATTATGACAGGGTGCCCCTCCACCTGTTGCGATCACTACGTGCTCTTGACTTATTGATCGGTGCAAAGCACTTGACTCAAGTGACCTAAAGTCCTCTTCGCCATATCTCCTAAATATCTCCGGGATAGACAATCCAGATCGTGTGCTAATGACTTCATCGATGTCGATCCAATCCCAAGAAAGTCTCTCTGATAGAGCAGCGGCGATAGTACTTTTGCCGCTTCCCATATATCCTATAAGATAGATACGATGAAGCAAAATGGTTTTGATTAAGTTTGCCGCGAAGATAATATCATACACATGTTCTTACAGGCTAATCCAGCACAGTTTACTCAGTTTTTATTTCCTCTGTTACTGATATTGGTTTTATACCTCTTTTTTATACGCCCACAGGCAAAAAAGCAGAAGACACAAAAGACTTTTGAGGATTCTCTAGAAAAAGGAAAGAAGATCGTTACGACTTCAGGTATCAT
>CAZXIE010000077.1:0-17068 GCA_964640065.1 uncultured Saprospiraceae bacterium
GCAGAGAGTGGTGTCAAGATTAGAAGTGGCATCTGGGAAGAAAGAAACACTGACGGTTACAGTAGAGTCGCAACGGTTAGCAGAAGCTCCAGTTAGCGTCACTATGCCGTCGGTATTTTCGGAGTCAAAAGTTGTAGTGCCAATCATTATGGAACCACCTGGGCAGAGAGTGGTGTCAAGATTAGAAGTGGCATCTGGAAAGAAAGAAACACTGACGGTTACAGTTGAATCGCAACTGTTAGCAGAAGCTCCAGTTAGCGTCACCACGCCGGAGGTATTTTCAGTATCAAAGGTTGTAGTGCCAACGATGATAGAAGCACCTGGGCAAAGAGTGGTGTCAAGGTTAGAAGCTGATGTTTCTTCTATCGTTACAGTTATCCTGGCCATCGAATCTATACATACGCCAGCTGGATTAGCGATTATCCTATAGGTATATGTTCCATTACTATTAGTAGAAGGATCAAATGTTCCCAGACTATCATTAGTAAGTGTAGAAGGTCCGGTCCACGTTCCAATACTATCAACATCATTACCAAGTAAGCTGATCAAATTAAGCGTATCAACATTTTCGCAGACTATAATACTTGTATCCCTCCCAGCACTTCTTTGCTCAAAGGTTCTTACCGATACAGTCGCAGCATCGGCAGGACAATGATCGGTAGCAGGTATGGTATATGTAAATTGTTGGACTGCCACATTTTCGGTGGTTGTAAAAGGTCCTGTACCTGTACGAAGATCAACTAGACTATCATTGAATATCGTGAGACCTAGCGGGTTATTGGCTACCGTCCAAACGCCACCAGTATCTCTAACAAAGCCGAGATCATTCAAGTTGATGATGGAGTCTGTGGAGCAGAATTGTCTTAAGCCATTACTTCCAGCATTAGGTTGCTCTTCGACGGTGACATTTAAGACGATGAAGCTATCGCACATGGCAGCATTCGTAAGGGTGTCCCTAAATGTACCTGCTGTAGTAATCATAAGATCATTGAAGTCGATTACTTCGCTTTCGCAAATGATAGTGTCTAGTATCGTCTGCGAAGTATCTGCTTCTATAAATGACAATGTAGTTGATGTACTGCATCCAGAAGTATTTACGAAAGTGACACAGACCTCATCTCCATCCATCACATCTACGGAAGTTGGATCAGCGATGTTTACTTTGGCGGGGCCGGTGATGGTATGACTTCCAAGACCACTAAAAGTATTATTAGCAAATCCTTGCCATTCTGCAGCCGGGTCAAATGCATCACTTCCATCAGCATCTCCTGCGCATATATCTGGATTTCTGGATAGGGTATTATCTTCTGTTGATGTAAGGCCTGTTCCCCACTGGCTACCAGGGTCTACTCCTATCTGACCGATTACATCTATAATGGATCCGCTACTAGTCAAGGTGATAGCATCATCTCCATTGTAAAAGGTGCCTCCTAGAAGTGTATCAGCAATGACAGATGGATCTATATCTTCATCGCACAGTACAAAGACATCTTGATCAGCTAGCATGCCAACTAGATTGATGTTTCGACTTATGGTAGGGCTTCCATTGATATAAAACTGAATGCTGTAATTAGAAAGATCAGCAACACTTCCTGTGCCGTTATAGATCTCTAGACATTTGTTGTTACTACTACCTTCGACATATTCTGAGAAAAAGAGATCAGGGAAACAAGTTGGATCTGATACTTCATAGGAAAATGTACCTGTTTCTGATGTAATCATCGATTGGTAATCAGTGAGGTCTATCCCTTCTAGTTCTCCTTGACATAATGTGACTGATACAGCGGTCACAACTGGAAGCGGATCGATGGTCAGGTTGAGTGTGATAAAGCTATCACATGATACAGCGTTAGTAAGTGTGTCTAGATATGTACCTGCTACGGATATCATCTGATCATTGAATAGGATCATCTCGCCTTGGCAGATAGAGCTATCTATCGTCGCCATTGTCTCATCGGCTTCGGTGCAGGTGTTGCAAGGGTCTGGTGCGGGTGGAGTCTGTGTGTCGTCGTATAGTTCTATGTTGTCTATGGCGATGTCTTCGTCACCTGCAGTTAGATTATCAATCTCAATAATTATATCGAGATTACTGCCGCTTCCCGCAAAGGGAATACAATAAGTGGTAAATACCTCTGTTATTTCTGGTCCGTCATCTCCAGTCCCGTCAAGATCACAATCTAGTCCAGGGGCTCTATTAGTGTCGTCTTCACTAGCTTCTACTGCGATGAGAGTTGTTACAGCCCCACCGTCTATAGAAATTCCAAAAGATACAGATGTATTAGCATCCCAATGCTCTGACGCCCCTGTAGAACTACCTCCTTCTGCAATGTCAAAACACATAGTCATGTTACTTTGACCTGAGATATCGATGTCCTCTAGGGTAACATTGATACTAGATACTGTTGATCCTGTGCATTCTGGATCATTAGTATCCTGAGCCGCTAAAAATTGATTATCAGCTCCTATAAGAGTTTCATCTGTATCGGTGTCAGAGATGATAGCTATATGATCTTCATCAGTATCATAACAGCTAGCGCTAAAAGTTATACCAGGAAACAATAGAGCAGGCGTGGTCGAAGTATCAAAATCTTGAACATAAAACTGCCCTGTTGCTGGAGTACACCAGCAAGTCAGAAGGATCAAGCTGATCCATGTGAGGTTGGTTCTAAAATCCAAGGGTCGGTTTTCGAGCAAGGGCGGTGATAACTTGCTTCGACAAGTTAGTAAACAGGGATATGTGCAGCGAAAATTTCTAGTTTAACTACTCTAAAAATCTGACCTTTTAACTAATGTGACTTTACACATATGAGAATACATGTAATTGAGGTAGAAAAATGATTATATATGATTTATATCATATGTGTGTATTACTATATTAGGTGTATGCCTTAGTAGTTGAGTTCTGTTTGTGATTTTATCTTTTGATGGCAGAGATGATATTTGGTTTGTGATTCTTTGTTGTGTGAAGGTCCGTTTGGCTTCTTGGACCATAGTCTTGTGTGATTTATATCTGGAGAAATCTAGTCTAAATTGATACTTTTCTCCAATTATAAAATCAGAGTTAACCAAACAATGCTCCCATGCTTACCTCTGTATGCACCTCATCGAGATAGTATTTGTTTTGGATAGCAGGGTAGGTAGTGAGGAGAGTTGTGACGACGGATTTTTTAGTCTTTGTAGCATGTGCGAAGGCTAGTCTTTTGTGCCTGAGTTTCTTGACATAACCTTTCGTGATGAGATACTCTTCTTTGGTAAACTTGACTTCACAGAGATGGACGATATCATCTTTTCTATCGATGACGATATCTACTTGGGCACCTGGGAGTTCTTCGTTGCCTTTAAAGTTCCATGAAGAGATGTCTGCATGTAGTCCTCCGATGCCGAGACCTTGGAGTATCTGATCGATATGGATCATACAGATGTTTTCATAGGCATAGCCGCTCCAGGCGGTATAAGCACCTCCTGATGATAGACTTTGCCAAGTGTTAGCTCTCTTAGATATGTTGCCTTTTATAAACTTGAGATAGAAGAGCGTGTAGAAATCTACCAGCTTGTAGATCGCACCTTTTTTGACTTTACCAAAAGGCTGATAGATATCTATGAATCCACTATCTCTGAGATCTGTTATCGTCCTACTAAAGGATCCACCATCTGAGAGCTTTGACTTTTTGATGAGTTCTTCTCTCGTGAGGCCGTAGGGTTTGGAAGCTAGAGCTTCGATGATGGAGACATGGTCTTCGGCATTTTTGAAAAGGGAGTGATAGAGTTGGTTGTATTCGTCTGACAGACTTCCATCTGGATGAAAGCATATCTGATCTATGAGCTGTGATACACTTTTGCCTTGTGATAATTCCTTTAGATAAAAGGGGATGCCACCCATGACCATGTACAGTTGTAAGATCTGGTAGCGAGTGAGCTTGAGTTTTTTCTTTCTACAATAGTCTTCTGTCTCGCTGAGTGTAAACTGCTTGAGATGTATGCGCTGAGTGACACGATTATGTAGTCCGCCTTTTGCTTTAAGGAGCTTTTGGTGCATCCATGAAGCAGCTGATCCACACCCTACAAAAAGTAGGTTGTTCATCTTAGAGCCATGTTGATTCCAGAAGTACTCTAGGGCACTGATGAATTTGGATCGTGGTGTATCCATCCATGGTAGCTCGTCGAAGAAGACAACTATCTTTCGTTTGCGATGTCTGAGGCTCATGAGATAGTCGGTGAGATACTCGAAGGCCATAGACCAGTTCTTGGGAGGTGCAGTCTCTCTTTTGCCTTGGGTGCATCTGATGTATTCTCTAAAGAAATTATCTAGCTGCGTGGACATATCTGTATCGCGAGCTCCTGTGAAGTCCATGACGATATGCTTTGCTAGTTTTGATCTGATTAGGAAGGTCTTTCCCACGCGCCTTCTACCATAGACTGCGAGAAACTCAGCTTGATCAGACCTCAGTAGACCATCGATGATGGCTATTTCCTTCTGCCTGCCGATAAGATTATGAGTGATCATAACTGGAGAAATCTACTTTATTTGAAGACATTTCTCCAAATATAGGTTTTTATAATTGGAGAAATCTATGATTTATGAAGTGATTTCTCCAGATATAAAATGATGCATTAAGATTGATTGAGGCCTGTAAGTAATCTTTTTCTTATGATGAGTAGAGATTTAGAATTGGAGAAATGTATGATATTTAGTGACATTTCTCTAGATATAGGTTGATATGTTTGGCCTTCACTAAACTATCGACCGGAGATGCAACAAAACGAGTGGAAACCTCCGTTGCGCCAGGAGACGCAACTAAACCGATCTCGTAATAACTTAATCATTAGGTTACTGATCCATATACGTTGCATTGCGTCTCCTGGCGCTATGCTTTTCTACAATAATTCTGTTTCGCCGGGAGACCTGTCTGTCGACCAGAAGAAGCAACAAACGATAGGACAGGCGAATGATTGAGTTGTGCCTGAGTCTTTAGCGAGACGTTAAAGACAACACAAAGAGTGCAGATGAAGCAGAATGAATGCTTCCCTTGAGAGTCGGCCACGCTAAAAGCGTGAGAAGGGACAGATGGGTGATGATTATGCAGGGAAGTGACTACTACTCATCTGCAGCCATACTTTTAAAAGAGAATGTTATGCTTGTCCAAGCTCTAATCCCATCCAACTATACTTCTCTTCGAGTTCTGTCGTAAGCCACCTGGGAAATACATAGATGGAAGCATGGAAACTTATAATCATTAATGAGAAAACGAAAGCGAAGATGATGAGGTCACTTTGGATAAGCTCAAGATCTCTGAAGCCTGGAAAGTTGATCCATAATGGCATCAACCCAGTCCCTGTAATAGACCAAGTAACTATAGTGCTTTCATAAGACTCGATAAGTAAGAGCTTCTTGTTTGGCATATGCTCACGTCTCTTTTTTGAGTTCATATATGAAAACGTTGCACTAAAGACCATGATCAATACCATAGCAGCTGAGACGATATGACTTGCTACGAAGTACTGAGTCAAGTGGGAGAGTAAAAAATAGATCAGGAAGGCCAAACCTGCCGTTAGTAAAATCTTAGGAAGCTTGAAGTACATCAGGTAATAGGAAATTATCTTTTTCCTCCAATACTTCTGTAGCTCAAACATTTTTGTCTCTTGAACTTTCGTGAACCCATAAATACCAAAGCTCTTATAGACTTTGTGAAGAGCGTTATCGAAAGATAGCTTAGAGTCTTCTTCTTGCAGATCTTCTATCTGATGTGCGATGTGATCCACTAGCTCTACCTGTACATCATAGTACTTGATGTACTTCTTACTTGTAAAGGCAAAGATCTTTTGTATTTCCTCTTGGGAAAGTTGACGATCTACTTTTTGTGTTTTTTGATTCTCCATCATGCCAGTTTGGGATTGATGATGAGATGCATGCTTGTTATAAAGTCATGCATCGCTGAGACTTGCTCGGTTACTTCTGTTTTTCCTGATTCTGTGAGGCGGTAGTACTTGCGCATACGATTACCGGCTTTTCTCATATCTACTGATAGGATGCCCTTAGACTCTAGTCTGTGAAGGGCAGGGTAGAGTGCTCCCTCTGTGATCTTGATCTCTCCTTTCGTGAGTTCCTTCACATGCTGTGTTATCTCATATCCATACATCTCATCTCGCTGGTCTAGTAGCTTTAAGATGATGGTATCTAGACTTCCTCTGAGTAGCTTAGGATCGATCATAGACAAATATACCTAAAATACTTATGTATGATTTATATTCTTTCCGTTATGCCAGGATACGCAACTAAACGAATAGCTCAGTGAATGATGAGTTGCTTTTCGTTGCGTCGAAGACACAACAAAAACCGATCTCGTTATAACTTTATCATTTGTTCTGATCCTATACACGTTGCATTGCCTCCTGGCGCTATGCTTTCCACAATAATTTCCGTTTCGCCGAAAGATCAGTCTGTCCATCGAGAGACGCATGTAAAACGATAGGGTAGATGAATGTTGAGTAGTGCCAGGGTCTTTAGCGAGCCACTAAGACAACACGGTGGGTGCTTTACTATCTTTCATCAAGACAGCTTGAGATTGACACTAAGGCTTAATAACCTTTTTTAGGATGACATCTTCATTAGACTGAACCTTGATTAGATATTGACCAGGTTTCCAATCTACGGCTGAGATGATAGCTCGCTCACGTATCTCTTGCTGTAAAATCTTGCGACCTGTCATATCGTATATCTCGAGTTGACCACTACGTATATCGGTTTGGGTTAGATCAATGCTAAATTCATTTTCGAGAGGATTGGGGAAAATTACTATACCTGAAGCTGCAGCGATATCTTCCGTATTAGTCGTTAGATCTCTTGTCCCATCTCCTATAAAAACACCCCAGTCAGCAAGTTCAGTAAAGATGAACACATCTCCGATAGCTGTTATTTTATCCGATGCTATATCAGTAATAGCAAGAATCCGTTCGTCATTGTTGATGACATTGAAAATGAGCTGGTCATCTTCTAATGAGTAGTTAGGAAAACCAAATGTATTATTCTCAAAGATGCTCGTGACATCGCCAGATTCTCGATTTAAGGTCAAGACGTTGAAGGTCCGTTCTTCTGTGATAGGATCTATCTCCCTGAAGTCAAAAGCTATAATGTTAGGACTGTTTTTTGCAAAAGTAGGATTGCCAATACTCACTTCTTCAGGCAGACCTGAGAACAGCTTAAAGATATTGCCATCACCAAACTGTTGAGACTCATTGTCAAAAACATTGATGATACCGATATCCCAATAGCTAATCTGATCAAAAATACCGTCTAGTACATTGAATGCATCATAGATCAGGTTCTCTCCTGTAAAATCAAACTCCATCACGTCTGCATATTGTACACCCGCAGTTGATGAATTATTCTCTGAGAAAGTAGGATTAAATAGATCAAACTCCTGCAATGTTTGATTGACCAAATCGAATATTATAATCCTGTTTTCAAATTCACCTGCGGATAAATCACCGGTGACTGCAGCTATCTTAGTAGCATCTCTCGAGATCACGGCATTTCTGTAGACTGGATCGCTTCCTATTATAAACTCATCTACTATCTCACCAGTAGACCAGTCTATCTCTACTGCTTGTATTTGTTTATTGTCTGTCACAAATATGACGAACTGACCATTGTCAGTAGCACTTGGCCGGCTGATATGAGGTGTTGTACTTATGGTCCCTAATAAGTTAGCTGATTCGCCAAGGCTGACATTGATTTGATCAAGTCGATCGTTCGACCAAACGACATATTCTACTCCAGGGTTAGACTCTAAATCTTCTACAGCTGTAGTAGCTTGGTTAGCAGTGATACCCACCTCATCAAAAGCTCTCTCTGCAGCAGCTGCTACTGTATCACCAAAATCATTTTGGGCAACCTGGACTATCGCCAATCTCATATCTGAGAAGTTGGAGCTCGACCTTAAAAAGGATGTAAGGGCTCGATACCATATTTGTTCTGCTATACTCGCACGATCACCATTGCTTTCACCAAATGATTCATCAGTTACAAAATTGAAGAATGCTTTATTAGGTATGCCACTATTGATATGTACACCACCGTTATCATCGCGACCAAAAAACTGATCATTAACATGGTCTGGCTGATATCCAGGGTCGCCCAAGCTGGTGCCTCCATTATTAGGGTCTCCCATATCTCGTAAGGCTCCTGTGGGAAAAATAGATGGGTTACTTATATCCTCACCTATGCGAAAGTCTTCACGCTCTATAAGTACACCAAAGACATCGGCGAAGTGTTCATTGAGTGCACCAGACTCATCTTGATAAATCAGGTTAGCTGTTGTCTGTATTACACCGTGCGCCATCTCATGACCCGCTACATCTAAGGCCCTTGCTAGAGGAGAATTAAAAGCTTGATTGCCGTTACCATAAAAGATAAATTCGCCATTCCAGTAAGCATTGTCCATACTAGAGCCATCATCTTCTGTTACATTGATAAAGGATATGATATTGGTACCATTGCCAGTTATAGACTGTCTTCCAAATACATTTCTAAAATATTCATAGGCTTGACCAGCATTATAGTGTGCTGATACAGCCACAGGATCATTCCAGTTATTCAAAGTAGTTGAAGAACTGACCTCGTAGTCAAAGTTTCTGTTTTCTGGACTTGTATTACGCGCGTCGAGTGTCAAGATGACTCCATTGAGAAGTTGGTCAGTATTATCACAAGTAGTTTCAAGACCTCTAAACATATCTCGTGATGCGTCAACCATGAAGAATTCAGAGCTACATTCATACGTATTGATCGTACGCTGCTCTCCGAACAAATCACCTGAAACACTCTCCGCTCTTCCTATGAATTCCTGCTCGCTCTTGTCTTCTTTTAGAGGACCAATCTTATCATCTTGATCATGATTATGCAACTTGCAGAGTGTCTCAAATTCTTTGATTAACACTCCAGTATGGGCATCGATCAACATCGTTTTCTTGCTCCCAAGATTAGGATATATATCTACTTGATAGATCAAAGAAGTCTGAAGATCATTTGTATACCATCTGAGTGATGACTCGATTTGCTTGTGAGTCATGAGGCCCTCTATAGATGCCGGAAAAGGGATATAGTTAGGCGTTAATGATATGGCCAATGCGTCTATATCTGTCGTAGACAACTTAGGTGTCGCAGATAAATTTTTATCCATCTGTACAGGCGATCCTTGAATGAGGTAGATTTCATGATCTTCATTTTCATGAAGTATCATATCTCCTCCATATACAGATATGCCATCTACATACTGTTCTACCCTTGTATGGGTATGACCATTATGATCTAGCTCTGTACTCATGATGTGGATTTCATCAGAGACATTTTTGATGCCATATAAGTCCTTAAGATGACCTATATGACTGAGGACTTTAGACTCAGAGCTTTTCAGATCTCGGACTCCTTTGATGACTCCTTTTACTCCGATTAAGTTACCATCTAGATCGAATATTTTTTCAAGGTCGTTCTTCCATATTGCTCGATCAAGTGAAAAAGAGTGAAGCTGATGTGCAAGAGGTTGATGATCAGGCTTATGGTTGGTCTTATCATAGCGACTCAATTTTTGATAGGCCTCCTCATTAAGATGTAAATCTTGATGATTTAGGGAGTTGCTAGGTCCACTGAATTCCAGTTTTTGTTGCGATAAGATTTGGTAGCATGAGAGCAGGAGTAGGGTATGTATTATAATTGATCTAGGTGAAATCATTTATCTGTATGTCTTGTATTTTTTACGAATTGATTTAACTCTCTGTACAGGTCTATCACATCTTGCGGCATGTCATCTGGATTTCTTCCCCAGGTAACACGATGGTTATATTCAGCGGTCTCGTATTCTACATATTTATAATGATTGCCGGGAGTGTTTACTGTGATCGCTTTGATGTTAATCGAATCTAGAGTCGTAAAATATAGCTGAGCGTCTTCGGACTTTCCGTCGTGAATGCGCTGCCACTCTTCTTGTATGGATTCCTTCTTATATAGATCTCCATTAGCTACTAAACAATACTGCTTAGAGATACCTGCAAAACCACCGCCCGAACCAAAGAATATCTTGGGTTCATCCGTTTCGTTAAGATTAATTTTTTGTGATTTGCACGAAACGATAGCTATAACAGTGATCAATGAAAGTGCCAGTACGATCAGCTTCATGAGGTTTTTTATAATTAATGGAGCCTAGTGAATGCTCATATAACGAAAAGCAATATATGCGGAATCTAGTGTTTAGACTCAAAAAGGAAAAATTGTAACATCAAATTGTGAAATGAATGTTTCCTACTCCATCAACAGTAGATCGCCGGCCTCTGTCTGCTCGGTACCCCCTTCTCTGCGGATCACGACGACATAGACATAGACACCAATTGGTTGAAGATCGCCAGTGCTAGATCTTCCATCCCAACCGAAGGTCGGGTCATTAGGCGTTAGGTTACTGAGAGTTCTAACGAGGTTACCCCAGCGGTTATATATCCTGAGATCGTAATCTATGATGGCAGTATTGACGGTCTGTAAGTAGAGACTTGTATTCTGCGAGGCAGCAAAAGAGCTGATCACATTAGGTAAGAAGAAATCCATCGTATCTCTCATCGGAGGTGGTGGTGGAAGGTCTTCACCGATTACTTCGAAAGTGTCCCTATATGTGCAGCCGAGTTCATCGATAATCTCTACTTCATAGGTGGCGGATTCTGAGGAAGAAACATTTACGGAAGTGCAATCAATACAAAGCTCAGTAGAGCCAGTTGTCCAGACCACCATCGTCTCTATACCTGTGAAGTCATAAGTCAAGGTAAGTGTATCCTGAGCACCAGCAGTTTCTATGATATCCAAAGTCTCGGTCGGATGAAAGGATAAGTCGAAAGGAGGCATAGCACCACATCCACGGTCATTAGCTATGACGATATCTTGAGATCCAACAGGAAGCGTCTCTCTCAAAGTGTCGGTGACAACCCGCGGACTTCCATCTATGACAGCCGTCAAGTCTTGACCTGGTCTTGTATTGATGATCATGAACTCAAATTCTTCTTCGCCTGGGCATATCGGAGTCGTGATCAGCTCAAAGTGCACGGTGTCTACCGTGAGCATAACTATGACTGTGCTATCACAACCACCATTGGCCATGAGGACTTCGGTGCCCGTGAGTTGTGTGTCTTCGCCATATACTGTACTGCCGATCGTGACGGTCGTACCGCTGCATATGACATCAGTAAAGTTGGTAGTGACACCATTAGAAAACTGAAGATCGACGATGACGATACTGTCACAACCTATAGCGTTCATGAGCGGAGTCGTCCCTGAGGGATTAGCTTCGTCATAGGTGTCTGGCCCTACAGTGACACTAAATCCATCCCCGATACATCTCGATGGACTGATCATGGTCGTATCGGGTTCTCTAAAGTCCAGATCCACGGTGACGATCGAATCTATCCCATCGGCAGTCATCAAGGTTGCTTGGCCACTCTGATTACTTTCATCATAGGTGATGCCATCTACAACTACTGAGAAGGGGTCGCCCTCACAGAACATAGAGTCTATCACTGTCGTAAATGCATCAGTAAAAGTCAAACTCACGATGATGATACTATCGCATCCATTGGCAGCAGCTCCTGCTAATGTATCTCTACCCATCGGGTTAGATGAGTCATAGGTGACGCCATTAAAGGTGATGCTAAATGGATCACCGGTCGTCAGTGTATTAGTAAATCTGTTGATAGCAGGATCTTGAAAGGTAATCCGCGTTATGAAGAATGAATCACGCCCATCAGCCAATAAGAAGGTGTCTATACCGCTTGGGTTAGACTCATCAAATGGTCCACTAGGACCTCCGGGTACGGAGAAACCACTCCCTGCACATTCGTTGTCTATGATAAGTGAGTCGAATACACCCGTTAGGAAAGCAAGGTTAACAAAGATGACACTATCACATCCGTTAGCAGAAGAAAGTGTAATGGTATCAATCGGATTAGATTCGTCATAGGTCGTGCCATTTACAACTTGTGAGAATCCATCTCCACTATTTCTTATTTCTTCTATTCTGGTCTCGCTATTAGGCTTGAAAAAGAGGTCTACCGTGATAACAGAGTCACAGCCATTAGGTCCAAGGACTCTTTCTGTGCCACTTAGCAATTGTCCTTCAGCATATGTGTTGCCGTTGGCAGTGTATGAGAATCCATCTCCTTCACAAAGGTCTGGAGATAAAGTTGTTCTGATCAGTGGAGTGAATGTTATATCTAGATTAAAGATGGAGTCACAGCCGCCATTGAGATCTGGGACTCTTACATCCGTGATTATGGACTCTGTAAAATCCATGTTATCGATAGTGAAGGTCTCACCTTCACAAAGTGTTTCAGTTATGGCAGTCATGATGACAGGAGAGAAAGTAAGATTGAGTGTGATCATGCTATCACAAACTCCTCCGGGATCATCTACAAATACAGTGGCTATCGTATCTCGCATGTAGTCGAAACCATCAAATGGAAAGATGTCACCTTCGCATAGATCTGAAGGTGTAATCATACGTTCAGGAACAGGATTAAAAGTAAGATCCAGAGTCGCTGAAGTATCGCACTCACCATTCATGCCAGGGAATGTGAGGTTGACGATCTCTGTCTGTGTATAAGAAGTTCCACGGAAATCAAATGATGTTCCTTGACATAGGGTGTCTATCGTTAGGTTGATGGATTCTAATGGTTGGAAGTTCAGGATCAACTCATTCATGCTATCGCACGATGTAGGTCCAGGTACGGTGACTACTGTATTTTGATCAGTTGTATAATCGACTCCTGCATACGTAAAAGTTTCACCGACACAAAGACCAGAAGGATTGATCGTTCTTCCAGGTATAGGTTCAAAAACTATAGTGAGGATAACAATGTCATCACATCTCATAGCAGGGTTTGGTACCAAGACTGTATCGACTGTGTTTTGACTATAGAACTCTCCAGCAAAGAGAAAAGGAGGATCTCCTTCACAGAGCATGGGGTTCAAAGTAGTTGGTATAACATCTTCGATTACTATGGTTAGTGCAGCTTGATTAGGAACAGCACAGCCTTGAGGCATCAGTGAGTATTGCCAGGTATAACTGCCAGGTGCCAACATGCTTAGGTCAACTGACCCGGGATTAGATATATCAACACCGATACCATCTATGTCAGAGAAAACTATGCTTGGATTACCATTACGTATAATGCCCCGGAAGTCGACAGCTTGCATCTGACCTTCACAGAGGCTATCGATAACATTATTTAATTGATCGATGAAGGTGATATTTATCGAGGAGGAGCCGGTATCAAAACCACAAGTACCAAATGGCAGACTTGTAACATCGATCATAAACGAACCATCGTTGCTTGGTGCGTCAGCGTTCCTAAATTCTGTTTCAGTAAAAAGGTTGGTTCCATTAAAATTAATTTCAAGGATTTCGCTTGGAACGAGATTAAAGATTTCAACAAGGTCCAATGTCTGACCACCTGCTACATTGAATAGGCAGGTATCTATACCTCCCACTGGAAAAGAACCAAAGTTGCCTATCTCATCTAGAGTGATAGCTATAGTCGTATCCGATAAGCCAGAGCTAGGGTCCGGAGAAAAAGTGATGTCGGTAAACCTTGGAACTGTATTTAATACAAGATCGACGGGTACGTTCCAAGTGCCTGGTACGCCATTGACATCTGTAGATGGTAGGTTAAGTTGTTCTGTATCTCGACAAAATCTGGTGTCGAGTCCTGTAAAGTCGAGTGGATCGATCCCACAATTCATTTCTGTTACTTCTGTACTCACAACTATTGGGACGCAAAAGGCAGGATCAGAAATCGTTAATTCATAGGTGCCCTCAAATGCTGATTGGAAAATACCACGATCCAAGGTGAGACTATTTTCACCTGGAAGGACACTTCCATTGAGTGACCACGAATAGGTCGATGTAGCTTGGTCACCTCCTCTTCCAATCAAAATCAGTTGATCCATTCCAACACACAGGCTGGGATTGGCAGGTGTGATAGAGGCTGTCCCTCCAACTGAATTAATGGTTCCTTCTGCATAGATCCTTTCGATGATGTAAGCTTCATCGGGATCTTGAGTGCCCCCTGTGATAACTATAAACGCTATTCCATTTGTCGAATTGACGTTATCTATCCTGAACGTGCCGCTACGTACATTACCACAGTAGGAGCCGATAGTTGTGGTTACACCATCTATTATTATATCTATTTGCAAAGCATCTCTTCCAGGATCATTTGCAATATCTCCGCAGGTAAACAGTGGTAACCCAGGTTGTGCACAATCCAAACCATCAGCATCTTCTTCTAGGCTAACTTCTACGATGATCGAAACATCACAATGCAACGAAGTATTGATCGGACGGGCCAAAGCCATATTAGCATTATCACCTCCCATAACAGCCCCTGAGGCACAACAATTTCCTTCAAAATCACTGATAACAAATCGGCTGCCTTGAATGCCAAAAACACCAGGATTTCCATCACAGTCCATAGTTATAGTGGTGAAATCACCTGGTATAAATTGAAATTCATCAAAGAGTACCTGGCACAATAACCACATGGGCGAACACATGATAAATGTAAGTACGAGAATTCTACGGCTCACGAGGTATATCGATCTTTAGGAATCAAGTTTATATAAATCATTATTAGCGCCCAACGAATGTATCGAGCACAAGGTGATTATCATAACTGGTTGAAGTTAGTTGCTCGATGCCGCATCGTTCTCATGCGCTGTTTCTATATAATAGACACATGAAAACCAATACACCACTAAAAACGCCTAATTGTAGGAGTATTGTATCAGAACATTTACGAAAGTGGAGAAAGAATTGGCCTAATTGGTAAGAACCTGACCTTCTAGGTCTAGGAAGAAGGCATATTCGAGTGCTGTCTCCTTATATCGTTTAAATCTTCCGCTTGCGCCACCATGACCTGCTTCCATGTTAGTATTCATGATAAGTATGTTATCATCGGTCTTCTTATCACGTAGTTTGGCAAGCCACTTCGCGGGCTCCCAATACTGCACCTGACTATCGAAATATCCCGTCGTGATCAGCATATTAGGATAGTCTTGCTCTGTCACCTGATCATACGGCGAGTAGGAGAGCATGTAGTCGTAGGACTCCTTGTTTTTAGGGTTGCCCCATTCGTCAAATTCATTAGTTGTGAGTGGGATCGACTCATCCATCATCGTAGAGATCACATCCACAAATGGCACCGCCGCGATGATACCGTTATAGAGCTCGGGAGCCATGTTGATGATAGCACCCATCAAGAGCCCTCCAGCACTTCCGCCCAAGGCATAGAGGTGATCTTCAGATGTATACCCCTCGGCTATGAGGTGCTTAGAGCAGTCGATAAAGTCAGTAAATGTGTTCTTCTTCTTGAACATCTTGCCATCCTCATACCACTGTCTGCCCATCTCCTGGCCTCCACGTATATGGGCGATCGCATAGATAAATCCTCGGTCCAGCAAGCTCAGCCTCACGGAGCTAAACCATGGGTCTGTCGATGAGCCATAGCTACCATAGGCATACTGCAAGAGCGGTGTGTCGGATCCCATCTCCGTCCCTTTTTTATAGACGATAGACATGGGGACTTTTACTCCGTCTCTCGCTTCCGCAAATATTCTCTCTGTCACATAGTCATCAGGATTATGACCTCCGATGACCTCTTGTTGCTTTTTGATTTCCTTCTCCTTTGTGCTCATGTTATAGTCGATCGTAGATCGAGGAGTCGTCAGACTGCTATAGACAAATCTCAGTTGGTCAGAATCAAACTCGGGATTAGTAGAAGTGTAAGCTACATATGCCGCCTCTCCAAAGTCCAGATAGTGTTCTTTTTGTGTCGTCTGATCTTTGATGCGGATATGCGTCAAAGCATCAGATCGCTCACTTAAGACGAGGTACTTATCGAAGATGTCAAGACCATTGAGCAGGACGTTTGGTCTGTGAGCTATGACTTCGGTCCAGTTATCCATCGCAGTCTTTCCGACAGGAGTCTCCATTAGTCGGAAGTTGAGCGCTTCATTGTTAGTGACGATATACCACTTGTCTTGATAGTGGGTGATGGAGTATTCGTGCTTAGTGCCTCTCGGTGTAAACTGCTGGAACTTTCCTGAGGGATCATCTGCATCTAGTACATGATAGTCACTTACAAGCGTACTGCTGTTATAGATGATGATGTACTGGTCGGACTTAGATTTGTAAACTCCTATATAGTATGAGGGATCTTTCTCGTGATAGACTACTTCATCTTGAGCAGCATCTTCTCCTAGGGTATGACGCACGATCTTTTCTGACAGAAGGGATACCTTATTTTTAGTTGTGTAGAAGAAGGTCTTGTTATCATTAGCCCATGCTCCACCAGGGCTAGCATTTGCTAATTCGTCGCTGTATGTCTCTCCTGTCTCGAGGTTCTTAAATCTTATCGTATAGACTCTTCGGCTCACTTTATCTTCAGCATAGGCCAGCATCTTATTGTCCTTACTAACTGTTAGCCCAGAGGCGTTATAGTATTCATGGCCTTTCGCTAACTCATTGACATCAAGCATGATTTCTTCGGTGTCCTCTAGAGATTTCTTTTTTCTACAGTAGATCGGATACTCGCTCCCTTCTGCGTACTTGGTGTAGTACCAGTAACCATTAGAGAAGTAGGGTACGGACTCATCTGTCTTTTTGATACGTCCTACGATCTCGTCATAGAGCATCTCCTGATAGTCCTTCGTGTGGGTCATGACCTTTGCGGTGTAGTCATTCTCATTGTTGAGGTAGTCGACTACATTTTGTGTTTGCTCATCTGGCGTCTCAGCAGTCTTCTGCTCATCCGTTAATCGCATCCAGAAGTACGGATCAACGCGTGTATCTCCATGTGCCTCTAGGAGTGAATCTTTCTTCATAGCCACAGGTGCATCGAGGCCCTGTGCATTCTCTTTCATCATATCTACCGATGTTGTCGTCGATGGTTGGCACGAATATATGAATAGGACAGCGATTGCTACGATGGAGGTTCTTGCTAGGTAAGTCATGATAATTAGCGAATTCGTGAATTAAGGAAT
>CAZXIE010000078.1:0-16916 GCA_964640065.1 uncultured Saprospiraceae bacterium
GATTAAGGTTGACATATGATAGAATTATTTAATGTTTAAAATACTTTTAATCAATGCTTTAGAAAGGTGAAAAGGCCAACGTTTTCTTACATGTATCAGCATAATCAATCTCTATAATTAAAGTACTTTTGATCTTCAGTTGTAAAGTCAAGATGTCATACTCTTCAAGTCTCCTTACAGAAGCCGTCGATGCACTCAGCAAACTTCCTGGGATAGGCCGAAAGTCGGCACTCAGATTAGTGTTACATCTGATCAGAAAAGACAAGGAGATCGTTACTCAAGATCTCTTAAGTCCACTTCAGAATATCATCGAGCGCATCAAGTTCTGTAAGACTTGTCATCACCTATCTGACGAAGATAAGTGTACGATATGCACAACTAGAACTCACAAGTCTGAGCAAATCTGTGTGGTCGAGTCGGTACGTGATGTCATGGCGATAGAAGAGACTGGGCAGTATCATGGACTCTATCATGTACTAGGTGGTGTTATCTCTCCATTAGATGGCATTTCTCCAGAGCAACTATTTATCGATGACCTGATCATCAGAGCCACGAGTCCTGACATTAAGGAAGTGATCATGGCGATCAGTCCTACCATGGAAGGAGAGACTACCATCTATTACCTTTCTAGAAAACTAGAGCCGGCAGGTGTTCAGATAACTATGCTCGCTAGAGGGATCTCTTTTGGAGGAGAGTTGGAGTATGCTGATGAAGTTACATTGGGAAGATCTATAGCGACAAGGTTGCCTTATACGACCTCCACACTATAAGACGAGGGCATGGATAACCGAGCTCAAGATCGCGACGAGTATCTAGTCTCCGTTGTCATAGTCACCTATCAGTCGGCTTCCTACATTTCATATTGTTTAGAAAGTTTATCCAGATCTGAAGGGGTAGATCTCGAAGTGATTGTTGTAGATAATCACTCCTTCGATGAGACCCTTCAAATTATAAAAAGCCGATGGCCAGATATCCTAACCATAGCTAATGATACAAACCAAGGATTTGCGAAAGCGTGTAACATTGGCGCTCATCAAGCTACTGGAGAATTTCTCGTGTTTCTCAATCCTGACTGCATAATAGGGGAGGAGACCATATATACATTGGTCGGACAAGCAAGTAAGTCTGATGTAGGTCTCGTTGGTCCGCTTCTTTTGGATGGCAGTGGTAATCTACTTCCTGAGTCTGCACGTAATATACCGACTAGTGCAGCCGCCCTAACGAAAGTTTTAAAACTTCCTTTCTCACAGGTAGCGCCTTACTACGCTACTATAGAGACAGATGAAGTATTTGCGGCTCCAGTCTTATGCGGTGCATGTATGTGCACAGAAAAGTCCAAATACAAAAAAGTCGGAGGCTTTGATGAGAGTTACTTTATGTATGGAGAGGATGTCGATCTATCAGTAAGGTTTTTAGATGCCGGTTTTCATAATATTTGCGAAAGCGGGACATCAATTATACACTTCAAAGGAGAAAGCGCAGACAAAGGATCGATGGTTCATCACCATCACTTTTATAAGGCACTAGAACTCTATCATAAAAAGCACGGTAGCTCATCTTCCTCCACACAAAGCTTCGGCGTATCTCTTCTCTCGAGTGGCTTAGCCCGACAGCGTTATCTCTTTTTCCACTTACGTAAATGGATCTCCTTTATAACGGATGCGTTTTTAATCCTATGCGTTTTGATGCTCGCTCAGTTTGTCTGGTCATTTATAAAAAGTGGAATTGTCGATTACTACGGTTATTTCAAATACTTGAATCGATATATCCTTTGCACTGTGATATGGATGATCATCTTAGGTCTCAGTGGTGTATATCATGAAGGCCCAAAGCGAAAACGAGCCTTTATAGGAGGATTGATAGGGAGTGGGTTAGTGATCGGTTTATATGCATTACTACCTATAGATCTAAGATTTTCAAGGATGATTACTTTGCTTGGGGCCATACTTGTACCTCTGACTCTTCTTGCCAAGTATGGTAGATCAAGACAGGGCAAGGCCTATGCGGCTATGGGGCATAGAGAGTCAACTTCGATGTCAGGCTATGAAAGTTTAGATGTGCATCAGATTGCAAATTTGGCAGCGCATCATGAAGTAGTTTGGGATATAGGATCTTTTAGATTTTCAGATATGATCAGTGTGATCCGTACGTCTAATTGTAGTCATAGATTTTATAATCCGACGGACAAATCGACGTGGAGTAGTAACGATCCTCATACTGAAGGATCGTATATGATGAGTGCTACTTCTCTTAACATTACATCCTCCATTCATCAATTGCAAAAGAGGATATGGGACGTCTTTATTGCACTCATGCTTATAATCATTTCCATCTTTTTGCCTCTTCTCTGGCGGAAGAACTCTTTCCTCAAAATCAGAGCACTCCTACTGGGTAGGATGACCCTAGTCGGATATGATGAAAACATGGCAGTCCAGTTACCTGAGACTAAACCTTATCTCATTACTTGTTACCATAAGGAGGAAGAACAACAGACTCAGACTCAACAAGCTCTCCGGTATGTTACCCAATACAGTATCATAGATGATGTCTTTCTTTCACTCACCTCACCACATCGTATTATAGCTTCGCTGCTATAGAGTTGTGTACAAGACAAATAATACTCTCATCTTTGTGGTCTATGGCAGACTTAGTACAGACTATCAAGGCATTAGCCACTAAGCATTATGCAAGTATATGGGAGCATAGATGTCATATACATGCTCATCCGGAGCTATCATTTGAAGAAAAGGAGACCGCGAAGTATATCGCCCAAGCTCTCGATAAGTTGGGAGTATCCTATGTAGACGGTCTTGGTGGTGGTACGGGTCTAACTGCTGAGATAGGGCAGGGAAGTAAGATCATAGGTCTAAGAGCGGATATCGACGCACTGCCCATCACTGAGTCTTCTGAGAAAGCGTACAAATCTAAAAATGATGGTGTCATGCACGCTTGCGGTCATGACGTACATACTTCTTCATTGCTTGGTGTAGCAGCTATCTTAAAAGATATCGAGGGTGATCTCGACTGTAAGTATAGGCTCATCTTTCAACCTGGAGAAGAGAAGCTGCCTGGTGGTGCAACACTGATGATCAAAGATCGCGTTCTAGATCAGCTTGATGCTATCGTTGGTCAGCATGTGGATCCAAGCATACAAGTAGGAAAGATCGGTATGGTAGCAGGACATGCCATGGCATCATGCGATGAGCTCTACATAACGATCATAGGGAGGGGTGGCCATGCTGCTATGCCACACCAGGTGATCGATCCGATCCTCATAAGTGCTGAGGTTGTATCAAACTTACAGTCAGTGGTGAGTAGGTATGCTAATCCCGGCACACCTTCAGTGCTAAGCATAGGGAAGATCAACTCCGATGGAGGAGCGACTAATGTCATCCCCGAGAAGGTTATGATGGAAGGGACTTTTCGTACCTACGACGAAGCATGGAGACAAAGAGCGCACGAGCATATACAGACGATCATCGACTCTACATGTCAGGCCCATGGTGCGACAGCTGAAGTGAAGATCGTCCGTGGATATCCATCTTTATATAATGACCCTCAACTCACTACACAAGTGAGTCATTCGGCCTCCACATATGTAGGTAAAGAAAAGAGTATCACCATAGAGCCTAGGATGACTGCTGAGGACTTCTCGTACTATAGTCATGAGATACCAGCTTGCTTCTATAGGTTAGGTACAGCCTCTCCAGACGGATCTAATACTAGCCCAGTACATACACCGACTTTTGATATAGATCCCAAAGCCTTGGAGATCGGTTGTGGCTTTATGGCCTACACCGCTCTTATGCTTAGTAAGAAGATTGTCTAATCCCGTTTGTGCAGATAACTTTCGTCTTAGACAGTCTGTATCTTGACGATAGGTAGGTTTCATTTGTATATGATCACTTATATCATTCTTTAAGATATGTCCATAAGCATATCTTTAGATGAGTAGCAATCTAACATTAGGAGTATGACCCGTATTATTAGAATTTTTTTCTACACTTCCATCATGTTTATGATGAGTTGTGGACAACAAGTATCTGAAGCAGTAGACCTCAATATGACTGTTCGGAACTTTGGTTTATATGACCATGACAATGGTTTTCATAGGTTACACTACTATGACGATGCCCCAGCTATTGTGCTCTATGTTCATGGCAATGCATGTCCCATCGTACGAAAAAGTGTTACCAGATTTGAAGAGATAAGGGAGTCATATGAAAAGCAAGGAGTTAAGTTTTTTATGGTGAATTCTAACCTCCAAGATACACGAGCGACCATCGCTGAGGAGGCCAAGACTTTTGGTATTACCACTCCAATACTCGTAGATGAAGATCAGCTTGCTGCAGAGATCTTGGATGTAGAGATTACGGCTGAGACATTTGTCATCGACACTGAAGATTGGTCAGTTATCTATCGAGGGCCTATCGATGATCAACTGGGATATGGCTCTGATAAAGGAGAAGCCAAAGAGCAGTACTTAAAAGATGTTTTGGATGCTAAGTTGGGAGGACAAGAGATAGCGAAACTCTACAGAAAAGCTAAAGGTTGTGCGGTCAGCAGACTGAGTACTATGGAGGATTATGAAGATCTGACCTATACTGACGTAGCTCCCATCTTCAAGGATAACTGCTACGACTGCCATCAAGCTGGTGGCATCGCACCTTGGGCTATGAATAGTTATCCCATGGTCGTAGGATGGTCTGCTATGATTAGACAAGTACTACAGACCAAGCGCATGCCTCCATGGCACGCCGATCCTCACGTTGGATCATTTGAAAATGATATATCTATATCCCAAGAAGAAATACGAAAGATAGTAGCCTGGGTCGATGGCGGCAGTAAGAGAGGTGAAGGCGATGATATCCTCGCTGACCTTACAGCTAATCAGAGCAAGTGGCATCTTGGTGATCCAGATTATATCGTCCATCTCGATACAGAGGATATACCAGCTAATGGTATCATAGACTATCGATATCAGATGAAGGAAATCGAGATCACAGATGACGCATATGTCCGAGCGATAGAAGTGCTACCTGGTAATCCAAACGTTCTTCATCATGTGCTGGCCTCTATAGAATATCCAGCAGGATACGATGCTCCCGTAGACAGATCTGTAAGTCGCTGGATTGACGGGCTACTGCTTGGTTGGGCACCAGGAGGGGAAGTGGAAGAGTTTCCCGAGGGCACTGGAAGATTTCTACCTAAAGGGTCTAAGGTTGTGTTCCAATTACACTATACAACTAGCGGTAAAGAAGAATCAGATAAGACTGATATCGGGCTCTACTTTCATGAAACTGTTCCTAATAAAGAGTATGTCATCTTGGGTCCTGTTAATTTTCAATTCAAGATACCTCCACGTACTAAGCATCACCCCGTTGTTGCAAAGTACCCTATCAAACGACCTACTAAGATTCATGCTGTTCTTCCTCATATGCACTATCGAGGAAAGAGTATGAACTATGTGGCTCACTATCCTGATGGCACCGAAGAGTTACTCTTTTCAGCAGCGGATTATAATTTTAACTGGCAACGATTCTATTATCTCTCAGAGCCTAAAGTGCTACCAGAAGGGTCATATCTAAGTGTCAATGCCGTCTTTGACAACTCCGCACAGAATGAGTTTAATCCAGACCCAGATGCAACGATCTTTTTTGGAGAGCAAACTTTTGATGAGATGATGATCGGTTATATGAGTGTAACATTTGAAGATGACGGTGAGCTAGGGAATGGCCTCTCTTTTGTCGATTAAGTCTTATCACGAATATCGCCCATAGAAGACCTAATACGTATATGTCTATCTGATCTATGTGGTCATTATGAAAAGTCTTGTGCTGAATGGTAGATAAGTGATCAAAGCCCTTCATCAACAAGTTCTTTTTCTTACCAACCTTTCTAGTTACCTTCTACCTAGAAAAACTAACCATTATGCAATATTTAGAACCCGTTATCGGAGCTTTCGCGGCCTTTATGTTAGGCTTCGCTTGGTACACCGCTCTTTTTGGAAAAGCCTGGCAGGCTGAGACAGGTATCACTGACGAACAAGCTCAGAGTGGCATTGCCATTACTCATGGCACCGCCTTTTTGATGATGATTGTCATCTCGTTTGGTCTCAATTACGTTGTGAATCTGCACGCTATAGAAGAACAGACTTTTGTGCATGGCGCATTTCATGGAGCACATAGCTGCCTTTTGTTTGCACTTCCGCTATTGGTAATACACTACATGTATCAAAAGAAATCCTTCAAGTTGATCATGATAGATGGGCTGTATGCTCTTTCGTTCTTCGCCTTATCAAGCGGAGTAATGGCAGCTTTAAAGTTGGGATAATACTTGTGAGCTATTATGTAAAAAAAGACCTCATCACTTGAGGTCTTTTTTTATTTGTAGAAAGTGGCAGTTTTTTCTAAGCTCCATTTATGAACGTTGTTTCCTACAGATGCCTCTTGCTCGTACAGAGCATTCAGGACAAGAGTATCGTCGTCACTTAGGATGTCGAAGTCTCCAAGTATAGGATGACCTGAACAATCTACACTCGGGTCACAATCACACCAGCAATCGCAATCTTCAGACGCTAATACCATTCTGCTTCTCAATCTTGTCAGAGAACCACTACAGTCTCCGACTTCAAATGAATCAGATGTAAAGAATACTCTGAATTCAAAGGTGTCGATGTGAATCTGGATATCATTATTTCTGTCTTGGACAGTCTTGCTGATGATCTGTCCTTCATATGTACCTGTTGCTAGAGTACCATCAGCATCACAACTAGTTAATGTCAAAATGATAATGGGAAAGCTGAAGAATATGGAGTGATGCAATCTTATTAATTTACTCATAGACTTCTGAATTCAGTTATAGTATAGCCCCATTCTTCATCAGCAATCCTTTCATCTGAGTCAATGAATACATCAGCAGGAAACCCATACACTGGATGTGGGATAACTGTTGACATAAACGGATTTTGATCTAAAAGCTGGAGTACCCGACCATGAAGATTATCTATCGTAAAGCTATTCTTTAGTTCATCTGATAGCCCTTCTACATCAACCTGGTCAGATTCAAATGAGATGATCTCTCCATTGAGCATCTCGATATCAAACGGACCAACCGGAAAGCAAAAGCATTTCAGCACGACAGTGTAGGCATAGTTATCAGGTAGAGGTGGATCCTCACTTTCTGGAGTATCATTGGTACAAGCAACTGTTAGTATTGTAGCGGATAACAACAATAGCAGCAAATAAAACCTGTATTTCTTCATAGTTGCTAGATTTTGGTGATCCATTTCTATTAGAACGTTTCTTAATCATCTTTCTACTAGTGGTAAATACTTAATTACCAAAAAAGTCGTGAAGGACTCTTTCAAAGAAAGTATTTACGTAAGTGACAAGAAAATGATACTCAAAGATTAACATATTACAAAAAATCGTAATATATTGGCATTCTATTTGTGTTTAGAAAACTACAAGACCCCAAGTTTATGCCTAAAATATTGATTGTTGATGATGATAAAGGGATCCGTCAAACGCTACGTGATATCCTTGAGTTCGAAAAGTATAAGGTAGAAGAAGCTGTCGATGGATTAGACTGTATGGTTAAGATTAAACAGGCCAGTTTTGACGTCGTTATCTTAGATATCAAGATGCCTAAGATGGATGGTATGGACGTGATCGAGAAGATCCAAGTCATGAAGCCAGACCTGCCGGTCGTGATGATATCTGGTCATGGTAACATCGATACGGCAGTGGAAGCGGTGAAGAAAGGTGCTTTTGATTTTATATCGAAGCCACCAGATCTGAACCGTCTTTTGATTACTATCCGTAACGCTATGGATAAGAGCTCTCTCATCATCGAGAAGAAAGTGCTCGTCAAAAAAATCAATAAAAAAGCCGCTAATGTTAGGATCGTGGGTGACTCTAAGATCATGCAGGAGATCAAGAATACCATCGAGGTAGTCGCCCCTACAGAAGCTAGAGTGATGATACATGGAGAGAATGGTACAGGTAAAGAGCTCGTAGCAAGAAAGATCCATCAGCAAAGCGCACGCAATGATAAGCCGCTCATCGAGGTGAATTGTGCTGCCATACCCTCAGAGCTCATCGAGAGTGAATTATTTGGTCATGAGAAAGGATCATTTACTTCAGCACATAAGAGCAGAGCAGGTAAGTTTGAACTAGCACATGGAGGTACTCTTTTCTTGGATGAGATAGGTGACATGTCTCTCTCAGCACAAGCCAAAGTACTGAGAGCGCTACAAGAAAATAGAATTACTAGAGTAGGAGGAGATAAAGAGATCAGCGTGAACGTGCGGATACTCGCAGCCACTAATAAGGACCTTAGAAAAGAGATAGCGAAAGGTAATTTCCGGGAGGACCTCTATCATAGATTGGCCGTGATCATCGTGCATGTACCAAGCCTTCGAAATAGAAAAGATGATATACCGGAGTTGGTAGACCACTTCTGTGGACAGATCTGCCAGGAGTATAACATACCTGTGAAGGCACTCGAGGCTAAAGCCATCAAAGAATTACAAAAGCCTAATTGGTCAGGTAATATCCGCGAACTGCGCAATGTCGTCGAGCGACTCATTATCCTCTCCCAAGATAAGATCACCTTGAAAGATGTGAAGGCTTATGTCTCTGGAGTACCAACACCAAGTACAGGACTAGAAAAGATCATCGACAAGTTTGATACCCTTGAGCAACTTCAAGAGTATGTAGCCGAGATGTACAAGACAAGATCGCAAGCAGCATATGCCTAGCAGGTAGATAGCTCTTTCGCTTTCGCAAATGATACAAGAAGAAAATGACTAAGAGACAACAGAAGGAGTGGCATCAGCTGAATGCTGAAAACTCTTGGACGATGTTCAAGGTACTCTCAGAATTTGTAGAAGGTTTTGAGAAGATGAATAAGATCGGACCATGTGTTTCGATCTTTGGATCAGCTCGTACTAAGCCTGGAAAGAAATACTACGAAGATGCAGTCAAGTTGGCCTATCGTCTTTGTGAGGAAGGCTATGGCGTGATTACCGGCGGTGGTCCAGGTATCATGGAAGCAGGTAACAAAGGAGCTAGTATGGCGGAGGGCACTTCTGTGGGTCTTAACATAGATCTACCTTTCGAACAAAATTCTAATCCTTACATAGATCCAGACAAAAATATCTTCCATAATTACTTCTTTATCCGGAAGGTGATGTTCGTGAAGTATGCGCAAGCATTTATAGCGATGCCCGGAGGATTCGGCACATTGGACGAATTATTTGAAGTTTTGACATTGATACAGACGACTAAGATCTCGCCTGTGCCAGTTATACTTTATGGTTCTGATTTCTGGAGTGGGATAAAAGATTGGATTACAGAAGTCATGCTTAAAGAGCATGGTAATATCAGTCCAAAAGATCTTGATCTCATACCGATCACTGATGATATCGAAGAGATTATAAAGATCATCAATAAGTTTTATGTCTCCGATGGACATGAAGGAGAATTAGAACCAAACTACACGCTGGAGTAATCACCTGACATGCAAAAAAGAGGATATGATAAAGTAGCGCATTGACCCACTAAAAGGTACGGGTCTGCGCTAGTAAATAATGTCTAATTTATATGACCCCAAGACCAATTAAGTCTATTTTTCATATACTATATGATCATGTCATATATAAGATCTCATCAAGCTCTTTAGCTCGTTGGAAGTCTACATCTCTATGTCTTCTTGTAACTTTTTGCGCACTTTTATTATATGGACGGAGTGAAAAATATATTGATTCTAGTAATCATCTGGTTACCACACCGATAGATTCGGAAAACTTTGCTTCATTAGCCATCAGTATTATATCTGATCAGCCTTCTTACCTCACAGGTGAAGTCTTCACCTATAGGATAAGTTACAGATGTGCAAGTCTAACGGATGATTGTATGGGGACGATGATCACAGACCCTTTACCACCTGAAGTACAATTTATAAGCCTTGTCGGTTCGGCACATACAGTAAACGAATCTTATGATGCTGCTTCGCACACAGTTACATTCACTTTTGAAAATCCTCTTGCAGCTGGTTCTACTGGAGAAGTACTAGTAAATGTTAGTTTTCCAAATGGTATTACTCCCAATAATACAGTTGCCAATAATACTGTTACGATCAATGCAACCAATGCTCCAGCCACTAATGCTACACTTAATATAAGTGCAGTTGCTTCTGTAAAAACTGAGCTCAACAAAAGTCTATTTTCTGGAGGAGCTGTAGACGGACATTCGAGTATTCTATTGACATTTTGTAATGATCTTTCTTCTACTAATAAAGATGGCACATTAACATTACGGGATATCGTAATAAGAGATACGCTTGAGCCTGGTACTATATATGTAGGTCCTAATCTGGCAGGTGCAGATAATGCTGTATATGATCCAGTGAATCACGTCATAAGTTTTTTTAAAGACGAACTCCGCCCTGGACAATGTATTTACCCAAGAGCAATTATAGAATATCCTTCTCCGACATTTTCAGCAGGTCAGACCGTATCTAATACAGCACATTACTTCTATACACCCGTAGGCGATGTGATGCAGGTTGAAACGAGGTCTTTGTCTTTTGATTTGTTATCCTTATATGCTCAAGCCAATAGTCAGAAATTTGTCTCTCAGCCAGATATTTTCAAAGGCCGTGATGGACAATACCGCCTTTTTGGGACTAATGATGGTACTATGGCACTCGATGATTTTTGCATTATAGATTCTATACCAGATGGTATCGAGGTTACTGATTTTACTCAGGGTGCCTGGTTCTATGCAGGTTTACAAGGAATATCAGATAGGATAGACATATACTATACCACAAACCTCAATAGTCCCCGTATAGTACCAGGTTCTCCATTTTCGATAAGTCCTACGGAGAGAACGAGCCTTGCAGATCTTGGCCTAGTAGTAGGAGGCCCAGAGTACATTACAAGATTAGAATGGTGTTTTGGAGATGTGCCAGTTGGATTTTTTCAAAATTCACCTATAGAGGTAGACTTTGTTGTCAAGACGGATGCCCCAGACGGTATAGCACTCAATTGTACCGATCTGAGTACAAGTACGCCAGATGCAGATCTGGATATAGGATGTGTAGCACTTAACATACTTCCTGGCGATCCAGGAATCAAATTAAATCCTATTAAAGGAACTGGTACTGGAGGAACTTTTAATAGGGGAGAAGATATTGATTTCCAATTAGTTGTACGAAACGAATTTGGTGCGGAAGACTCGATTACTAATCCAGTCATATATGACTTATTACCTGTAGGCATATCATATGTTCCGGGTTCCTGGTTTTTGCCAGCGTGGGGTAACGTACCAGGTTACCCAGATCCTAGCTTTTCGCATATCACCAATTATAAAGGAACTGGACGTGATTTTTTACGATGGGAATGGACAGGTGCCAATGGTATAAAGATACCAGCAGGTGAAAGAGTAGCTATACAGTTTGATGCAACTATAACCGAAAGTGCACTAGGAGGTATGCCTGCATTTGCTAACTATTATTATGTCGAAACTTCATCTGCGCCCATTGATTGTTGGGGAAATGGGTCAAATCCGGACATTTATGATTTTAATGATAATGGAGATGTAACTGAAGTGCTATGTGGAGGGAGACATGAAGTGAGTATTAATGAGGTGGTCTCTCTAGAATCAAAGAAATTAGTTCAAGGACAGCTTGATGATGTATTTACAAAATATCCTGAAGTGGCCACTACAGTGCCAGGGGGTATCACGGATTATCGTTTAATAGTTTCTAATAGTGGTAATATACCTTTGGACTCGGTTGTAGTCATAGATATCTTACCACATGTTAATGACAGGGGTGTTATCGACCTATCTGCCAGAGAAAGTAGATGGACACCTAATCTCGTAGGCGCAGTGATGGTCCCTACCGGAGTTACTGTATACTACAGCACAGAGACCAACCCTTGCAGAAGTGATGAGATGATCGTACTATCTGGCCCTCCAGGATGTAATGCACCTAACTGGTCCAGTACACCTCCGCCTGACATCACATCTGTGCGATCTCTAAAATTTGACTTTGGCAGTATTACTCTAAATCCCGCTGATTCCTTAGTGCTAGAATGGCCCATGAGAGCTCCTGTTAATGCCTTGAATACCATCGGTGCTGTTCCGGACTCTATAGCTTGGAATTCTTTTGGTTATATCGGTCAGAGGAGTGATAATGGCCGCTTTACGCTGCCCACAGAGCCAATAAAAGTAGGTATAGAGCTCGATAATAATGTTCCTGCTGTGATTGGCGATCGAGTATGGCTAGATAATAATAACAACGGTATACAGGAAGTTATCGAATCTGGTGTTGATGGTGTTAGAATAGAACTCTATGAAGATAACGGGGATGGTATTTCCGATCCTTCCTCTGACACTTACGTAAATTTTTCACTCACAGCTAATAATGGTTATTACCTCTTCCCTGCATTGCCAGGTGGAGATTATTATTTAGTTTTTTATAAACCGCCTACCTATGATATTGTAAGTCCAGATCGAGGAGGTAATGATGCACGTGATTCTGATGGATTCCCAGGTACATTTAATGGACACAGCGTAGCCATAACTCCGGTTACTACCTTATCAGATATTGAGTTTGATCCTGATTGGGATCTTGGATTACACCCCAGTGGTTTGTCCGCAGTAGGAAACTATATATGGGCAGATTTGAATTCTGATGGACAACAAAATGAAACCATGAACGAAGGGATAAATGGAGTAGTGGTTAATTTATATGATAATCTTAACCCAGGTACCATACTGTCTTCGGTCACAAGTTTCAATGATCCCGGAGGTCATGCAGGATACTATCTATTTGATGACTTATCTCCAGGTGATTACTCCGTAGAGTTTGTATTACCAACAGGAGTTTTATATACCACTCAGGGCCCTGTCGGGACAAGTGATGCTCAAGATTCTGATCCAAGTGATGCTTCTGGTCGAACTGAAGTATTCGGCCTAAATGCTGATCAATATGATCAGTCTTGGGATGCAGGTCTGATATTATCCGGAGCAGAAGTGTGCGGTAACGGCATCGATGATGATTTAAATGGTTTAATTGATGATGGTTGTGTCGAGATATGTGGAGATGGCTTGGACAATGACATGAATGGAATTATCGATTGCTTGGATTTATCAGGTCGAATATTTGAAGATATTAACTATGGTGGTGGTGATGGAAGAAATTACAACATTGCCAATACCTCAGCCATAGCCTCAGGATGGGGAGCAGATGCAATCGCAGTGGCCAATGCAAGAATAGAATTATATGATAGTGTAGGAGACTTTATAAGTGCAACTACAAGTGATGCAATTGGTCAGTATTCATTTGAAGTTGATGATGTTGGTAGATATTTTATTAGAGTAGTTAATAATACAATTGGATCGAATAGAGCACTCAATGGATTTGGTGCACCTCTTTGGCCTGTTCAAACTTTTCTGTCGGATGGAGATGTGGATATTGTGAATCAAGTCGGTGGAAGGATGCCAGCATTTCAAGATGCAGGTGATAATCTGTCAGGAGTCAATATCACCGGTTTAAATACTCCAATTTCTACACCACAATCCTTTGTAGAAGTCGATGTTACCGTCGGATCAGGAGGCGTACTAGAAAGCAAATCCCTTTCTCTAGACTTTGGGTTTAATTTCGACTTGATTGTAAATACGAATGACGAAGGTCAAGGTTCTTTACGACAGTTTTTACTTCATAGTACGGATTTGGATAACGCCAATCTAGATCAGGAAGATAATCCGACTGGTGGTGTCAGCTTCGCGAAAGCTGCAGGACTAGAGACATCGATATTTATGATACCAGGAGCAGGGGTACATACCATTATACCACTTACTACTTTACCTGCTATGCGCGATGATTATACACATCTCACAGGATATACACAACAAGGCTCCATCCAGGGACCGATCAACTCAAGATCTCTAGCCGTTGAACTAAAAGGTAATTCTGTAATCATTGATGGACTTAATGCGGGTGCTGATTTCATCCAGATTTCTGGATTAGTGGTTAATGAATTTAGGACTGGTATCCGCACGTCTTCTTCAGGTCAAGGACTTTTTATCTGGGGTAATTATGTGGGAACTAGCACGGATGGTAGCACTGGACTTGGCAATAGTTCCGCAGGGATTAATGTTCAATCATTCGATGCCTCATTCATAGGGACTAATGGAGATGCAACAAATGATGCTAATGAAGGCAACTTAGTTGCTGACAATGACTTTGGTATACAGCTAAGATTTACAAGTGATGTTTTGATAGCAGGCAACATAATAGGATTGGACAAGGATGGAACCAATGGACTAGGAAATACTTTTAATGGCATTCAGGTACGTGATGCCACTGGGCGTAATATTATTGGTTTTGATGATGGAGCAATCTCTACTTTGAGTGCTCATTTTAGAAATATTTCCTCGGCCAATGGTAATGATGGAGTGCGTATCATACAATCATCAAACCAAAGAATTAGCGGTAATTATTTTGGTACAGATATAACAGGTACTCTCCCTTTGGGAAATACTAATTTTGGCATACAATTAGAAGGAACGTCATCTAATAATATCTTTGGTACAGACTCAGATGGTGATGATGACGTAGCAGAAAGAAACATATTATCCGCCAATGCCACTGGCATTAGATTCTTAGTATCGGGTACGGGTACTGGTAATCGCATATCTGGCAACTACATCGGCGTAGATGTGACTGGACTTTCAGATCTGGGCAACGCGAGATCCGGGATCGATATCAACAGTGATTATAGCGCTACTCTTATTGGGACCAATGGTGATAATGTCCACGATGGAGTGGAAAGAAACGTCATCTCGGGTAATGGAGATGATGGCATTAGATTTAGTAATACCGATCAAAATATTATTGCAGGAAATCTTATTGGTGTAGGAGCAGATGGCACCACAGCTATACCTAATGACAAAAGGGGCATCTTTTTTACATTGGGATCATCCGATAATATTATAGGCTATGATCCATCCATGGCTAATCAAGATGAATTAATGGTCGGAAATGTGATTCGAAATAATGGCGATGCCGCTTTTGCTCATTCAGGTTCTGGTATCGGCAATAGAGTGAGCCGCAATCAAATGGAGAATAATGCCGCACTCGGTATAGACCTCGACTATGATCTGGTCACAACTAATGATGACGGAGATATAGATGTTGGCCCTAATGGCCTCCTTAATTTTCCTGTCTTTACATCTGTAGTGTTGTTGGAAGACAACTTGACCATAACAGGATTTGCTCCGCCAAGTAGCACCATTGAAGTTTTTGTTGCAGATTCTGGCCCTAATCCTAATCCATTACCAGGCAGTTATACGACCTCGTTTGGGGAAGGTGCAAGATATCTCTTTGATGTAATAGAAGGAGACCCAAATGACCAACTATCTGGTACCTCTGTATATACTAATGATGGCACTGGCATCATTAGTAATCGGATGCAATCTCAATTTCAGTTTGTTGTCGATGTGACAGGCTTATCACTTTCCGAAGACATGATGGTAACAGCTACGGCCACTGATATGCTCAATAATACTTCAGAGTTCAGTGGAGTAACAAACATATCTAGTAATTGTGGTACGGCCATTATGAATCCACATGTCATGTATTTTAAGTCAAGAAATTAAAGAGTCCTTTGTCTTTGAGAGACCATAATTCGCGAGGAGTATAAAACTTGACATTTCATTTATATCGGCAAAGAAGAGCTGGTCATATTATGTTTATTTGTAATTTTCTCATAGTGGTAACGCGATAATTTATTGTCATAGTTATAGGGTCATGAGCATCAATAAACCCCAAGGATACTAATAACAATGAATCGGATATCTCTGCTATCCAGCTGCTTCCTTTATAATTACTATCTCTCTTTTCAGATCAATAATTTGAAATTGAGGTTACATCATATTAATCTGTTGATTGGAGTTGCCATAGGAGATTCAAGTTTCTCTTTATCAAAAGAACGTGCTACCTCACATAAGCTGGATTTAGCCATCAACGGATGTGATTGTCCATCTTTTGACCCAATCAACTCTAGTCGCTGGGTCTGGTTACAACATCTTAGTGCTATATGATTGTGAGATATGTCATATCGCTAAAGTTTGCATTTAGAATTGGTGCCATAGCCTTATTGGTGCTATTCGCATACGATCTTAGTGCACAGCTAGATGATATACATTACATCCCGCCTCTTCATAACCGTAATATCAGCGCTGGCAATGGTAGCAGGTATCAAGCCGTATACTTGTCTACACCATCACCTACTTCAGTTACTATTGACATAACTACAGGTACGGGAACCTTTGTGAAGAGCTTTACTATCGATAATACAGCCCCCGCAGTATTTGACCTTAATGATTTTTATGGGAATAACAACAATGTGTACGAAGCAGGAGCCGATGTTAATAATCTAGCTGCGAATAATACATTCCTATCTGTAGGGCCAAGTCTTCTGAACGAAGTCCTTGACGATTATGGGCTAATTTTGAGAGGGACTGACGAATTTTATGCTAACTATAGAATAAGGACTAATTCACAGGCGGGTTCCCTGACCGCTAAGGGAGAAGGTGGGGTAGGATTGGAATTTTTTGTTGGAGCATTGCCTACTAATCGCTTCAGTAGGTCAGCTGGCACCACTAACATAACTGTAGGGTTTATGGCCCTCGAGGATAGTACCACTATTAATCTAAGCGGTTTATCACCTGATACGGAACTCCATGATGATGGACCAAATATTACAGGAACAAACCATACGATTACGCTTGATGCAGGTCAGACTTATGTAATATCAACATATACTGATGAGAATGTCACACCTAATACGGCTGATGACCTAATAGGTGCACGTGTGATAGCCGATAAGCCGATTG
>CAZXIE010000079.1:0-16899 GCA_964640065.1 uncultured Saprospiraceae bacterium
TCTAGATTAGTTGGAGCTCCTCCTGGTTACGTCGGTTATGACGAGGGTGGCCAACTTACAGAAGCAGTAAGACGGAAGCCCTACTCTATCGTCTTACTCGATGAGATCGAAAAAGCGCATCCCGATGTCTTCAATATCTTACTCCAAGTACTTGATGATGGAAGACTCACTGACAACAAAGGACGTGTCGCCAACTTCAAGAATACCATCATCATCATGACATCTAACATGGGTGCAGAGACGATACTTGAAAACTTCGAAGACCTTCAGAATGTAGAAGATAAACATCGAGCAGATATCATCGAAACGACCAAAGTGGAAGTCTTTGAAGTACTCAAAGAGTCGCTTCGCCCAGAGTTTCTAAATCGTATCGATGAGAAGATCATGTTCCTTCCACTTACTAAGGAGGAAATCAAACAAATCGCTGGCCTCATGCTCAATGGCGTAAGATCTAATCTAGCTCAAAGAAGTATGAAGATCGAGCTAAGCGACAAAGCCATGAATCTCTTAGCTGATCTAGGCTACGATCCACAGTTTGGTGCCAGACCACTCAAAAGAGTTATCCAGAAAGAAATCATCAATGATCTATCGAAGCAGATTTTATCAGGCGCTGTCGCTGACGGAGATTTGGTGAAAGTGGATACGGATGCTAAAGGATTCACTTTTGATGTGGAGGAAGGTGTAGTAACTGAAGAGGAAGAGTAGTCGTTTTTGATTACTTTGTAAGAGCCACAAAAGGCTCTTAGTCGTATGAAGAAACTCGGTTATATCTTAGTAGGATTGCTAGTGCTATCCGTCGTAGGATGGTTTATCCTGGATCATCAATTGAATAAGGGCAGCAAGCAAACTGACAATTCACTCTGGACTACTTTCATCGGTCGAGATACGACTGTTGGCATACTCCCAGATCAGTATGCTAATTACTTCACCTATACAGTCGGAAGGACGAGAAAAGATGTAGGCTTTAGAATCAAAGGTCAGTTTCCTCACTCCAGATACTTCAGTTTTAATGTATACAGCCTTGGTGATAATACGACCCAAGGGTCTCTTGTAGATTACCAGATCAAAACTGATTCTGGACTTCCTAATCCGTTTGTGGCGAACTCAGATAGTACGAGTACAGATGACAACTACACCATCCACATCGTACCGGACCACTTTGATCAAGAGGAGTTTCAGAATTCACTTGCCTTCGATAATGACACGAGACTTCTATCGATCGTCATCAGACTATATGATTACGATATCGATGACTATGGTGGTAGAGAGCTTCCAACCGTAGAGGCTTTCTCACTAGACAGTGACAATGATCAAGTAAAGTTTGTACCTAAGAATCTTCCGACTCCGCTCAGCTTGCGAAGTATCGTACGACGAAGAAGTCTACCAAAGATGGTCGAAAGACTCAGCGTACTCTATGAAACAGAACAAATAGAACGTCTAGAACCCACAACCAAAGGATCACAAAATCCTCCTGTTCCTTTCCATGCCATCGATACAAAAGGATTCATCGAGAATAACGATAATCGATACTTACTTGCAGGCATCACAAGACAGGAAAATGAAGTCTACCTTTTCAAGTTTAAACCTCCTACTCACACCTCAGGTCCAGAGAATATCAATCAGACCGATGTGCGGTATTGGTCTTTCAACTTAGGTAATGCCGCCTCCTACAACTTCAATGCTCTAAAGGATGAAGATGCCATCGTCGCAGATGATGGTTACGTATACATCATACTAGCTGATGAACAAGATCAGGACATCAAGCGGATAGCAAGAGAAAAGAAGTTCAACTTCTTAGCCTGGAACATGCCATGGGATGAAGCTCTTATACTCTTTAGACATATGCTTGCTGATGCGAACTTCGAAGCACAGATTGATGATGTGCCAGCTATCAAGACTGGTTCAGATAGCTTTACGGATATCGAAGCGCAGAACTTTATGGGAGATTATGCTCCTCGCGGAGAAAGGATGGGTAGAGTCCAGTTCATCATCACATATGCAAAAGACGAATTTTGGGAAGTCGAACCCTCTGAATAAAACAAAAAAGGGCCAACTCTTACGAGTTGACCCTATATATCATTGATAATCTATCTAAGATTTATCCTTCGAGCTTAAAGGTGGCAGGAAGTGTATAATATACACTTACAGGCTTTCCTCTTTGCTTACCTGGAGTCCATCCTTGTGGTAAGTTATTCATCTGCTGAATTACTTTAAGAGCTGCATCTCCGCATCCGGCTCCGATATCTCTAACGATCTCGGCTCCTTCTACCTTACCAGCTTTGCTGACAACGAAGCGTATGAATACTCTTCCTTGTACACCATTTTCTCTGGCAATGGCTGGATACTTGATGTTTCCTTGGATATACTTGATCAGCTTCTCATCTGAGCATGCTCGATCAGTACAACCTCCAAAGAGTGGCATCTGCTCAACCACCTTAAAGATCTCATCCACTTCCGGCTCTGGCGGCGGTGGTGGTGGCGGTGGCGGTGGAGGCGGTGCCTCATCTTCTACCACTGGTATGGGCTCTTCAAATACTGTTTCTTCTTCCACAGTTTGATCTTCAAACTCTGGTTGCTCCTCTTCTTCGATTTCTTCTTCAGGTACCTCTTCTATCACCGGTGGTGGTGGTGGTGGTGGTGGCGGTGGTGGTTCTGCTGTACGTGGTGGCTCGATCTCTATCTCTTCATCTATCTCTAGACTGTACTGAGATACATCGATCACTTTTTCGTACGTCGTCCAACTAAACGCCATAACCGTTAGAGCTAATGAGACTGCTAGACCTAGTCTAAGCAATGTTCCACTATGTCTGAAGACATCGACATCTGGATACTTAGCACGTGCTTGTAATGGCGATCCGGACTTCTGGCCATCATACTTCTCCGATAGGTTTTCTTTAGATCCGAAGATATTCTTAAGGATAAAAATCAAACCTACGATTAGTACGATTACGCCGATCACCCCTGCCAAAACTTGAGTGCCTGTTAACGCGATATCCATAATCTAATGATTTGGTTTTAGAAAGTTAGTAATGCGCTCACTTTCTCGAGCGAGCATAATATTAATAATATTTCTGGATACACATCGGTCATCACGAGACTTTATGTGTATTAGCTTTCCATCTTAAACGAGAATGGCAGTGTAAATCGCACCGCTACCTCTTTACCATTAAGAACACCTGGACTCCATGCTGGGCCATTTTCATTGAAGCTTTTCACTACAGAAACAGCTTCTTCAGAGGTTCCTCCGCCAATCCCTTTTTTCACTTCTATATCACTTACATACCCGTCAGCTTCGACGACAAACTGCACATAAACTCGACCTTCCAGTGCCTTTTCCTTGGCTTCAGCAGGGTATGTCATATTATCTCCTATGAAGGCGAAAAGCTTCTGGTTAGAACAATCTACATCCTCACAACCGCCAAACAGGGGGATCTTATCCACTATATCATGAACTTTACGTGGAGCATTTATTTCAGTGGGCGCAGAACTCGTAAGTTCCTGTGATTGCATAGGCTCCCCATTATCATTCACTCCACAGGCAAATGTCAGTATGGCCAAAAACCCGATTAGTGCTGTTATTCTCAATGCTGTTGTCATTTTCTCTTAATTAACTGGTGTAAAGGTTACAGGAAGACGATAGCGTACTCTTACTGGCTTGCCATTTTGCATACCTGGTTGCCACAAGATATCCTTGTTCATATATTCTAGTACACGGATAACTTCTTCATCACATCCTGCACCTATCCCTCGTAAGATAGTGATATCACTGATCGACCCATCTCTTTCGACGATGAACTGTGCTGTCACTCGACCTTTGATACCATTCTCTAGGGCTATCGATGGATACTTGATATGCTTACCTAAAAACTTCAACAGTTCTTGATCAGAACAACGGTCTTCTTTACATCCTCCAAACCATGGCTTTTGATGCACAAAGTCTCTTACAAGCTCATCGATGTCATCTTCTGGTGCCTCTGGCAATGGAAGTACAGGAGCCGCCTTAGCAATCACGGGCTCTTCTACAAATGGAACCTCTTCTACAATATCATCTACTTCCACATCAGTCTCAAGAAGATCTGGCTGATCTTCATCGATGATATCCTCCTCGATCTCTTCGATCACTTGTGGCGGTGGGGGTTGAATCGGTTTGGGTTTTTGATGATAGGTGTTCGGTACTACTTCTAAATCTTCTATATCAATAGTCCCTCCGTAGTCAATGATATCGGCCAATTCATAAGTTGTCCAACTCATAGCGATAACAGCTATCAGCAAACTAGCTGATAGTCCCAATCCCATACGCTGTGCTCTATGTCTAAGGAAGTCAAGGCTTTTGTATTTGGTTCGCTCCGAGAGGAGCTGCTCTGTATTATTATTTAATGGATCCCGGGAAGATCTATGGGTCCGATATCTGAAGGCCGCTATACCAACTACGATCACTGACAGTAGGCCAAGCAGGGCTGATATCACTTGCATATCACTAAGTGTAAGCATCATGATCAAACATTTACGAAAGTATACCTGTGAGTATACTCGTGAAGAAGAGAACGAATAATTATACCCTTCTGTAGATCAGCAGGCCGATGATAATACCTATGATATCTGCCAGTACATCCAACCACTCGAAACTTCGTCCGATTTGATTTTGAATGACTTCGGTGAGAATTGCGAATAGGGCAAAAGCACCACAGAATATCAAAGGATTGATCGACATCTTTCTTTCACTGATCGCCTTTGCAATCAGATAAGCCCAGATGGCAAAAAGTATGAAGTGGCCAATCTTGTCTAACCCGGGTATCGACAAAGTTGTCTCAACTCCAACTGTATCTTTTGGTGCAAATAGAGCTAGAAGTGAAATCATAGTCCATATGACCGCAAGAAGCAGATATCTATTGCCTCTCTGCTGTGTTGTCATAATCTTAGATGCACCACTATAAGTTAAGGGTGTGAATGAATACTAGAAAAGCAAGATAGGCCTAAGCAATCAGCCCTTCATAGGCTTCAGAAGTAAGTAACTCCTCGACCTCAGCCATATCACTTATCTCCACCTTCACGATCCAACCTTTGCCATACGGGTCTTCATTGATCGCTGCAGGGTTATCACCTTCAGATTCATCAAGCTCAGTGTTGAACTCGATTACTTTACCGCTCAACGGCATGAACAAATCAGAAGTGGTCTTGACAGCCTCGACCGTACCAAAGACTTCATCCTTGGCTACATCGTCACCGACAGTTTCTACTTCAACGTAGACAATCTCCCCTAGCTCACTTTGAGCATGATCGGTGATGCCGATGGTGGCTACATTACCTTCTATGGAAACCCACTCGTGTTCCTTCGTGTATTTTAGATTAGATGGACTGGACATGGCTATATATGATGATAATTATGCTTCCGCTACAAATTCTCTAACCCAGTCCAGCGTGACTGACTTAGGTCTTTCTAAAGAAAATCCAAGTGCACGTGACCAGCATAAAGCTGCTAACACTCCTAAGGCTCGTGAAACACCGAACAACACAGTATAAAAGCTATATTCTTTGAGACCGTAGTGTACTAATATCGCTCCACTATGGGCATCTACGTTAGGCCATGGGTTCTTTACTTTACCAAGCCCTTTGAGGATCGGTGGTACTACATCGAAGAGCTTCCATACGATCTTCACAATCTGGCTTTCTGATAGGTGCGCTTCCGCAAATACTCGCTGTGCGGTAAATCTTGGATCTGGTTGTCTTAAGACGGCATGTCCATAACCAGGGATCACCTTGCCTTCGTCCAATGTCTTTTGGACATAAGCAGCGATTTCCTCTTTACTCGGATCGTCAGTATCTAGTTCTTCGACCATCTCCATCACCCACTTGATAACTTCTTGGTTAGCGAGACCGTGTAATGGACCTGCAAGACTATTCATCCCCCCAGCAAATGCCATGTAAGAACTACTAAGAGTAGAACCTACCAAGTGAACTGTATGCGCAGAAGCATTACCTCCTTCGTGATCAGCATGGATAGTTAGATAAAGTCTCATGAGACTCTTGAACTCATCTCCTTCTATCCCAAGCATATGAGCAAAGTTACCAGCCCAATCGAGACTGAGATCTGGTTCTATATGTTCGTTGTTATGAAATGACTTTCTATAGATATAGGCTGCTACTCTTGGAAGCTTGGCGATAAGGTTCATCGCATCCTCATAAGTCGCATCCCAATAGTCAGACTTACTCATACCTTCAGCATATCTCTTAGAGAATACACTCTCACTTTCCATAGATACGATGGCAGCACTAAACTGTGACATCGGATGGGTATGGTTAGGCAGTGCATCAAGTACAGCATAGGTATGTGCTGGTATGTCTGCTCTTTTCTCCCACTCATCACTGAGCCAGTCGACATCCTCTTTAGTAGGAAGCTCTCCTACAAGCATCAACCAAAAGAGACCTTCTGGGAGAGGTTGATCATCACCATCTCTACTAGGAAGTAACTCGGACAACTCTGGGATAGAGTATCCTCTAAATCGTATCCCTTCGATAGGGTCTAGATTAGAGGTCTCCCAGATCATACTTTTCACTCCACGCATACCTCCAAAGATCTGCTTCAGAGAAACCTCGTCAGCTTTCTTATCACCATGCTCCTTGAGCATCGCTCTATAATCAGTAAAAGTCGCTAACGCTTTCTCTTTAAATTTCTCTTTTAGTTTATCCATGTACTTGTTACCGCGTGATATGTTTATGAAAATGGTGTCACGAAATTAAGCCTAGGAATACAATTTTGTTCAATTATCTCAACATTTAATTAGCTTGGTGAATTCACAGGCGTTCACATGTGACAAAAGTGACTCGTAATCATTCAAAAACAGAGATGTATATAGTCGATGGTGTAGTGGTAAGTAGTGAGGTCTTTTCGGTGAAGTTTCACTGCAATCTTCAGAAGTGCAAAGGTGCCTGTTGTTGGGAGGGTGACTTTGGTGCTCCGGTCAGTAAAAGGGAAGAAACTATCCTCGATGACATCATGCCAACACTGCTACCTATGATGTCAAAGGCTTCTCAAGACATCATCCATGAGGAAGGTGCATACATCTCTACCAAATACCACGATAACAAGGTGACTCCTCTACATAAAGATGGTGCCTGTGTCTATCTCGTAAAAGATGAAGACGGCATATCCAGATGTGGTATAGAGCAGGCTTATGAGAAAGAACTGGTCGACTTTAAGAAGCCGGTCTCTTGTCATCTCTACCCTATCAGGGTGACCAAAAATGATATCACAGGATATGAAGCACTCAACTATGATGAGTGGGAGATCTGCAGTGATGCTTGTGCCCTCGGGGTCGAAAAGGGCATGCCCGTGTTTAGGTTTGTAAAGGATGCTTTAATCCGCAGATATGGTGAAGAATTCTACGACCAATTGGAGGATATCTACAGGTTATATTTCCGAAAGGGAAAAAAGTAAGTAGTAAGAGTAAGACACACGCATAAACCTGCGTTTGATAAACGTCGCGAATGGTGTACCTTTGCGATCTTTTTTGACAAGCACATATCTCGCAATAAGAACATAACAAATGGCCTTATTAGGAACAATAAGAAATAACATGTGGTTCGTGTTTATACTAATAGCACTAGCCACAGCTGCCTTTATCTTCATGGACGCAATGGGTCCAGGCGGAGGAGGAATAGGAGGTCCCGATGCCAACACACCTGTTGGCACTATCGCAGGACAAAAGATCAAACAGAATGACTTCAGCAGGTCTACGGAGTTTCTCTTCGGCAATCTTCAAGACGCTAACGCGAAAAGAGATCTCCTCTGGGATTACTATGTAGACAGAGGTATCCTCACTTCTGAAGCTGAAAAGTTAGGCATGGGTATCGGACATGACGAACTTATGGATCTGCAGTTCGGAACGAACCTAAGTCCAGTGATCAGAAACAACTTCACTGTCAATGGACAACTTGATGTCAATATGCTTCAGCAATTCAAAAATTTATTTGAAACTGGAAATCAGATAGCTCCAGAGCAAGCACTTTTCTGGGCTGAGCAAGAAAAGCAAATCAAGAAGGAACAACTTCAAGTTAAGATCAATAGTCTCGCACAAAAAGCGATCTACACTCCTAACTGGATGGCTCAAAATGCCGTCTCTGAAGAAAACGGGACTGCTGATGTCGCAGTTGTACGTATCCCTTTTGATGGATTAGATGGTTCTGGTATAGAAGTCTCTAATAGTGACATCAGCAACTATATCCAAAAGAATAGAAGTGAGTATGAGCTAAAGGAAGAGATGAGAGAAGGTACTTATGTGTCTTATAATCTTATCCCTAGTGCAGCAGATAGCGCTACTCTACGTTCAGCTATCACCAGCTCAATGGTCAACTTTAGAACTGCTGCTAACGACTCTATCTTTACACTTACTAACAACGGTTTTTATTCTACCGGCTACGGAAAAGCTGAGCAACTCGATGAGTTTTATACGGATAAGGTGGCTGACTTCGAAGTTGGTGGTGTATACGGTCCATATATCTTGGGGCCAAGCTATCAAGCAGTGAAGCTTATCGATAAGAGAGTACTTCCGGATTCTGTGAAAGCAAGACACATCTTACGTAATGTCCCAGCGGGTAATGCTGCTGCACTTACAGAAGCCAATCGACTTCTCGACAGTCTGGAGACAGTATTGAGTCGTAATAAATCCAAGTTCGCAGACCTTGCAGAGGAGTTTAGCCAGGATCTGAGTAATAATACTGAAGGCGGCGATCTAGGCTACTTTGCACAAGGAAGAATGGTCAAGGCATTTAACGATGTTTGCTTCTTAGACGGAGAAGAAGGTGGTCTATATAAGGTACAAACTCAGTTTGGTGTACATCTTATCTATATAGAAGATCAGCTATACACAGACAGAGCTCCAGGATATCAACTAGCATATATCAATACACCAATATTACCAGGTGAGGAAACTCAGGAGGTAGCATATAATGAACTTCTTAATCTGGTTAATTCTTATCCATATCTAGCTGAGCTTAAAGCTGAGGCAGCTAAGAATCCAGCATTGTCTATAGGATCTACTGGTATGTTAGGTGTCAATGGATATCAGATTCCTGATTTAGGTGATGGAGATGTATCTCGAAATATCGCCAAGTGGATGTATGAGAACGGTGCAGAAGTAGGTACGATGTCTCAGACGATATATGAGTTCGCTAATACGGTGACTTATACACCGGAGAAATACGTGCTTGTCGGGTTAGACAAAATCCACAGTCCAGGTCTGCCAAGCGCAGAGTCTGTCCGAAATAAAGTAGAGTTTGCGATACTTAACCAGCTAAAAGCAGAGAAGGCAGTATCTTCTATCACTGGCGGGTTATCAGCAGTTGCTAGCCAATACAACTCAAGAATTGATACGCTTAGAGGACTTAGCATGCTGAACAACACGATTGCTCAATACGGTAGTGAGCCTGAGTTGCTAGGTGCCGCATTTGGTCAAGAGGCAGGAGCTACTTCACAACCCATCATCGGGAAGAGTGGAGTCTACATGGTACAGACGCTGACTAAGACACCAGCATCAAGCGATCAGATCGCAGGACTTTCATTTATCAAGAATACGATCGCAGGTGGAAAGAAAAATTCGCTACAGTTCGGTCTTGTAGAATCTCTTAAAGATCACTACGAAGTGAAAGATAATCGAGCCTTATTCTATTAAGTATCGATCAAGAAAAGACATAGAAAGGAGGCTAAAAAGCCTCCTTTTTTGTTATACCTCAGTCCATCTTGGAGACGTTATACTTCCTATATGAAGCAGTTCTGTCTTTTCTCTTTTATCATGTCAGCTTTGATGTTAGCGAGCTGTGATCCTTATCATACAGTGAAAGAGTACTCTGAAGGCGATCTACTCTCTCGTGAGTATAAGATCGATGATGACTCCCTCATCCAAGGTGAGTACATCATGTACTATGAGAATGGATCAACCATTTTCGAGAAATCCCAGTATAAGGATGGCAAGCTTCAAGGCGAAAGAAATCTCTACTTCGATAATGGTCAAGTAGAGATCTCCGAAAACTATATAAACGATGTACTCTCCGATACGCTCAAAGTCTACTACAACTCTGGGGCTCTGAAGCAACTAAAATATTATGATGCTGGTGTCTTAAGCGGAGTGGTGAAGACTTACTTCCAGGACGGTATTTTAAAAGAGGAGGCCACTTTCGTAAATAATATAGAGCAAGGCCCATTTGTAGAATACCATTCGACTGGGCATCCTAAGTGGCGAGGAACTTTTAGAAATGGTGATAAAGAGTATGGTGAGCTTATCAAATACGATGAGAGTGGAAAAGAAATACGAAAGTTAATGTGTGATACTGCTGCTATCTGCACGACCATTTGGACGCTGGAAGATGGCTATCTTGACCAATAATGTCATCCATAAAGACATATCTACTTTTCTCTTTTCTAAGTTGTATCCCGTGCTTTCTTGTCAGTCAGATCGGCGGATTATACACTTTTGACTTTTTGGACTTGGCAGGCTCTTCTAGAGCAACTGCACTCGCTGGGTATCCTATCGCTCTTAGTGATGATGATATAGCGCAGGCCTACCACAACCCCGCACTGCTGCAACCATCCATGTCGCATAAGCTTTCGATCAACCATAACTTTCATCTCGCAGATATAGGGTTTGGGTCTATCGCATATGGTGTCCCACTGAAAGACTCTACGTTGATGATGATGGTGAGTGGAGGATTTGTGAATTATGGAGACTTTACTCGGGCGGATGATTTTGGTATTCGTCAGGGGACTTTCTCAGGACAAGAAAGCTCGATTAACGTCGGCGTAAGCAAACAACTAGATGAAAGACTGCGCATCGGCGTACAACTCAAATATGCTTTTTCTAGTCTCGCCAACTTTAGCTCTTCAGGTATAGGTGGTGATATCGGTGTGCACTATACTAATCCAGAGAAACGATCTAACTGGGGCATCGTCTTTAAAAACTTGGGTGCGCAGCTCTCAGGATTTGATAATCAAAGAGAACCTTGGCCTGTCAATCTTCAGCTAGGATATGCCAAGAGACTCGAGCATCTGCCGTTGACTTGGATGATCACTGCTCATCATCTTCAGCGGTGGGACCTTCGGTCTCCACTAGATGATCAAGGGGCTATCATCATCATAGGTGAAGAATCCACACCACCTTCTTCCTTGAGTAAATCTGTAGATAATTTATTCAGGCATCTCGCTTTTGGGGCAGAATTGAGTATTGGTCAAAATGAAGTCTTTCGACTGAGACTTGGTTATAATCATCTGAGAGCAAAGGAGCTTGCGGTCACAGGATTCCGTAGTCTAAGTGGATTTAGCTTTGGCTTTGGAGTCAAGGTCAAGAAGATTAGATTAGACTATGGTGTAGGTAGATACCATCTGGCAGGAGGAGCTAATCATCTTAGTCTTATCGTGGACTTACACGAGCTTGTTAGCAGACTTTAGTTCTGAAAATTCATCAGACCACGCAGATCTGGAAAGCTATTCACATAGTAGACGTACTCATCTTCTTTGAGCATCTTTCCATCGTAATATGCGATGACTCGAGCATCAGTGATGCCTAGTCTTTCCATATCTCTCTTTACTCTAACGGCATCAGCAAAGGCATCATAAAGACCGATCGTATAGGTATAGAGACCAGTAGTCTTGTCTTCTTCAACACTTGTATCATTGAAGAGGTCTAGAGCCTTGTTACGATACATCTGACCGACTACGGCGATAGATATCTTATAAGTGATGGCATCATCTATAAGAGTCTGGTAGAGATCAAATCTTTGATCTTGAACAAAGGAAGGTACCTCAGGGCTTATCCTTTCTAAAGAGGCAACCTCTGCTTCATACTCCGAGAACTCCACCTCTACTCGAGAGTTGTATTTGGTATACTTGGCGATCTTCGGTTCATCTTCATCTTGCAGGATCATCGGGTAGTTATCCCCTACTCCTTTGATGTGTATACGAGAGGATTGTATCCCTTCATGGGTAAGATGTCTTTTTAATCTTTCAGCGATCTTAAGTGAAGAGAATAATTTGTACTCCACGATACCCTCAGAAGAGCTGTGTCCAACGAGATCAACTTTCAGATCTGGGTGAGCTTTTAGAGTGCTGATGATTCGTTCGAGGTTGTCGTAATTACGCTCAGTAACTAGGTCTTGGCCAGATGTATAGTAAATGGGTTCGTATGTTAAACTAATCGGTGACGTCACAGGAGTCTGTTCGACCGGAGTTGATGCTGATTCAACTGGAATCTCTTGTAGATCGCCTTCCTGTGACGAGGTTGTAACAGTTGCCGTAGAAGTCCCGTTAGCTACTGCAGTACTTGACGGCGTTGAAGTATCTAAGGTTACAGATTCAGCTGCTGAGAGGGCTGCATCAGGAGTCTTCGTTTCGAGTCCTTCACTTGGTGTTGTTACTGAGGTGGTACTACTTGTACTTGACTCTTCCACCTCCGGAGTGCCTTCCGCAGCGATAGTATTTTCTTTGAGCTTCGTTGATTCTTTATCGAGTTCTTCATTTACGAAAGTGTCATCAGTAGTTACTGACTTCTCAAAAGATGGATCGATAGCATCAGCAAGCTGCTGCTCATCTGGTATGCTGTAATCCAAAAATGCCAACTGACCTTCGCCATACCCAAGACTCGACCTTCTTTCTTTAAATCTCACGATATAGTTATCCATACCTCCAAGATTGTTTTGTTTTCTGTCTGAGGATAACATAGCAGTTAGGCCATCAAATGAAATCTGAAAGTAAGTGTCATCTCCAGGGGAGTTGACCGGGATACCCATATTCACCGGTTCTGCCCAGAGATTAGCTTCGTACAAATACTGGCTGTAGAACACATCATAACCTCCGATACTTTCATCCCGATCAGAACTAAAGTAGATCTCAGATCCATCATCACTTAAGTAAGGACTTACTTCATCAAAAGGAGTATTGATCTTAGGGCCAAGATTGACCGGAGCCGTCCAAGTATCGTCTTTCTTCACAGATGCGTATAAGTCATAACCTCCATATCCATCTCCATCTCGACTTGAGTAGATGACCACTTCATCATTATAGAAGTACATGTCATTATTAATCAAAGAGACAGAGCTTGGTAGAGATATCGTCTTAGGCTTTGCCTTAGAATTGACTCCTTGACTGAGGAGTATCTCCCCTTCAAAGTCTTCTCCTCTATAGAAATAGATGCCATCTGCTCGTGTAGTAAAACCTAGCAGGACATCTTCATCACCACGATTGAGGACGTATGACATCCTTTTAGGATCTGACCACTTACCATCTTCTTGCTGCACCCAGTATACATCATAGTCACTAGCATGAAGAGTAGCGGATGTATTAGGTTTATTAGAGGTGAAGTAATACTTGCCTTGTGTACTCGGACTTTCGATCAGTCCAATCTCATCGTAAGCAGTATTGGCTCCTCCAGGTAGGCGCTCGATAACACCCAGAGGTCTTAAGTAGGAAAGGTCTAGCGCACGTCCACATTGTTTTAATAGTTTGAGGACAGACTTTCTGCGGATATCTTCTTTCTCTGCATCTTTCAGATAGTTCTTATAGTGCTTAGCCGCTAGTGCAAACTGTCCCCTATGATGCTGAATTTTTCCTGTGTAGAGGTCTACTTCTGGATTGGTATATCCGAATTCCCATGATCTTCGGAAGTCCTCCAGCGCATTATCTAATTGGTTGATCTCGTAGTAGCAAACACCCCTCTTAAAAAGGATGGGTGCACTATTTGATATCTTATCTATCCGGTTATAGTATATGAGGGCCTCTCTAAAGTGATCTTCTTCGAATGCGGCGTTAGCTTTCTGAAGCTGATCTTTTTGGCCTACAAGGGAAATACATGTGAAAATGGTGCAGAAAACTGCTAGGAGACAAGCTTTATATAGATCGGTTTGTATCAAAATTCTCAATGTGGTACGCTATGCGATTCAAAAAGACGCCACCTTTATATCCATCGATGACTCTATGATCAAACGATAAAGATAAGAACATCATATGACGAATTGCTATAATATCTCCTTCGGCTGTCTCTTGTATGACTGGCTTCTTCTTGATAGCACCCAAGGCGAGTATGGCTAGTTGGGGTTGATTGATGATGGGAGTGCCCATGATATTGCCATATGTCCCGATGTTACTGATGGTAAAAGTGCCTCCTTGGATCTCATCAGGTTTGAGTTGATTGACTCGTGCACGCGATGTTATATCATTCAGTTGTCGCGTGAGTCCTTGTAGGCTGAGTTCTTGCGCGTCCTTGATAACTGGCACGATGAGATCACCAGAATCCATCGCTGTAGCTATGCCCAGATTAATAGATCTACTCAGTAGTAACTGATCATCTTTGAGTGAAGCATTGATCTCTGGAAACTCTTTTATCGCCTTGATGACCGCTTCCGCAAATAATGGACTCAAAGATATTTTCTCACCTGTCTGCTTCTGATAACTTTCTTTGATTCGCTTCCTCCAGGTAACGATCCGTGTAGCATCAGCTTCTACAAAAGATGTCACATGCGCAGCGGTATCAATCGAATGACGCATATGCTTAGCAATCACCTTGCGCATCCTTGATAACTGGATCACATCTCCGGATGAACCCGAAGGTGGAGGTATATCTGCAGATAAAGTCTGAGAAGGTGCTGCCCTCTTTTCAGAAGCTGGCGTATCACGTGGCACGTCCTGTCTTGGTGTGGCAGCATCAGATGTATCTCGCATGGCAGCAGCTCTTCTCACAGAAGACGTTGTCTCCATCTTTTTAAGATCGAGATAGTTCAGCAAATCAAACTTCGTTACTCTACCATCGGCCCCACTCCCTTGAAGTGAAAGAAGTTCGTCAAGTCCGACACCCTCTGCTCTTGCTATATTTCTCACAAGAGGGCTAAAGAATCTACCGTCTACACTACTCGGTATCTTCTCAGTGTCTCGTGTACGCGTAAGCTGTATAGCTGCAGACTTAACTTGTGGGGTCACTTTAGTTGGTGCTGGAGCTGCCTTCTCAACTACTTTCGGTGGAACCTTTTTAGCTTCAGCTACTGGAGGAGGGCTTGGCTCCGTGGATGGACCTTCTCCATCAGTTTCGATATAAGCTACGACTGCTCCTACCGCTACGACATCATCTGGATTAGCTAAGATCTTTGTGATACGTCCTGTCGCTGGAGACGGCACATCAGAATCCACCTTATCAGTAGCGATCTCTAATATCGACTCATCTTCATCGACCTCATCTCCGACTTGTTTTAACCATGATATAACGGTAGCTTCTATGATACTCTCACCCATCTTAGGTATGATCATTTCAACTACTGCCATATATCTTAGTTATCAACTTTAGAAGATGCAAAGGTACGATTAGCCGCTGACAATACGGTCAGATGCTCTAACACATAACACCAAAACTATGTACTCTGTTTTAAGAGAAATCGACGCATCATATCCAGGGCGAAAACTGCAGTGTACCTAATATTTAGTTCACGATTTTTTGAAAGAGAAAGCTTTCTTGTAACTACTTCGGACTTATTTCCTACTGCCATCCATATGGTTCCGACAGGTTTCTCAGGACTACCTCCTGTTGGTCCAGCGATACCGGATACGGCTACTGCTATATCCACATCAAGATGATCTATCAGGCCAAGTACCATCTGTCTGACTGTAGGCTCACTAACGGCGCCATGCTTTTCTAGAGTAGATGTGGGTACTCCGAGTATATCGGTCTTCACTTCATTTGCGTAAGCGATAACAGAGCCTTTATAATACTTTGAAGAACCTGAAATAGATGTGATCAGTTGGGAGATATGACCGCCAGTACAACTCTCGGCAGTGCCGATCATCCACCCTTTGTCTATAGCCAACTGACCTACAGCCTCTTGGAGAGTTATATCTCCTCTGCCATATACATAGTCGCCAAGTTCCGCCTCGATAAGTGCTGCAGCCTCTGCATTATCTCCTTTGACATCGCTTTCATTCTGACCAGTCGCTGTAAGTCGAAGTTTTACAGAACCAACACCTGGCAGATAGGCCATCTCGATATGATCAGGTAGTGTTGTAAGGATGGGTTGTATACGCTCTGAGATGACGGATTCACCGATACCGACGGTCTTTATGATCTGGTAGTCGATCAGCGTATCAGGATTGAGATCTGCTATACGCTGGAGTCCGCCTCCTAGCATCAGGCCTTTCATCTCAGAGGGTACGCCTGGCATACTGAGGAGATATCGATCCCCCTTTTGCATCCACATCCCTGGTGCGGTGCCTCTTTTATTGGTGATCAGCTGAGCTGATGAAGGGAGCATGCACTGCTGTCTATGAGCTTCAAGAGGACTACGTCCATATCTTTCAAACATCCTTGCGAGACGATCATAGGTCTCTTGAGAAAAGACGAGGTTGTCACCCAGATAAGCAGCTAAGCTCTTTTTAGTAACATCATCTTCAGTAGGTCCTAGGCCACCAGTGATGATGACGAGGTCTGCGTCTTTGTATAGACTCTCAAGTCCATGGTGGATGGCTTCAGTTTGATCTGAGACAGACATCTTCGCCGAGACCTTTACTCCTATGCCAGCTAACTTCTCCCCTATCCAAGCGGAGTTGGTATCGATGGTTTGACCATTGAGTAGTTCATCTCCTATCGTTAGTATCGCTGCCTTCATATCAGTCAAGTAGTAAAGCGATCTCTCCATGCTGATAAGCATGACTGAGACCGTCATGATGAATCATTAACCTTCCTATATCATCTATCCCTTGTATCGTTCCATGGATGACCTCTGATCCTTTCGAGAAGCGACTTGCTTCTTCTCTTCTATAAAGTCGTTGATGATACTCGTCTCTAAGTGCTTGCTCGCTGTTCATCATATTGGATCGACTCAAGACAGAAGTTGCTATCTCATCGATCACGTCTCTGATGATATAGCGCTGGGTCA
>CAZXIE010000080.1:0-16780 GCA_964640065.1 uncultured Saprospiraceae bacterium
TCCTGCTCTATCCAGATCAGGTAGCAGAAAAGAAAGTTTACCAATATGCAGGTGTGGAGATCATGCGACGGCTGATCGGACTTGCGCAGCTTCCACTCGAGAGATCGCTAGAAGAAAAGGCCCATTTACTTGAGGTAGCTAAGGGATGGATCTTATAATGACACAGCAATTAGGAACTTGATAAAATCTCTGTATCAATTCGATCTTTTATGCTTTTAAGGGCTAGTTTATAAATTAAACTCTTATTGGGAAGGCCATAAATCAATTGTTAGGGCTTGCTCCTAATTTCCATTGTCTTTTTGTCAGACGATACAAAAAGACGTAAAAATCTTGTCCTGCTAATACTCGCTTTGCCGGCTCTTGCTATTCTGGATCAACTATCATCAAGCTAATTCCTTATTCTCCTCGTGATAAAATCTCGGCTTTTTTCGTCGTGCTCTCTCGGCTTAGCCGAGATGCGCGCGCCCAGCCGCTACGAGATTTTATTCTAATGGCGAGTTGTATCAGGACGTCTCACGCTGAAGCGTGATTCAAAAATTCTTATTCAAGAGATTGTTTATTGCGCTCTTCTTACAACGATTCGGCTGATACAGATGACCAGAAATCCTCTTTCATCGCAGGCACATCGATATCTATATATGCTTCGATGATTCTGCCAGGAGTATCTGAGGGTGCAGCAAATTCTTTTTTGGTAGCCCACTCAGGATGGATCAGTGCTTCTATGATGGCCAAGTCCCACATAATCCATTTCTCCTTTTCGGGATCTTCTTTGGTCCACCATCTTGTATAGCTATCCCATCGATCCACTAGGTAATCAGAGATGCCTCCATATCCTTTCAGATGTCTATCTACATTTTCTTTTTCTAGCACTAAATGCTGGCAAGTGGTCGCCGTCATCACATCAAAATCTAGATCTTTGGTGTCGAGCAAGACCTGTACTGCGAGAGTATCGTTACCAGAGTTGAACTCTTTAAGATCAAATACCTGAGCAGTCGTATCATGCCAAAAGCCGATGTAATGGACATGCACAAGTGGGATGATATCTGGAGCTTCTAGGATGGCTGTAGCTATGTTCGTACATGGCCCTAATATGGCTATGTGAAGAGGGTCATCGGTTGTCTGCTTTCTAGCTTGCTCAATGATAAAATCTGAAGCTGGTGATGAGGCAGGTGAAGAAGTTGATGTGATAGGACCATTCGCTCCGAGAGGTAGAGGAAGATCTGGTGTGTTCATCAGATGGATGATTTCCTCATTGATAACCTGACTTTCATGCACAGTACTATCAGTAGCAAGTGGTGATGTATGAAACTGTGCAGAAGTGATACCTCGCAAGTCAAATTCTGGTGCATTGATAGCTCTGACGATAGCATAGAGATCATCTACTTCATTGGCCGTGTCGGCATCGATAATAAGAGGGAGACCCTGTACTTCAGGTTCTGTCGAACAACCACAAAGGATTATAAGAGAACATTGGATGAGCATGAACAATGCCTTCATGTCTACGCGGCTTTATCACTTACGATGTCTGCGATGATCTGCATCCATCGGTGGTCATCATTCAAACTCTCGACAAGGTCAAGACGCTCACCACCCTCTTCCATAAAGTCTTCTTTGTACTCTTCTCCGATCTCGATGGTCGTCTCCAAGCAGTCTGCTACGAAGGCAGGTGAAAAGCAGAGTATATTCTTATGTCCTTTTTCTAACTGCTCCTTCAGCACAAAGTCCGTATATGGCTGCAACCAGGCTTCAGGACCAAAGCGAGATTGATAACTGACAGTCATCTTGTCAGCTGGTATGTCGAGTTCTTTGGCGATACCAAAAGCGGTAGCATGACACTGGGCAGAGTAGCAAAACTGATTACCTGTTTCTATCGTTAGACAACACTTGTTATCGCACTTGCAGTAGTCATTTTCTTTTTTGAGATAACGCTGTGGTACACCATGAAAAGAAAAGATAAAGTGATCATATACCGACAGATCATGCTTGCGAGCTTTATCAGCATATAGCTTGATCATTTCTGGATGATCGTAGTACGAGTTGATCATCTTGATACTGGGTATCAGTTCTTTCTTCTTCATGATACCCATGACCTCCTCAAAGACTGATCCCGTAGTAGCTGACGCATACTGAGGAAAAAGTGGAAAGATTATAATCTCAGAGACTCCTTTTTTTCTTAGGTGCTCCAAGCTTCGCTCTATCGATGGGTTTTGATATCGCATAGCCAGACGTACCACATAGTTATCACCAAGTATATCCTGCACTCCATCTGCTACTCTTCTACCGTACACCTTGAGTGGAGAACCCTCTTCCATCCATAATTCGTCATACAGCTTCGCCACTTTCCTAGATCTAATCGGCGCGACGATCCCTCTAAAGAGCATATTGCGAAATAGCCAAGGAAGGTCTATCACTCTTCTATCTGTCAAGAACTGACTTAGATAAGTCCTCAGACCACCCCAAGTAGGAGAATTAGGTGTGCCGAGATTGACAAGTAGGACGCCTTTTTTATTCATGAGTGCTAAGGTATGATGACTATAACGTGATAAGATATTAAGAGTTGAAAAGATGATCTGGGCATATGAAAAACATTTACGAAAGTGATGATCTTAGGATAACATACATATTACATCTTGCGCATATATAAGATTACCTTTGTGATCTAATCCACAAATATGTCGAAACCTTTGATCTTAGTTACTAATGACGATGGGATGTTCGCCCCGGGCATCAAAGCGCTTGTATCTGTTGCCAGAAAATATGGTGAAGTCGTCGTGGTCGCACCTGATAGCCCGCAGTCAGGTCAAGGACATGCTATCACACTATCCAAGCCGCTAAGACTTAACAAGGTGGATGCATTTGAAGGCATAGAAGCGTATGAGTGCTCCGGCACACCGGTTGATTGTGTGAAGCTCGCGAAGAGTGTAGTACTTGGGGGTCGGAAAATAGACCTCTGCGTATCAGGGATCAACCACGGATCTAATGCTTCAATCAATATCATCTATAGTGGTACAATGTCAGCAGCTATGGAAGCTAGTCTCGAAGGGATACCTTCTATCGGATTTTCATTTTTAGAGTATTCTTTTGATGCGGACTTTACTGCGCCTAAGCAGTATGCAGATGTGATCATCGGTCATGCTATCAAGAACACGATGGGAGAAGCTCTGCTGCTTAATGTGAACATACCAAATATCCATGTCGATGACATCAAAGGCATCAAAGTCTGCAAGCAAGCTGATGGAAACTGGACTGAAGAATTTGTTGAGTCCAAAGATCCTCGAGGTCAGACTTACTACTGGATGACGGGTGAATTTATCTGGGAAACTAAAGAGGAGGATAGTGATATCTGGGCGCTCAATAACGGTTATGTATCAGTCGTTCCTTCTATGCATGATCTGACAGATTATAAATCCTTATCATCTTTAAAGATCATAGAATCAGTTACATAATGGAGTTTTTGAAACAAAATAATCTCTGGCTTGGCTTGGCTATCGGAGTTCTCTTTCCTTTGTTCGGGTTTTCTGTTGTGTACGGTGTCTTTGATCTCATGACGTCTTCGGGACTGATGGATGATGCACCTACGCATCTCGCTAGTAAGAGGATGCGTACGATGACACTGATCGGAATCTGTTCTAACATCTATTGGATAAGGAGGTATAACAAAAGGTTTACTGATCAGACGGTGAGAGGGGTGATCATCGGAACTATGATCTTATCTGTTATCTGGTTTTTCTTTTACTCTTCTAGTCTCTACGATTAGCAAGTAATATCATCTTATAGGTAGCAAGTCTATGGCTCTACCTATCTTCCGCTTATGTCTTCCAAGACTTACTTTATACTGGCAGGAGAACCTTCGGGTGATCGACTTGGCGCCTTTCTATCTGAAGGACTTACCTCTTCAGGTTATCAAGTTGTCGGCTGGGGTGGACCTAAGATGAAGGATGCTGGAGCAGATATAAAGCAAGACATCAGCGATCTTGGCTTGATGGGTTGGTCAGCTGTGATCTCCCAGATACCTACCCAAATCGGTTTACTTCAAAAGGCAAAGGATGATATAAAGAAGTCGGGCGCAGATCGCATCATCTTAATCGACTATGGAAGTTTTAATCTGAGGATAGCATCATGGGCGAAGCAACATGGGTACTATGTCATCTATTACTCGCCTCCTAAAATCTGGGCGAGTAGGCCCAAGAGAATCAAGCACTTAAAGAAATGCGATAAGGTGATCGTTCTCTTTCCTTTTGAAGAAGAGTACTATCGCTCAAGGGGATTAGAGACAGCTTGCTTCGGGCATCCGCTAGCTAATGACATCGTTAACTTTCAGCCCGATCTGCACTTTGCTGCGAGATACGATCTCGATGAATCTCCGATCATCGGTATTTTCTCTGGAAGCAGGAAGGCAGAGATCTATGCCAACTTATCGGTCTATCTAGAAGCGGCCAAAGAATTAGAGAGATATCAAATCTTAGTATCCACGATGCTTTCTTCGCGACAGCATGTGGAGGAGGTCATTAAAAATACCCATGTAGAACAGAGATGTCGCTTAGTTCCACATCAGGACTATCATAATATGATGAGCTATAGTGACATCGCCCTAGTCACCTCTGGGACTGCTTCTTGGGAAGCTGCGATGCATGGCACACCTCAGGTGGTCGGCTATAGGACAACACAACTAAATTATTTAATAGCCAAAAAGTTAATCACCGTCCAGTACATCTCCCTAGTTAACTTAATGATGGACCGCCAGGTAGTACCAGAATGCATCCAAAATGAGCTGAACACTGCTAATTTGCTGAAGAATATAATTCTTCTAGAGCAACCAGAAACAAAATCTGAAATTAACAATTCGTACAAAGACATACGCAGAATGTCGCATATGAGCCAAATTTTAAAAAATACTATGGTGGCAATAACTAGATAAATGGTCCTGTTATAGAGGGGTATTTAAGTCCTTCGACTAAGACACCCAAAAACCTTAACACTTTGAAAGCTCTACTGATCATATTATCTCTGTTGTATCAGTCTGTCTCTATCCCAGAGGCAAGGCATGTAGAAGTGCCGATCTTCAAACTGAACTTTTACCTGATGGGCATGACTGATGTAGACGAAGGAGTTACTGTCCAGATCGGAAAGAATATCGAATATCTGAATCACGAATTTGAAGGTCAGATAAAGTTTGAATTAGGAAGTCTAAGGATGGATCATCATCATGCTTACATACCCGACCTTCACGAAGCACACCTTAGAAGTAATCATACTCTTGTAGACAAAATCATCGACCCAGTGGAATCCAATGAAGGAATCCACATATACCTCTTTAATACCTATTCGATCAAAGAAGGTGAAGGTGCCATGCTCGGTTTTACTCCTGTCTTAAGCAGAGAACACAAACATTATAGTGAGGCCTCACCACAGTTTGATCGACTTTATATCTCATACCCTGGTTTATTAGACATGACCACGTTAGTACATGAGATGGGTCACTTCCTTGGACTTCGACATCCGTGGGAGATGAGTGATATAAGCAAGTTTAATTTGGGTCTAGTTGACCATCATGCAGAACGTAATCATATGAGCTACCATCCAGAAGTGGATAACTTCTCAGGAGAACAACTCGAAAGCATGCAGTACTTTGCTCTAACATTCAGATCGTATCTCATCGATCGCGTAGAGCACCACTCTATCGCTTATACATCCGCTTTTGGCGAAGATTAGCCGAGTATTCTAAGAAATTCATCGAGAGATAGTACCTAAGATTATGAGTTTCACTTATTTTCAGTGTACAATCAATATCAACACTACACATGAAAGACCTATTTACTTTTCTTTCTGATCCAGCTCATCTAATTTTCATGATACCTATCGTGGCTATCCTTGGAGTTTCTATAAATAAGGGCTTAAAGAACTATTACGCCCACAAAGAGCGTATGGCAGGTCTTGATCCACATCATAGAGAGGATTAGATCATCGGTTACGCCCTAGCCTTTCATGGCTAGATACCCACTCATCGGACATCACTGCAGCACTTAGCGACAAGTCACCAGCTAGGACCACAGCAGCCATGATCTCTGCTAATCTATGAACTCGATTAGCTCCGTAACAGTCTAACATCTCTAGACACTCTCTTTGCGTAGGAAGTCCTGTGCCTCCGCCATAGGTAGCTACGATCAAGGAAGGTATCGTAACGGAAAAGTAATAGTCACCATCCTTGGTGACCTCACTATGTACAATAGCTGCTGAAGACTCCGCGATGTTAGCTACATCCTGACCCATAGCGATAAACATAGCTGTAAGACCATTGGCGGCATGAGCTCCATTATTCGTTGAGCCGCCCATAATGGCGCCGACATTAGATACTTTTCTTTGGTAGTGGAGTGTATGTGCATCTACTCTGAAGCGCTCCTTGAGTAATTCGTTAGGTATCGTCACTTCTGCCACTACACGCTTGCCTCTAGTGTGGAGATAGTTGATGTATGAGTGCTTCTTATCTGTGTCTAGATTTCCTGCCAGTGAGAACCATTCTAGGCCTTCTGACTGCTGTTCTAGTATCCACTGGGTGGCAGCTCTTGTGGCCTTAGTCACCATATTCTGCCCGGCAGCATCACCGCTCGTATAGTTGAACCTCAGCCATCTAATCTTACTAGCAGCAAATTGTTGGATACTGATCAGCTTGCCCTTACTTGTCGTAGCTTCTACGAGTTCTTTGATCTTATCATAGTTATCTTCTATCCATAGACCGAAGTCTCTTGATCTTCCAGCATCGGACCATACAAATACAGGGGCTCTATTCATTGAGTCCTCGATCACATGCGATGTGATACCTCCCGCTTCTCGCGTCAGCTTCATCCCTCTGTTGTAGCTTGCTACTAGAGTGCCTTCAGTTGTAGCTAGAGGTATGTAGAAGTCTCCTTGAGCGTGCTCTCCGTGTACGAGTATGGGACCTGCTAGTCCAACAGGTACTTGGGCGACGCCCATGAAGTGTTCTATATTACCAGCATATACTCTTGGAGAACTGCTGTGCTGACCTACATGCTCAAGTTCCTGACCAGTGATCTTCTCTACAAAATCACGGCGCTCCTTGGCCATCTCTACTGTGTAATCATTCTGCTTAGATCGAGGTATCTTCATGAAGGCAAGATAACACCTCCAAAAAAAATGGCCTGAAGCATACGCCTCGAGCCATTAGATTGTGGTTATGTAGATCTTTTTATGTTAGAATACTGGGCAGTAAACACCTCTCGAACTTCCGTTACAGATGAGGTACTGGAAGGAAAGTTCAAATGAACCGTTACCCGCCGCTGCAGCACTTAGTTGAGAGACATTATAGTCGTAACTAAATCCTATGCTATATCCTTGATCAAATTCTATTCTACTTACTAAGATGATCGCATCAGAGTGTATACCGCCATCTACGTTATTTCCTAGTCTATACCATGCTCCTATCTGGAAGAACTGTCCAAGCTCTTCTGTTTGAGCACCTCTTGAAGTTGGGCCTAACGCAAATCTCAAGCTAGTACCAGCATTGATCTGTCTGTGAGGACCTTGTGATAAGAATACAAGATCAGGTCTAAGTGATACTTTGTTATTGATAGGCCACTCACCACCAGCGTGTATCGTCAGTCTACTTAGTAGACTTTCTTGTCTTCCTAAGAAGGATACATTTGCTTGATTCAGATGGTGAAGGGCTACACCTCCGTGTATAGATTTTCTGTTACCCAAATTACTGAACCAAAACAGTCCACCTGAAAGGTCAGCATATGTAAAGTCTGGGTTGTTAATCGTCTCTCCAGGTCTTGTTGGATCAAACTGTCCATTAGTTACCTGTGTTGGCCATTGTAGTTCGCCGACACTTACTCTCCGTTGTGTGATACCTCCATCAGCACCTATAGATAGATAGTGTCCAACTTTTCTTCTTCCACCTATCTTCTTAGTGTAGGCAAAAGATACTCTAGCTTGGCTTGTACCGAATCGTGAGCTACCTGCTACATCCGAATACAGAGATACGCCCGCTCCAAAGTAATCGTCTCTTCCGACGGCGATTCTTCGATCGTATGAAGCCGACCCTGTATTGTAGGCGTTAGCGCCGATGACTCCAGCCCATTGGTTACGATAGTTAACTGTTAAGCGGTGCTCACAGTTAAAGACGCCGGTCATGGCTGGGTTAAGATTGAGGGGGGACAAGTAAAATTGTGAAAAATGTATATCCTGAGCGCCTAGTGACACTGCGAGGGATAGACATACCCCCAATACGATAGAATTGTAAATTCTTCTCATGGTTTTATGGTTTTAGGGGGGGGGTAAATACTTCTTTCTTAAGTAGTATTGCTGTCATAAAAGCTATTTTCATGCCAACAGTTGTTTTATAATTCTCATATGTATGACAGTTGACACTTCTTTTTCCCCTACGGTGGGGCAAAATAAAGTACGTAAAGGGTTAAAACTAAGTCGTATGGATAAAACGGAGGTCCTTTGTCATTATTTTAACATTACAATCAAACTACAAGGTAAGCTGTGATATTTCGCACTGAGTTAAAGGCAGCAGCGTCCTCATGGACATTCGATCATACTACGTCCATTAGCCTATTAGGTTCTTGTTTTGCGACGGCTATAGGTGAAAAATTTGCGAAAGCGAAGATCAAAACACTTATCAATCCCTGGGGGACTATCTACCACCCTACTCCACTTCGAGCCCTCATCGAGTCTGCTATCACTCGCCAGACGCCATCAGATGCCGGGTATATCATGCTAGGGAACCGGGCTGTCCACTATAGTGCTCATAGCGATATACATGGTTCTACTAAAGAGAAGCTTTCAGAGCAGTTCACTTTCGTAAATGAGCAGTTCCTGGACCACGTTAAGCAATCTCGACTCCTCTTTATCACTCTCGGCACGGCCTGGCACTTCCATCATACCGAGCTGACCATGATCGTCGCCAACTGTCATAAACAGCCTAATAGTCTATTTGAGCGAAGAATCAGCTCTGCTGAAGAAGTCAAAAACGAGATAGATCAGATCATAAGGCTACTCCAAGAGCAGAATCCTACTCTTCAGATAGTCCTGACAGTGAGTCCCGTACGACATATCAGAGACGGGCTCATAGCAAATAACAGAAGTAAAGCGCATCTCATCACAGCTTGTCATCAACTCTGTGAAGAAAGCACATCGATACACTATTTTCCATCCTATGAGTTAGTACTTGATGATCTCAGGGATTATAGATACTACGGCGAAGATCTCGTGCATCCTTCATCGCAAGCTGTTGATTATATATGGCAGTATCTACTCTTACATCACACACTTCCTCCAACAAAGGAGCTCGTATCGGATGCGATCAGGATATCAAAAGATGTAGCACATCGCCCTGTGGAACCCGAGAGTGAAGAACATCGGGTATTCTTACAAAAGCTCATGTCTAAGATGAAGAGACTCTCAGACAAGGGTGTAGATTATAGCGATGAACTCATCGAGATAAGACAGCGGTTAAGCGATCTTAGTGTTTGATCGTGCTTTACTGAGATCAAATCTTCCGTCTGCCACGTCAACATCTATGAGATTAATACCAGGTGCTGTGCCTGCCTTCAGAGAACCAAGGTCTTCATAACCAAGTGCCTCAGCACCATTATAGGTCGCCCACTTGATGATCTCTAGGTCATCTATGTGAGACTGATACTTCTTGATGACTTTCATCTCTTCGAAGATGGACAGTTGCCAGTTCGAACTCAGACTATCCGTACCGATACACACTTTAGCTCCTCCATCTATGAAGGTTTGGTAAGTAGGGAGCTTATTCTCTATATACTGATTAGCATTGGGGCAAGTCACCCAATAACACTGTGGAAGCTTGTTATGTGCACTTTCTATATCCTTAGCTGAGGTCATAGTATTATGTACAAAGAGCACTTTGTTTTCAGGACTGAGGTGGTGAAGTGCGCTATGTATACTCGTCTGACCCGTAGGAGCAAAGTCATCGATATTGAGCCCCATGTCTTTAAAGAAGTTAACAAAGCCACCAGTCTTATCTAGAAAGAGCTGATTCTCTGCAGATAGCTCTTGGTTGTGCATAGATATCGTCTGCCCCTCTTCATGAGATCCTGCGATCAACTTCCAGAGAGCCGATGACACTGAGTATGGCGCATGAGGTACGATAGACTTTTTATGATGCCCAGTATCTACCTGTCCATCGTATACCTTAAGGTAGTTATCATATGCTTCCTTCGCCTGACCTGCCTGAAGGAGATCAAACATCTCTACAAAGGTGTAGTAGCGCAGCTTCGATGATCGCTTGACTGGGACTGTATCTAGTTGGTTAGATATATCGCCTATGGCTACGATGCCAGCTTCTTCCATCTCTTGATCTGCTTGGATGATTTTTTCATCTATCAGCTCTTGAGGAAAGTCGCGAAGAGACACTACACTTTTTATAAAAGATATTAAGCCTGTACCGGTGGGTATTACTCCTCTTAGATGTGAAAGCTCGAGATGACAGTGAGCATTAATATATCCAGGCAGTAAGACTCCTTTGCTGATATCAATATCATCGATACCCTCTCTTGAGGTAAGAATATCTTGGATAACACCCGTCTTTTCGTCGTAAATCACAACACCATCACGGATTGGGACACCATGATTAGTGATGACAAGATCAGCACTTATCTTTTGCATGGTCGAAAGTTAAAAAGAGAAAAGGGGATAGAACTACTATTGGATCATAACCTTTGTAATCCATTCGCTACCACTACTAGTTATAGCTTTGAACGCACGATCTGCTCTGTTAGCAAATCTACCTAAGTCCTTGGTGACTTTACAAAACTCATTACTCTTCGGACAGCGAGGTTGGACGCTATTCACTTCTTCGAGTAGTCCAAGGAGAGGATCTAGTTCCCTTTTCTTGCGTTCTTGAAGGATATATTTAAAGACTTTGGCAAAGTCTTTTTCTGCTTCGTAAAAGTCTTTGCGATCACCTGGCTTATGCACCTTCTTGATGACCTTCCAATTGAGAAGGTCCTTAAGGTTCATATTAGCATTACCTCGAGACATTGAGAGGGCTTCCATGATTTCATCAGAACATAGCGAATCTTGAGATATCAAGAGCAAAGCATGTATACGGCCCATAGCACTTTTGACTCCCCAGTTAGTACTAAGGTTTCCCCAGTCCTGGATAAATTTTAATTGAGCCTCGCTAAAGTTCATGACATTAATACATATTACACAGCGAGATATAAAGGAGTTGCTAGGCAAATTGTTTAAACAAATCTGCTCTGATGTCTGATTTTTGATCTATTAGCGACTCATTTTGACCTCTTTGATGAGATCTCCCTCTTGCATATCATGGACTACACCCATCCCTGACACTACTTTACCAAAGATGGTATAGCGCCCATCAAGATGTGGGGTGCTACTCTGAGTGATAAACCACTGTGTACCTTCTGTATCAGGCATTGGCGTTGCTGCCATGCCGAGATAACCCTCTCCATCATAATACAATTGAGAATATTCAGACCTGATTGTATAATCTAAGCTACCATATCCATCTCCTCTTGGACATCCTGTCTGGATAACAAAGTTAGGGACCACTCGATGCCATGTCTTATCATCAAAATATCCTTGAGTAGAAAGATCTATGAAGTTCGCCACACTTCCAGGAGCTTCATTAGGATATAACTGAGCTGTGATCGTTCCTTTGCTCGTCTCAATGATCACGCGAGAGCTATCACTGACACCACTTAAGATATCGAAGTTGATCGGATGGTTAGCCGCGGGTGATGAAAGAACAGATTCCGTTCCTTCGAGATATGCTATAGCGCTTTCACAGTTTTGGTATGCTTCTAGGTCTCTAGGAAGGGTAAGCTTTCCTTGTGCTGTTCTTAGAGAAACATTCAAGCCAAGCACTTCCTTAAATCCGAGTTGCTCTTCCATGATCAGTGTCGATATAGCAGCTATGTCACCTGGATCTCCTAGGTCTATTCTCTCTACCAACTTTGAAGAGATTGTATTTCTAAGCACGTTATATGCTGATCGTCGAGCATATATCTGCTGAGACCGAGTATTGGTCATAAGATTAGCAATACTTCTGATCGCTGTAGTCCTTACATACGGCTCTTCCGATGCTACTCCTTTCTCTAAGACAACTGGCAGATTAACGGGATCCAGAGAAAGCGCTTCTATATGCCTTGCCTTATCCACAACCGTCTTTGCACTATCTAAACTCAGTTTGATGCTATTGCTGATGATAGATCGAGTATTGATAAAGCGAGAAGGCATAGCATCTAAAGCCACACCAAAGAGTGCGGCACTCTTTGGTGTACCAGGAGATAATCGTGCTTTTTCGATATATGGATTCACAAGCTGCCTGGCTACTTTCCCTTTAAGATTGTCTAGAGCTAGAGCACTGACATGCGGATTTTCATTATCAATTAAAGCATCGAGTGCCTCCTTAGTATCACTGATATCATAGCTGCTCATCCTCCTTAGGATGTTCACCTTGATACGATAATCAGCATTGCCTTGTAGCACTGATGTCAAAAAAGGCAGTACCTCCTTGTCTCCTGTTCTCGCAAGTGCTCCTGCGACACACATCCTGATGTCAGTATCTGACGTGCCATCATATACCTTCTGTAGAGAATTTTTCGCGGCAGAGAGGTCTATATCTGCAAATCGATAGATGTACTGAGCCGCTATAACTCTTGCGTCCTTGGGTGAGCTAGTATCTTGAAGGATATCTAGCATCCTTTGAGCTGCATGGAGAGTTCTTTTTTGATTCAATCCAAATCTGTAAATCGCTCTTGCTTGACCAGTGATCAGGTGGTTCATCTCATTACTATAGCCGGCGGCCGATGCTATCTGATCGAGCATCTTGGTATCTCCAGATTTGCCGATAGCTTCTAGTATAGTACCTCTCAGCGAAGTGTTATAGACGGCTGTATCCTGAGATTGGAAAGCACGTATGAGATCTCCTGCTAAAAGAACGTCCATTTGCTGACCTAAGGCATATGCTGCCCGCTCACGCAGCATAACTGACTCATCATTAGAAAGGATAGATAGTAACCCTTCATGAAGTTCTGGCGATACTATACTACTTGCACCTTGTACAGCCGCTAACTTTTCTAAAGGATCTTCGGACGCCAGAGAAGCGACTAAAGACGTAACATCTCTATTATCAATAGCATTGAGGATTGGTTGCAGAGTTTCAGCGGACCAATCTATGACTAAAGGAATGTCTTCTTTAGGTCCCGGTGGCACACAGCCAACTATGACAACAAAAAAAATGGAATACCAGATAGCACGCATATCAAAGCAGTATGCAACAAAAGTAACACTACCTATAACAAATTGGGCCCTCAATATTGAGAGCCCACGGTCTTGGAATGTTGTTTGGCGATGCCTGATGGAATTATGCGGCCTCGGCATGTGCTGAGAGTTCAGCCAGCAATGCCTTTTGTACGTCGTGTGGCACAGTTTGATATCCATCAAATGTCCGGGTAAACTTGGCTCTTCCCTGAGACATTGATCGGAGGCTACTACTATATTGGTAAAGCTCCGATAACGGGACTTTCGCCATGATTTTTTGATAATGCCCTTCAGCACCCATACCAGAGATAATCGACCTTCTTGTCTGAAGGTCCCCCATGATATCGCCCATGACATCGTCAGAGCAGAGTACTTCAAGATCATATATGGGCTCTAATATCTGAGGGCCAGCTTGCTTGAAGCCTTCTTTGAATGCTTGAGCGCTCGCTATCATGAAGGCCATATCATTACTATCTACCGGGTGCATCTTACCGTCATAGATGCATACTCTTATATTTTGAACACAAGAACCCGTCAAAGGTCCTTCTTCCATTTTCTGAAGGATGCCTTTCTTAATTGCATTGCTGTACTTCGAGTCGATAGACCCTCCTACGATACACCAGTAAAAAGCAAGCTTACCGCCCCACGGCAAATCTTCTATCTCGACTTTCCTAACTGATAAAGATGCTGGATCAGCCATGCCTTCGTGATATGGTTCGATACGCATATGTACTTCTCCAAACTGACCTGCACCACCTGACTGCTTTTTATGTCTGTAGGAAGTATCAGCCAACTTAGTGATCGTCTCTCGATAAGGGATCTTTGGCTTCTCAAACTCCATAGTAATCCCATTGACCTTTTCGATTCTGTATTTGATGAGGTCTAAGTGTAGCTGACCTTGACCATGAAGCAAGGTTTGCTTCAACTGAGGATTCTGATCTATGACGAGCGTTGGGTCTTCCATCTCTATTTGATGTAAGGCTTTCATCAGCTTTTCCATCTCCGACTTGGATGGTGGGGTAACTGCAGTCCTAATCCGACCTTTGGGATATTGGATAGGTAAGATCTGTCTTTCATCCGTTTTTCCTCCTAGTGTATCATTGGTCTGAACGTCCTTAAGTTTAACCGTACATCCTATATCTCCAGCATAGAGAGTAGGTATGTTTTCCCTATTCTTTCCATTAGAAAGGAAGAGTTGGGCCATTCGTTCTCCCGATCTCGTTCTCTTGTTATGAAGTTCCTGTCCTGAGCTTACCTGTCCACTGTAGACCTTAAAGTAAGAAAGCATACCCACCTTCGGTTCTGACAATGTCTTGAATACAAAAACCGATGGATCACCAGAAGGATCACAGGCCATACTATCACCAGATTGAAGAGGCGCTGCAGGTCGTTGAGCTGGAGAGGGAGCGATATCATTGATAAATCCCATGATTCGTCCGCTACCCATATTCTGTGTTGAGCTACAGCAGAATACTGGGAAAAATTGTTGCTGTGCCAAGGCTATTGTTAGCCCTTGAGCAAGCTCGTCTTCATTGAGAGTGCCATCTTCAAAAAACTTCTCCATGAGTCCTTCATCATTTTCTGCTGCTACTTCTACAAGTGCATTGTGCATTTCTTGTGCTCTACTTATTTCGGATTCCGGGATAGCCTCTTTCGACGGTTTGCCACCACCTTCAGAAAATCTATATACGACCATACGAAGAGCATCTACAATAGCGTCAAACTCACCACCCTCATTCAGAGGATACTGCACAGGTATGACCTTGTTACCAAATCTCTGGATAGCCTGATCCAGTGTCGTCTGATAATCTGATTTGTCTTTGTCTATTTGATTGATGATAAATATACCTGGGGTTTGAAATTTATTGACATGGTCCCACACCAACTCTGTACCCACTTCTACCCCATTGACTGCATTTAAGATGATAACTCCGGTATCAGCAACTTTCAAGGCTGATATAACTTCTCCAACAAAGTCATCATAACCCGGAGTATCGATAATATTGATCTTCGAATCTTTCCAAAAGGTGTGCATCAGCGTACTGAAGATCGAGTTGCCTCTCTCTTTTTCAATGTTGGTATAATCTGATGTCATGGTTTGATCATTAATCGATCCGAGACGATTGATCTGACCAGCCTCAAAGAGCATACACTCTGAGAAACTGGTCTTGCCCGATCCTGAGTGCCCAAGCAATACTACGTTACGAATGTTATCAGAGGTGTAATTCATACCGGTGGGTTTTGATGTAGAATTTTATTTTACAGGTTCATGTAAAATAGGAATGTTATTTGTCAAACTAGCGTTATTAACATATAATAAGTTACAATAATAATTAATATGGACATTTTTTACATACGTAACTATCACATTTTATGCGTAATACACATATGAGATTTCATCTATTAATAAATACTCTTAAAGAGGTAGCAGCGTCTTCAGGTGGAATTAAGGAGATCAGGTGTTCGAGCTAACTGAAGTGGGTCGATAAACACACCCACCTATCGTATCATTTGAAGCCCCAGTGACAGTTGAGATCGTATTCTCCTTCTGTTCTGCGCGCAAGTATCCCATCAGGGCCATCAAAACTGCTTCCTTGTAATCTATCATCTGATCCGAAGGTTTTATGACTTCGATCTGGTGCTCCATGAGTAAATCAGATAATCGCTCCACCAAGTAATCATTATGAGCTCCACCTCCAGTTATTAGACACTTACGTAAATATGCATCTGAGGAATCGATAGATGATATATCATGCGCTATCTGAGTTGCACATACTTCAACCATCGTCCTCAAGACATCCCTGGGTTCTATGGAAAACTTACGTACTGCTGTCATAAAGTCTCCTTGTACCCAATCATTATCTAAAGACTTGGGATGCGGTTTACTAAAGTATGGCATGGCCATCCAGACCTTCTTTAGGCCCTGATGAAATCGACCAGATCTAGCTATTAGGCCTTTATCGTCGTAGTTCTTACCAAGGAGTTTGGCGTAGTGATTTAGCACTTGATTACACGGCACACTATCCCATGATATTACTTCTGTATCGGTATGTACACTTACGTTAGCGATGCCTCCAAGATTGATATAGAAACCATATCCTCTTAACAGTAAATGCTCAACGATCGGCGCGACTGGAGCCCCTTGGCCTCCGAGTGCCATGTCATTAGATCTAAAATCACAGATACAAGGGAGTCCAGACCTTTCTGCTATGATCGCCCCACTACCTATCTGAACTGTATATCCATCTTCTGGGTTATGTATGACAGTATGACCATGAGAGGCAACGTAGTCTATACTATCGGTTAGGTTCAGGCCTCTTATCGCTAGAGCACAAAAGTTAGAAAAGTCAACTTCTAGTTTCTTGAGTTCTCGTACAGACATCCGCGAGCATCTATCAAGGTCTTCTTTGAGTTCGTCGGAGAAACTCACTGCATGGGTGTGTTTGATATCCCACACCAGACCTTCACCCTCTGCTTCTTCAAAGGAGCAAAGAGC
>CAZXIE010000081.1:0-16681 GCA_964640065.1 uncultured Saprospiraceae bacterium
ATGGGAACCGGACATAGTTATCAATTGTCTTTTTCATCAGGTCCTACAGAGGTTGGTCGATCGCTAGTTGCTAGCTCCATATTTGCGGAAGCGATATCAAGTGACGAAAGTGTAGTCCTGAACTGGGATGTAAATGTGCCATGGAACAATCGAGTATACCGAATATATCAGCCAGATGATTTAATTAACCCTATCGACTCTACAACCGATCAAACGATAAGAATATCCGAATTAGAAAATGACCAAGAGTTTTGTTTTATCGTAGAAGGTGAAGGTAGTTTTAACATCGATGGATTGCCGGATCCTTTAATTAATAGAAGTAATGAGGTTTGTGCTATACCGATGGATGATGTACCTCCTTGTCCTCCTCAAGTAGAGGTAACCTCTGTATGTGATGACCAGTCTTTATTTGATAATGGACAATTTATGAATATCGTCAGATGGTCGTTTAGTGACCCTGGCTGCATAAGGTCAGAGGACATCGAGTCGTTCATCATTTACTTTAGCCCTACAGATTCTTTAGGCTTGACTGTCTTAGCTACTGTCGATGCTGATCAAGAGTCATTTAATCATATTCTTGATGACAATATTTCTGGATGCTACGCTATATCGGCTGTTGATCAATTAGGTAACGAAAGTGTCTTGTCCGAAGAGCTTTGTATCGATAACTGTCCTACATATGAATTGCCTAATACATTTACGCCCAACCAAGATTTAGCAAACGATCTTTTCATTCCGCGGCTCAATAGATTTATAGACAGGGTAGAGTTTGAAGTATACAATCGATGGGGACAAAAAGTTTTTGAAACTGGTGATCCTCAGTTGAATTGGACAGGTGAGAATATGAGTGGGAAGGAGTTATCTGAAGGAACTTACTTCTACACATGTGTTGTCTATGAAAATCGAGTAACTGGAGTTGAGATTGGTGATATTTTGAGAGGATCTATCCAGTTAATCAGATAATATGTTTTCAGGAATCATAGAAGAAGTCGGTAAGATAATTGGGATAGAGACTGAAGGAACCAATAAGAAGTTTCAGGTTGCTACTCAACTTGCTGGAGAGCTCAGCATAGACCAAAGTATAAGTCACGAGGGAATTTGCCTTACAGTCACAGAACTTCATGAAGGGTCTTATAGTGTTGTGGCAGTCAAAGAAACTCTTGATCTCACAAGCTTAGATCAAAAAGTCACGGGAGACCATGTTAATCTAGAGAGATGTGTCAAGGCAGGTGATAGACTTGACGGTCATATAGTTCAGGGTCATGTAGATGGTGTTGGCACCTGTGCAGATATCAGGGACGAGGGAGGCAGCTGGATTTTCACTTTTGATTATCCTACTAAGGATAGCAAGCTTTTGGTCAGTAAAGGATCTGTAACAGTCAATGGTGTGAGCCTCACAGTTGTACATCCATCGCTTGACCAGTTCAGTATAGCTGTCATCCCATATACTTTTGAGCACACTACTTTCCAGTATTTGAAGGTCGGAAGTGTTGTTAATCTCGAATACGACATCATCGGCAAATACCTAGATAGAAGATTAACTACTCAGGGTTTATAAAATCTATCTCTAGGGTTTCTTCTAGTAGATCCGTCTTTATTAACGCCGTTATTTGTAGTGTAATAGTTAGTGGAGTAACTACACTGCTTTTATAGGTTTTAGTAGTTGAGACGGACGATACTTCATGTATCGTCCTTTTTATATCAGCTTATGAAGATGATGAAGAAGCTCTGAAGTTCTAAACTGACCAAACAAATCAAAAATCAATAGAACAGAAGAAAATACAAGAAGGCTTATCGAGGTGCCGAGAAAAATATGATTCCAGTCTGCTATAATAGCCATAACTACTGCCGAAAATCCGATACAAATACCAAGAAAATCAACCTTTCTTTTTTGCTTGAATCGCAACTCACGTGCTTCCAAATGAGGAAGCTCTTCTTGAATTAGAAATTTCTTTCCACCTATAGACGATACTGAATTCTTATATCGCTTGAAGGATCTTATAAATCTGAAAAGGCCTGTGACGATAAAAAATAAACTCAGGGGTATAGTACTGATGAAAAGCCCAGTACTAAGGTGGCCCTGCCGCCATAGGAAAAGTAGTAGGGTCCAAACAAAACCTGCTCCTCCTATAAAAAAGAGCAAGGCATTGCTTATACGTTCGCCCCTATAATAATCTTTGACCCTATCGTATATATTTTTCTCTTCCAATCAGTGCAATATATCGTGTCGTTTTCAAAAATAGTACTTGTGGGGTCGCTATAACGATTATTTATAGATTACGCTGATACACGTTGTGCTATATTCACGAAGTGTAACTTAATGATGAAAGTCTTAGTAATTCGATATAGTTCTCTTGGTGATGTAATTCTTACCACGCCAATCATACGAGCCTTAGTACAACAGCAAGGAATCACCGTTCACTTCGTCACCAAACGAGCTAGTGCCTCCTTACTAGAAGACAATCCGTATATCAGCAAGTTATGGGTTCACGAATCCACATCTCTTCGCGACCTCAAAGAGGAAAACTACGATCACGTCATCGATCTTCAAGGTAGTTGGAGATCTGTGAGACTAAAAACATCATTAGGTCACTTTCGTAAATCTTACAAGAAAGAACGCTGGCGAACAAGACGATTTTTAAGATCTAAAAACTCGGATCTAGCACCAAGTCATGTTCTGCTCAGGTATTTTGATAATGTGAAGAATTTACAAATTGTATATGATGGATTAGGCCTTGACGTCTATCATGGTGAATCGGTAGTAATCGAACCATCTAAGAAACCTCATTGTGCAGTTGTGCTTGGGGGGACACATATCACAAAACGTCTTCCGCCAGCTTTAGTGAAGGGTTTCATCCAAAGAGAAGACCTGACATTTAGTCTTTTGGGTGGGGCGGACGTTGATCCCGGTGCCTATGATCAAGACTCGCATATCCAGAATTTTATCGGTAAAACATCTCTCAAGGAGTCGATATTTATCTTAAACCAAGCTGATATGGTGATTACTGGTGATACAGGTCTTATGCATATAGCTGCTGCTTTATCCAAACCTATGGTTGTTGTGTGGGGTAGTACTTCTCCTGATATGGGATTTAAGCCTATCTACAGCGAAGATTCTCAAGTTATCAACCGTGATGTAATGCTTAATTTAGACTGCCAACCTTGTTCGAAATATGGTAAGGAGAAATGCCCTCTCACTCATATGAACTGTCTCAATAATATCCCTGTGAACAGGGTGAATGTAAGTATCGACGAGATAGTTGCTCTTTTTGCTCAGAATGATGGACAAAAGAGGTTATTTCATCGATAGAAACTGACTATCAGACAAACTGTATATTTACGTAAAGTGTTATAACAGAAAGAAACTATAAATATGGCCACGATCAATGTGAATCCGGGTAACAACCCGATGAAAGGACTTAATCTTTCAAAATATGTACTTCCAGGATTTATTCTGCTGATGTTAGTATTGCTCCTGAGCAACACCACATTTGTTACGATAGACCCAGGACAGAAGGGCGTGAAGTTCAAGAGATTTGCCGGAGGTATTGATAAAGAAAAAATTTATGACCAAGGCTTTCATATAGTCATGCCATGGGATAAGATGATTATATACGATGTACGTATCAATGAGGACTTTGAGGATATGGATGTCCTTTCAAAAAATGGATTATCTATAAACGTAGAGCTAACCTTTAGATACAAGCCTATACCTGAAAAGATTGGCTATCTGCATGATGGGATTGGATCGGACTATCTCGAGCGTATCATAAAACCCGAAGTACGATCTGCTACCAGAGAGGTTATCGGGAAGTACCTTCCAGAAGAACTTTACTCTACCAAGCGAGAGGCAATCCAAGATGAAATCTATACTCAGACTAAAAATGCCATATCGAGTAATTTTCTAGAGATAGATGCTATACTAATCAGATCTGTTCAACTTCCTAATAAGTTGAAGGCTGCGATAGAGCAGAAGCTAGAGGAAGAGCAGCTAGCATTTCAGTTTGACTTTAGACTGGAAAAGGAGAAAAAAGAAGCCGAGAGAAAAATCATCGAGGCACAAGCCAAGGCGGATGCGAATCGTATACTTAGTGCAAGTTTAACAGATAAGATTCTTGCTGATAAAGGTATAGAAGCGACATTAGAATTAGCTCAATCACCTAATTCTAAGATTGTAATAGTGGGTGGAGGTGACGAAGGACTACCACTGATCCTTAATAACTAGATCTGACTAGTAAGGGCTTTAAATAATGCCCTTTTTATTCTTGAAATCTTGTTGAAGGATTTTAAAGTCGAGTTTGCCTCTTTGTTCTTTGAGGTGCTCAATGATAATAAATCCTTTTTCAAGCTTTTTTGAAGAACTTTTGACGTTATTAACTAGATATAAAAGGCTTCTTTGTTTGCCTGGTGTTAATCTGTGGAAGTAGTCGCTTCCCTCGGGGTCATTTTCTAATAGTTCTTGCATCTCTGGGTCTAAGGGCATACCATACTTACTTTCATCTGCTTCTAGAGTAATATCAAGTTCATCCCCGAGTTTGACTTTGAGTTTTTTTAGAATTGTCGAATTAATTTTGATAAAGTAAACATCTTCTCCTGCCGGCATTAATGATGCATGAATTTGTTCCGTTGAATTAATCGTGCAAAGAAGTCTTTTGATTTTTTGATTTTGAAATTCCATTACCACTGATGAAGGCACCTTGACATGATACTTCCACAGGTTGTTAGAGTACTCTTGAAGCGGCGCTTGAAATTTAAATGAATCCATTGGTAAGATTGAATTAGAGTTCTAATTGATTTATATTTAAGAATGCATCGATTTTCAAATATACAAGTCAAGCATGTCATAGCGCTAGGATTAATAGGCCTACTTTTATATATGATAGTATCTTCTATCAGTATTTATGATTCTGTATTTACAGGCCCTACCCAAGAGCCTAAAATGTCTGAGTGGGAGTCTTACTTTGAAAGTCGCCAGAAAAGAAATGCCAGGGCCATGAAACTCTCATATGAAGATCTTATGATGATAGGTCATGAGTTGCTTGAAGAAGAAGATTTTAAAGAGGCCATAGAGGCATTCAAACTTGCGAAATCCATTTATCCAGAAGCAATGGATCCTCGTATACAGCTTTGCTATATCTACCTACAGCTTTGCCAGTCTAATACCAATGCCTGTAATTATGGCAAGAGAGAGATTTATTATGCCATGCAGCATTTAGACGGTGCAGACCATGCTTCAAAAGCTTATTTGGACAAACTCGTTGATCATACTGATCTCACTGAGCTCATAGCGCTAGAAGAGGGTGTAGCTATGAGTAAGATTTTCTGAGAGGCGTTATCGCGTGCTAGCCATTCTTGGTGTATATTCGCACGAATTTTCATAAGCATTCATTTATAACAAGAAGTATGGCGACGGCATCTTATAAGGTAAAAGATATTAACCTCTCCGATTGGGGAAGAAAGGAAATGGACTTAGCGGAGGCGGAAATGCCGGGCTTAATGTCTCTGAGAGAAGAGTATGGCGACTCGAAACCACTTAAAGGCGCACGTATAGCTGGGTGTCTCCATATGACGATACAAACCGCAGTTCTGATAGAGACTCTTGTCGATCTAGGAGCAGAGGTTTCCTGGTCTTCTTGTAACATCTTTAGTACTCAAGATCACGCAGCAGCAGCTATTGCGGCTGCAGGTGTTCCTGTATATGCTTGGAAGGGCATGTCTGAAGAAGAGTTTTGGTGGGCCATAGAACAAACACTTTTTGCCTTTGAAGACAAAAAACCACTAAATATGATATTGGACGATGGAGGAGACCTTACAAATATAGTCCTAGATAAGCACCCAGAACTCGTAGAAGGTATCAAAGGTCTTAGTGAAGAGACTACGACTGGAGTCCATAGACTGTATGAAAGGGAGATCAACGGAACATTAGCTCTTCCTGCAATCAATATCAATGACTCGGTAACGAAGTCTAAGTTTGATAATAAATACGGCTGTAAAGAGTCATGCGTAGATGCCATACGAAGAGCAACTGACGTCATGATGGCTGGTAAAGTAGCTGTTGTAGCAGGTTATGGAGATGTGGGTAAAGGATCAGCTGCTTCGTTAAAAGGAGCAGGCTGCAGAGTAATTGTTACTGAGATAGATCCTATATGTGCTCTACAAGCTGCTATGGATGGATTTGCAGTGAAGAAGATGGATACTGCCATAGCTGAAGCTAATATAGTTGTGACAGCTACTGGTAATAAGAATATCATTACTGATCGTCACTTCGAGGCGATGAAGGATAAGGTGATCGTTTGTAACATTGGTCATTTTGATAATGAGATTAACATGGCCTGGCTGAACGACAATCACGGAGATTCAAAAATTGAAATCAAGCCTCAAGTAGATAAGTATACTATAGCTGGAAAAGATGTCATTATTCTTGCTGAAGGAAGATTAGTGAACTTAGGATGCGCCACTGGCCATCCTTCATTTGTGATGTCGAACTCATTTACTAATCAGGTTCTTGCTCAACTTGAACTTTGGCAGAATTCAGAAAACTACGAGAACAAAGTCTACATGTTACCTAAGCATCTAGATGAAAAAGTTGCAAAACTTCATTTAGAGAAAATCGGTGTCGAACTTGAAGAATTGACTACAGATCAGGCAGAGTATATTAATGTGAAGCCGGAAGGACCTTATAAGCCAGAGTACTACAGGTATTAGTCGAGCTGAAGCAAAACTTTAGCTTGTTCGACTTTCTCATCTCAGATGTCGCCTAATTAAAAGGTGAAAGTATTCTAGAGATCATATTGATGCCTGAGAAAAGATTTTGACCCTTGGCTCTTGTTTCTTTTGTATACCTCACATCTACAGGTATTTCATCGATTACAGCGTCAGAGTTCTTAGCTTGCTTAATTATTTCCATGCAGAACTCAAATCCGTCATAATTAAGATTGAGAGATCTAGCTAGTGTTCCAGATATGGCTTTTAATCCAGATTGGCTATCAGAAAGCATCTTACCAGTTAAAAGAAAACTCACGAAGTTTCCGACTTTATTATAGAATATACGACTTGTAGGAATTTCATTTTTACTGAGGAATCTACTACCTATAACGAGGTCTGAATGAGTTTCGATGAGATGATTTCTTAACCTGATAAGATCCTTAGGATTGTGTTGTAAGTCCGCGTCTATGGTCAATATCATATCTGCATTTTTGGATACTGCATGGGCAATGCCGGTTTGAGTGGCTGCTCCAGGACCAAGATTGATGACATGATCTAAGACAATTATATCGGATATTTCTTCTGCTAGAGACTTGGTTCTGTCGATGCTCTGATCATTAACCACGATTATGTTGGAGAAGCCGAGTTCCTTAATCTGTTTTATGAGAGACTGGATATATCTTCCTTCGTCCTTTGCGGGAACCACTACATATATTGACTGATTTGTCATCCTAGGTCAGATATCTATAATATTTGGAAGATAGCATATGTACCATGGTTAGCGATACTGATATCGACCTTATCACCATAGCCTTTAGCAAATATATGACTTAGTTGAGCGACTTGTCCATCTTCATTTCTTAGGTTTAGCACCCGATCGGTTGATAAGAGTTTGACGTTGCTACTCTCATATAAAGATGCCACAAAGAGTTTGTATTTATCAGTTAGGCTTTTTTCAGGTGTCTTATCCAAGGTGGGAGTATATAGATCGAGGATAACATACTCTATGCCGGATGCTTTGAATGCCGGGCCAATTTCCTTTGGAGCACCAGTAACTTTTAGCAACCAAAAAAATATATTGAGAGTATTGTCAGATATAACTCTCTCTGTACTGCTTTTTATTTCATATGATAGACTTGTGCCGACTTGATATACAAGAGCGTCAGTTGAGTTGAGTGTAGATAGAGCTTGACTAATATTGTTATATACATTGTTTTTGGTGGTTTGTGCATCTTGGAAGCCCGTTGAATAAGGCACTAGACTATTGTGCATGATATTTTTTCCCCAATTATCTTTCGGTTGGTAGACTTCTATATTACTTACTCGTGATATGAAAGACATAAGTATCCAAGGAATCAAACCGATGAAGGCAATGTATTTTATTTTTTTTAAACTTTCTTTTTTAAACTCCTTTAATGACGACATGAAAAGTAAAGGGATAGCTAAAAAACCATACCATATAATTCCTCCTGAAAATATTACCCAGAGCATTATAAAAATGAAGATAGATGTGAGGAAGAATTTTATAAGTAATGGACGGTTGGTAGATGTTCTCGACAAAAGAGCTATACCTCCCATTAAGATCAAAAGAATGGTAAAATAAGTAGTTGAGTCCTCTGATCCAGATACATACTCTATTAATAGAATAGCTGGTTTAGCAATTAGAACAAAGAGCTCATTGAGATAAAGTAACACCTGGTCAAGAAAGCTCAGGCTTAGACTCCCTGTTATATTATTCCAATTGTCGGCATTTCGATTGAGTGAACCTACGCCTGGCATATTTTGAAAAGAATAGTACTTGCAGATGCCCATATATACCATAAGGGAAAGAAGCACAGGATAAAAGGTCTTCTTGCTTTTATAAAAAAGAAGCAGTAGTGATATGGGAAGTATAAGCAGCAATGCGTAGCCGATATCAAAGTATCTCCCTTGATTGCTAGTGTTTACACATATGTCATAAGGAAGTGTGAGATATCTAGCTAGTAAAGTTTCATAACCAATATATCTCTGTATCTCAATACGCCGTGGGTCATTTTCCATATTGTCCAGATCAATGGTAAGACCACTATTCTCAACAACTGATCCTTCTTGGCCAGAGAGTATGGGTACGATAGCAATAAGAATGAAAATAAGTATTCTCAAGGTTTTCGACATTGAGCTTCTTATTTTGAGTTTTTATAATTACTTATCATGTCTCTTGCGTCTAGCTTAGGTCTAGGTGTATCTCCAAGAATTAGTTGGATAAGAGACCCGGACTTGGTATAAGTATAATTTTTATATACCCACGGACTAAAAGTTAGGACAGCTACGAAACCAACCAGAACTAGCGACTTCATAATCTGAAGGAATAAAATTCGCGATTTGAAAAAAGAGAAACCTAGGAGACCAATGCCCGATACTAAGGCAAATAGACCTATATATTCTGAGTTCAAATGATATTTACTTAAGCCGCTAATGTCATCAAGACCTAGAAGTATGATTAATCCCACTGCAGATAGCGCTGTTCCAATGACGCCATATAAATCTTCTGTTATCCACCAGAAGGATGTGAATAGTGCTACGATTAAAAACAAGCTCAAGACTTTTACCGAAAGAGCGAACCCCAAGAGTAATCCGACTACGATGAGCAGATTTCTGTCACTTGTTGTATCCTTAAAGAACTCTTTAGTTCTCGCACCCTTTTTTGACTTAATCCAATGTAACACGAGAGTTAGGGTTACAATCTGGATAAAGACAAGTGATAAATCGATCTTGAATTCAATGATAAAATGATTGGTGACCGTTGGTGTGATGAGATATAAAAGTACAACGAGTAATGAGCTGTTACTACTTATATTAATATGATTTTTAGCAAGATCATATATAGCGAACAGACTGAGTAGGCCGCCTAGTACTGAAATAAACATGGTAATCTCAGGGCTACTAAAGGCTACAAAACCCGTGGCCATAATTAAGCTCCATGCATATGGTTGAAACCCTTGGATAAGATATCCTGTCTCAGATATAAGCTTAGGAATATTGACATAGTAATTTCTTGCATCAAAACCTAAAGGGAAAGGTGCTTGTGTGTATAAGTAATTCATGGCTATATACACAAGGGTCATGAATGCTATAAAAGCACCCCAAAAATTAAGATCAGCTGGTTTCGGGATGGAGGTCCAGAGAGTTTTAGTTACAAAACGTAGTGAAGCCTTGTAGTTAATCAATATTAAGAGGGCAAGTATGCCGAGTACAACGTACTGATTAAGTAATCCAAAAGCACCGAGAAGCATGAGAAGCAGGCTGTAAATCAAAAAGCCCAGTGCTATATCTAAAAGCGCAAAAGTCAGAGTGATCTTTGTCTCTTGAGGAAGAAATTTGGATCTGAACAAGTTGCCCCCTGAGTAAGCCGCAAGCGTCAGCACAAAACCTCCGCCTAACGTTGTAACTACTTTCTGCGCGAGATGAACATAGTTGTTAAAGCCGAGAGGGGCTTTCCAGTAAACATTATATGCCGCCACGATGCTCCAAACAAAGAGAATCATAAGACCTACCACAACTAAACCATTTACCTTGAGTGGAGGAAGCTTACTTACAATGCTTAGTCTGGTATAACTAGCCGATAGGATAATTCCCAATGCAATGAGCCCTGCAAATAGAACACCATACTTGAAGTGGACTATGGAAGGAATATAATAGATCTGCTTGTTCAAATAGTCTAGTATGACTACTGCCACCCATAAAATCGAAAAAATGATAAGTACCCACTCCTGAAGCTTATCTGATGACAGAATCTCTTTAATTTTCATAAATGAAATTAGTCCTCAAAAATATCATAATTAGTTGCAATATGATCAATGCTTTCCAGGACTGTACAGTATTTAAAGGTATATGTAAGGAGATGGGTCCTTGGGAAATTAACTCAACCGAAGAATTATGCGAGCTGCGGGCTTAATTTCCCTTGTTCAATTTGTCTCTTTCTAAGGAAATATGCAGTCATGGCGAAAGAAAGAATAACAAAGAAGGGAACGAAGAAAGTCAACCCAAAGAATATACCTTCTGCATGAAACCAACTCTGGTATCTCATCAATATGAGCACACAGATACTTGCTTTAACTAATTCGGCAGGGATAGCGAGCTTGCTGACATCCATCAAGCTGGTATAGCTGAATACGGAGCCAGCAAGAAATAAGGAGTAAAGTGTCAAACCATATACATCAATAGTATCTATGTTAGTAAGCATAAAATACATCAACAGATTGTTGATCACAAGCTGAGTCCACGACCAAGCCTTTAGTTTGGTTGAGACGTTGGGCATGTACTTTTTATATGCAAAGACATCTTCTATAACGGACACTGGGTGACTAGAGATCACATCGTAAGGTCTCCATCCCGTAGGCATGAACCAGACTTTTAATTTGTCGATCCAACTCTGTGTATGCCAAGCATCTTGAGCTAATTGCCAGATGTGTTGAAAGTTGATGAGAAAAGGATTCCAAGTGCGGACAGGTTTTTTAACACCATATACTGGCGGTATGCTTGGGTCCTCTTGCTTGAATGTTCCAAATAGCTTGTCCCAAACTATAAAGATAGCCGCAAAGTTCTTATCGATATACTCAGGATTAATGGCATGGTGTACGCGGTGATGCGAAGGAGTAACTATTATATGCTCTAGGAAGCCCATCCTGTTGATCAGTCTAGTATGATACCAGAATTGTGCAAATAGGTGCAGAGGTGCTACTATGCTCACTACGACTGGCTCAACACCGACTAATGCCATAGGAATGTAAAGAAAGAAGTATATCCCTATGAGACCAGAGATACTTTGCCTGAGAGCACATGATAGATTAAACTCCTCACTGCTATGATGTATAATGTGACGATTCCAGAATACATTGATCTCATGGTTCCATCTATGCGACCAGTATGACGCAAAGTCCACAAGAACAAAACAAGTCATATACATCACGATGTCTGATTTGATCTCGAACGTAGCTATATGATTGTGCATCCATTCATAGCTGACGATAACGATGGCAAGCTTGAGAACATCCTTCAGGGTGTTAGTCATGCCCGAACTGAGGCTCGAAATAGTGTCCATCGAGTTACTCACGTTCTTGTTCATGACAAGGCTCGCGAAATACTCGATGATAATAAGGACTACAAATCCAGGTATGGCATAAGTTAAGACCTGGGCATAAGTATTCATCTTAATCGTTTATTTCAACTTTAAGATAAAGAGAACTAAAGACAAAGTCTAGAGTTTAGACAAGCTGGAGTTCCATAGCCTTTCTCACTAAACCAGCGGTGTTTCGGGCATTGAGTTTTGACAGGAGATTACTTCTATGAGCTTCTACAGTTTTTAGGCTTATAAAAAGCTGGTTCGCTATTTCCTGATTGGTGTTTTCCTCCATGATAAGATCAAGGACCTCTTTCTCACGTCTAGTGATTTTCGGTGCTTGTTTTTCTTGAGGCTTTTTCTTTTTATTACTGTTCATGAGGCCATTCATGATGGTATTAGTGATGGCTTCGCTGAAGTATGTTCTTCCAGAAGAGACTGTTCTAATGGCGGTAATGAGCTCTTTCCTACCCGTGTTTTTAAGAACATAACCTAAGGCACCACTTTTGAGAACTTCAGAAATATAGCTTTCTTCATCATGCATCGACAATACAAGAATCTTTAGATTCTCTTTCATCTTGAGTATGCGCTGGGTAACTTCTATACCACTGATATCTGGAAGGTTGATATCCATCAATATGATATCTATAGACGACAGTAATTCGACATTGAAGACATCCTTACCTTCGTGACATCTATGTACTATCTGAATATCATCCTCTTTGTTAAGAATCGACTCCAAACCTTCCACAAACATCTTGTGGTCGTCAACAATTAAGATCTTAATCATCTGCTTATGCTAATTTGTGATAATAAATGTATACCAACTATCAATGCGCCTCTCTAGGGTTAACCCTAGGGTGCCACAGAGCTGAATCATGGAGATTAGTAAACTGATGAAACCTATTACATCTTATATGATCACCGCATTATGTTTTTTAGCATGTGTGGTTCTCGATGCTCAGGCTTTAGATCCAAGCTACTCTGATAACCTGAGGGGGATCAATGAGCGGATTAGAAAAAGCCTTGAGACTGATGATTATAATGCCTCTGCGCAGGCTTACTATGATCGAGCCATACACAACTTTAAGGTGCATCTCAAGAATCAAGATGTTATAGATGACTTGATATTAAGTGCACGGATATATAGGAGAATCAGGGATGATGATGGCTTTTATAAGGCCAGAATGGCCCTCGCTGATTTCTATGTGCGAGAAGATATCTTCTTGAATGAAGCTCTCAGCCTTACAGAAGAAGCACACCAATATTACATCGAAAACAAGAAAGCGTATGAGTCTGCCATCAGTGTGACTCAGCTTGGTGAAGTATATAAAAAGAAGTTGGATTACGAAAAGGCAATCGATTATGTCGATCAAGGCTTGAAAGCGTCCATCGAACTTGAGGATGTAGGAATGGAGTTGAATAATCGATTACTCATCGCTCAGCTGTTTAGTAATCTAGGTAATGTTGAGAATGTCTTAGAGCAAGGCGAGTACATAATCAAGAAAGAAGAGGATCTCGGGCTCAATCAGGTCTCTGCGGAAGTTTTCTACTTGTTAGGATCAACCTTGATCTTAGATGACCAAACAAGAGCGGCAAAGGATTATCTCAAAAAGTCGATAATGAAAAATGCTGACATCAATGATCTGGCCTATCAAAGTAATTCTTTACTAGCTAAGACATACCATCGACTTGATAGTACGGACCTGGCATTTAAACACATGACGGTGGCTAATGAGATTACTACTCAACTTTATAATCAAGAGAAGTACGCTCTCGCAAATGTTTCTGCCGTCAAGTATCAATCTTTTGAAAAAGAGAGAGTAATTAGAGAACTAAGAGAAGATAATGAACTCACAGTCTTTAAATTGAATCAAAGGACTCGTGTCATCTTAATCATATCTATCATCGCTTTACTTAGCGCCCTTGCGATCTATAATTACTTCAGGTCTCAGAGGCATAGATTTAAAATCGAGAGATTACTAGGAAAACAAAAAGAAGAGATCGCTCAGCAAAAAATCAATGAGCTGGAAAACTCTATGAAAATAGAAAATCTCCAGTCCATGGTTCTAGGGCAAGAGGCAGAGCGAACCCGCATAGCACAAGATCTTCATGATAGTCTTGGAGGATCTTTATCGACACTTAAACTTCAATACGATGCACTTCAGTTAGATCATAATGAACTTACTGAGGATAAGTCGTATAACAAGTTGATGAACATGATAGATGATGCATGTACGGAAGTAAGAGACATCGCTCGTAATCTAAAGCCAATAGCCCTTGAAAAGTTGGGTCTTACAGCAGCGCTGAAAGATCTCATCAATCGTTATTCTATCAGAGATGTGATGGAAATCAGTCTTCATACTCATCAGATCGATGGAGTGTTAAGTAAAGAAGCTAAGCTTCACGTGTATCGCATCATACAGGAGCTGCTTAACAATGCTATCAAACATGCCGAAGCTTCAGAGATACATGTACAGCTCAATAAAATCGAAGAAACTCTTTTAATAATGGTTGAGGACAATGGCAATGGATTTGATCATCAGAATGCCAAGCAAGGCCTAGGTCTAGGAAATCTTCAATCTCGAGTAAATGTCCTTCGTGGTGAAATGGAAATAGATTCGTCTCCAGATAAAGGCACTTCTGTCACAGTGCATATACCACTAAATACAGTAGACTTCGCTGTTGCTGGTTAACCCTTGGTGGTTTTAGGGATTTACCATAGTTGTTTCCTACTGCGGGGCTCTTACATTTGATATATGCATAAAGAGTGTATATCATATTACTCTCCAAGTGTAAAGAGTGAATGAGATGAAATCTAACTTTCATCAATGGCTCAAAAAGTTGAGCCTCATCAATTCAGCCAAGGTGATTAAGAAAAACCGTCTTTCAGTCGCGCCAACCCATTTCTTATCGTAGGCCGTTGGAAGACGGTTTTCTATTTTAAGAGAGCTTGGCGATCACATCTAGTTTTGCCTTTACCTTTTGACCAAGCTTCACTTTGTATTCAGTTCCTACTGGCAAGTAGATGTCTACACGAGAACCAAATTTTATAAATCCCATTTCCCCGCCGACATCTACGTTGTCGCCAGTTTTTACATAGTTGACGATCCGTCTTGCTAGCGCTCCAGCAATTTGTCTAACTAAGATCTCCTGATTTCCATTTTTATAAACAGTCGTATGCCTTTCATTTTCTGTAGAGGACTTTGGATGCCAAGCCACGAGGTATTTTCCAGAGTGATATGTAGAACGTACTATTTCACCTGATATAGGATGATGATTGCTATGCACATTGAGTGGTGACATAAAGATCGATATCATTAATCTTTCATCTTCAAAATACTCAGACTCTATCGTGTCTTCGATGACGACAACCTTCCCGTCAGCGGGTGCTATAACGAAGCCTTCGTTGTCCTTTATAATTTCCCTACTCGGATATCTAAAAAATTGTAAAACTATAATCAGAAAAAATAGAGCTACTACTATAGCTAAATAAGTAGCTATGCCTAGTCCAGTTAATCTATAAAATGTACCAACGAGTAATACAGAAGAAATGAGGGTGATGATTACAGTTGCTTTTCCTTCTCGATGCAGAGTCATAGTACGATCAGATAATGATAAATAGTTACAAATGGCATAGCGAAAATAAAACTGTCGAGCCGATCAAGAAAACCTCCGTGACCTTTCATGAGACTACCGCTGTCTTTTAAGCCTAGGCTGCGCTTCCATGAAGATTCGAATAAGTCACCATAGCTGCCTGTTATCCATATGATGACAGATAGTATCAACCAGTGGCTCAAGCTATATCCTCCGATGGCGTAAAATACAGCTATAGATATTAGAATCCCTACTATGCCTCCTCCTATACTTCCTTCCCAGGACTTATTAGGTGAGACAGATACAAAGAGTTTAGTTTTTCCAAAAGCCTTTCCTACAAAATATGCGCCTGCATCATTCAGCCAAAGGATGATGAAAGTGCCAAGTATGATGATATTAGAATATTCTTGTGTATTTATAAAAAGGAACGTCGCCAAAAAGGGTATGAGAATATATCCTAAGGTTGATAAAGCAATAGGTAATATAGAGGTAAGAGATTTCTTTTTGATTACTAAGTACAGTGCTCCTAAAGTTAAGAATGTTACGGCTAAAGCGGAAAAAAGTAAAGGTGCAGAGTCTAATGATAAAAGTGATGAGTTAACAAATGCTGCTATACCGATACCAGCGCCTAGGAGATATGTCTTAGTGCTACTTGTCTTTGCAGTGGCTTGAAGAAACTCATACAAACAGAATAGAAAAAAGAGCAGGACAAGGATCAGAGTCGTCAGTTTACTATATAGACATGCAGTGCTTATAACAAGTACATATAAGATGCCTATAGGAACTCTAGATCTAAGGTCTGGATTCAACTTCACGTACTGATTGATTAGTGGCAAAGTAGAATAGGCTGATAGTAAGAAGTGCTGATATGATGGCGTAGTAGATAGGTTGATCTGGTAACGAATCTATATCTGTTATTTCTCCATTTTGCATGCTTACGTATGCTCCTATAACTTGTAAACCGTTATTAGCTAGATGTAGTAAGATAGGCACCCAAATGGATTTCGTATAGTAATATGAATATCCAAGTAGCAATCCTAGAAATGCAAGTGGAAGAAATCGAGAAAGCTGCATATGGAATAGACCAAATAAGAGAGAAGCCACTATGATACCTATATGAGGCGAGGACATATTAGCAGATAAATATCGCTGTATGATTCCTCGAAAGAGTAACTCTTCTCCAACGGCGGCTGATACACCTACTAAAAGCACGGAGAGAAAGAACTCTGAGATACTTTCCATTTTTAAAGTTTGCTCTAAGAGCCAAGTAGAGTTATCCTG
>CAZXIE010000082.1:0-16607 GCA_964640065.1 uncultured Saprospiraceae bacterium
TCCGTATAAAACATCTTGATGTCTGTTGCGATCTCCCGACTCGGATCTATATCGACATCTGAAGGATCAGATAAGTTTGGCCCGCATCCAAAGATGATGAGTACAGAAAGTAAAATAAGAGAGCGGAGATATATCAATCTATCACGGTTAAGTCGCCGGCAAAGTTAACTACTTCGCCATCGACAAATCTGACTCTTGCTATCCAAACAAATACTCCGGGATTGACTTTAGCTCCAACGTTATCTAACTGACCATTCCATCCTTCAAATGACCCATTGAACAAGTCGATGTTATCTCTTTTAAAGAGTCGTCCTCCCCAGCGATCATAGACTTCAAAAGTTTCAACTTCTTGAACTGCAATATTGCCAGTCACTTCGAATATACTATTGCGCACATCTGTGGCACTAAGAGAAATAATATTAGGAGCTAGAAAAAGTTTGTCTCCTTCAGCAGTAATGGTAATATCATCAGAACCCATACAACCATCTTCATCGGTTACAGTAAGTAGGTAAGTTGTAGTACCAGGAGGAACAACACTAGGGTTAGGACAATCACTACAGCTCAATCCTTGAGGAGGAGTCCATACATACGTAACCTGGAGATCTGGTGGAGTAAAACTTGACATAAGCTCAGTACCCTCACCTAAAGTAACTGAAGTCTCAAGTGCACTTAGTGATACTTCGATCGGCTCAGGCTCACCTATGACGAAAGTCTCATTTATACGACACCCTTTTATGTCGATAACGCTTATATTATAATTACCAGAGATTAGGTTCTCAAAAATGTTTTCAAATTGAAATGCTCCTTGGTCCAACGAGTATTGGAACTCAGGAGAACCGTTAGCAACAGTGGGCGTGATCCTACCATCACCAGAACCTGGACATGTTTGATCCTCTACTTCAGCTGTGAGTTCAAGGAGATTTGGATCTGCACAGCAGGTATCGATATCTACTGCCTTGATTTCAGTAAGTTGACACCCTCTTTCTGTCTCAACAGTTAACACAACAAGCTGCTCACCAAATGTCTCATAAGTCACTCCTAATGGACCAGAGCCGGTAGCAGTTGGCGTACTCGCTTGATCTCCAAACTGCCACTCAAAACTCGTAATCGGATCAGTGCTTGAAGTACTCGTGCTTTCAAAAGTGATCTCTCGATCACACTCGAATCCGTCTAGGGCTGTGATATCAAAATCTGCCTCTGGTCCTAAGAACTCTGCTGACCCTCCCCACTCGATTGAAAAACCAAATCCACTGGGCGTAAAATTATTGACCAGAAGAGCATAACTCTCCCCGACTTGTACATCAAGAGCAGCCAAAAAATTGTTATCTCCTACTTGGCAACTTGGTTCTTCTACAAGATCAGGATCTCCGATCATCAAACCTGTCGGTCCGAAGCAAGGAGTGTCGTCCACTGGATCACCTGCAGGGTTTCTTCCAGACGCCATACATCTCACCAGATCCCTAGAATTACAATCGTTGATACCATTTGGCAATCTATAAATTGCGAAATCCAGATCTTCCTGAGGATTATTGGTGTTATTCGGAAACAAAGTAAATGTCAAATTACCCGCTGTTCTAACAGTCCACTTATACCAAGCTGATCCTGTCTCTGATGGCTGGTTAACAGCAGACCCATCAAGGCATGTTCCTCTAGCCTCATCTGGAAACCTACCTCCTCCTTCTAGACTAGAAACTACAAATGGTGACTTATCGCATAAAAGAACACTAGTTTCACAGTCCTGCTGTGGTTCTGGAACAGGGGTGAAAGAATTCAAGCAAAGCTGAAATGTACCACTAGTATTACTCGGCGAACTGATACGAATATAATAGCGCTGACCAAGCAAAAGGCTCGAATATAATCGTTCGAATACAGCATCTTGTCCCAGATCTCGGAGTTCACAATCTACTTCAGCCAAACTCCCACATCTTCCTCTGTAAAGAGTGTAAGCAGCGCCGCGTATGGTTTCATTTCTACCTTCACCACTACCAAAAAAATTAAGTAGTAAACCTTGTTCTCTTGGGAAAAAGGTGAGCCAGACATCGCTCTCTCCATCAGATTCTCTCCAGCAAAATGGATCATCTACATCTGAAGGAGTTGCACCTTCGTTTGTAAGACCCTGTGAACAAAATTCTGAGAGGTTATCTATCTCAATAGCTCCTTGACATTCATCAAAATTAGCTTGGCCAAAGGCAGAGAGATAACTGATAGCTATCAAGAATGTCAATAAGGCCCGTATGTACTCCATCTTATGTATAAATGTCTATAACGTTGAGGCTGACGACTCGTATATTTAAAACCTTACAAAAATACAGGAGTACTATCTTGTGCACATGCTTTATTTAGTGCCTACGCCTATCGGTAATCTGGGTGATATGACTTTCAGGGCTATAGAAACGCTCAAAGAAGTGGATCTGATCTTAGCGGAAGACACCCGAGTATCTGGAAAGCTGCTCAAGCATTTTGAGATAACAACTGCTAAGAGATCCTATCATGCTCATAATGAGCACTCCATCATTCAGCAAGTCTTAGAGTTATTTGTACAAGGAAAGAAAGTCGCTCTGATCACGGATGCAGGTACGCCCGCACTTTCGGATCCCGGATTCCTCTTAGTCAGAGCTTGTCACGAAGCAGATGTACCCGTGTCCTGTCTTCCTGGTGCCAATGCCATCATCCCAGCTTTAGCCATGTCTGGTATCCCTTGTGATAGATTTTACTTTGAGGGCTTCCTACCTCATAAAAAAGGTAGGCAGACTAGATGGAAATTTTTGGCCGAGTTATCATGCACCATCGGCCTCTATGAGTCCACTCATCGGATCCTCAAGCTCGTTAGAGAAGCACCTGAGTACTTGCACGCTGATAGAGAGATCGCTATCATCAAGGAGATCAGCAAGCTTCATGAGACTGTCATCAAGAGTACCATCGGAGGAGCGGCACAAGCTATGGAAGGAACTAATACAAAAGGTGAGTTTGTTGTAATTATTGGTCCAGATAACACCTAGAATATTATGAAAAAGAGACCAGTCATCAAGATTGAACCGACTGCTACAGATCGCAGGATGGATATGGCAGCATTGGTTTTGACTCTACTCTTAGTAGCCTTACCTCTTTTATTTTACAGCCAACTTCCAGACAGAATACCAAGTCACTTCGGGGCTAGCGGGGATATAGATGGCTATGGGTCGAAGTACACCATATGGATCCTTGCCGCTATCGGAGTAATGACGTATGCCCTGTTCAGATACCTCTTGCAGATGCCTCATAATTTTAATTATCTCACTCCCGTAAATGAGGAAAACGCCGAAAGTCAGTATCGATCTGCCACCAAACTGATGCGGTATATCCTGATCGTAACGCAAGCTATATTTCTCATTATTCTTATAGCAGTGATCTATGCGGCTTTACAACCAGGTAAAAATTTGTTAGGCCCATGGTTCACGATTGGCACGATCCTCCTTACCATCATCATACCTGTTTACATAGCTTTCAAGATGAGTTATACGACCAAGTAGATCTATCTTTTAGAGATTAGTCGATCTGATTATTATATTGCAATCATTCAACGTTGACTATTTATGAGAAGAAGAACTGCCTTGAAAAGTATCACCGTCATTGCAGCAGGAGCGGCGTTATTTCCGAGCTGTAGCGAGAGTCTTATCCTTACCCATCTTCCAGAAGAAGATCTCGCTTTTAATGGCGCACAGAGTACATGGCTTGAGGCGATCTCTGAAGCTGTCTTGCCCAAGGGTGATAGGTCTCTAACTACCTTGGAGAGCCTTCCGACATTCGTCGCTCAGCATCTCAACGTTCTATCCTCCAAGAAAGACCTGACCACTTTCGTAAATGGTTACAACCTCTGTACTGAAGAGATGAAAGGCATTTACGAAAGTGAGACGAAAGAACTTACATCAGCGCAGATCATCAGCTACTTTACTGATCAACTAGCAGTGAAAGAGACTCCAGTTGAACCTGTGGATGAGTTAAGTGAACTGAGTAATGAGGCGAAGAAGATGTTCTGCCAAAAAATGAGAGGCCTGTCGATACATCATCTGACAACCTCTAAAGAATACCAAGAAGATGTACTAGAGTTTAAGCTAGTGCCGAAGACATATCAAGCTTGTGTAAACGCATAAATGGATAAGGATGAATAATGATCACACATATGATGCTATCGTCATCGGTGCAGGCATGAGCGGAGGATGGTCTGCTAAAGAGTTAAGCGAACGTGGCCTTAAGACACTTTTGCTCGAAAGAGGTAAAGACGTGAAGCACCTAACGAATTATCCCACGATGAATCTCAACCCGTGGGAATTTCCTAACAGAGGAGGTATCTCAGATGAGATAAAAGAGGCAAACCCATCGATCTCAAGATGCTACGCCTATAGAGAAGATAATCAACACTTTTTTGTCAAGGACACTGAGCATCCTTATATCCAAGACAAGCCATTTGATTGGATCAGAGGGTACCAAGTGGGTGGTAAGTCACTGATGTGGGCACGTCAGACTCAGCGATGGAGTGATTTTGATTTTGAAGGTCCGGCGAGAGATGGATTTGCAGTGGACTGGCCGATCAGATATAAAGACTTAGCACCTTGGTATACGAAGGTGGAAAGATTCGCAGGTATATCTGGCAATAAGGACGGGTTAGATATGCTTCCCGACGGTGACTTCTTACCAGCCTGGGATCTCAACTGTGTCGAGAAACACTTCCAATCTACCGTAAAAGAAAACTATCAAAATAGACATGTTATCTATGGTCGATGTGCTCATGTTACTAAGCCTAATGAGATACATAAGCAGCAAGGAAGAGGTACCTGTCAAACTCGCACAGAATGCGAACGAGGTTGTCCATTTGGAGGATATTTTAATGCTAACTCTACGACTATCCCGTGGGCTCAAAAAACAGGCAATATGACCTTGAGGCCGGATAGTATCGTCCATAGTATTATCTATGATGACAAGACAGAAAAGGCCGTAGGTGTCCGAGTGATAGATGCTCACACACATGAAACGACAGAGTACCTTGCGAAGGTCATCTTCATCAATGCAGGGGCAATCAATACGATAGCCATTCTGCAGAATTCGACTTCAGCAAGATATCCAGATGGCTTAGGTAATGACAGTGGTACTCTCGGTAAATATGTTGCCTTTCATAACTATCGATCTAGAGTGAATGCTGTATGCGAAGACTTCGGAGATCGAAAACCAGTAGGCAAAAAACCGACAAGCGCTTACTTACCGAGATTTAGAAATCTCTATCAACAAGAGACTGACTTCCTAAGAGGTTATGCATGCGGATTTAGTGCCAATAGATATCCCAAAAGAAGAGAGACGGCTGATCTTATGGGACAGGAACTAACGGATGAGCTTTTCCGAGATAATGAGCTTGGACCATGGCGTGTAGGTTCTCACATCATGGGTGAGACGATACCCAAAGAATCCAATCAGGTGTATCTGGACGATGAAAAGAAAGATAAGTGGGATATGCCGCTGATCCATCTAGATATAGCCTATGATGACAATGATGAGAAGATGATAAAAGACTATGAAGAGCAGCTCAGTGAGATGTTTGAAAAGGCTGGGTTTAAAGATATCCGAGTAGATGATGATCATAGAGCGCCGGGGCTTGATATACATGAGATGGGAGGTGTCAGGATGGGCAAAGATCCAAGGACCTCTGTACTCAATGGTTGGCATCAGATCCATAGCTGTCCCAACGTCATAGTTAGTGACGGAGCTTGCATGACAAGTACTTCTACGCAAAACCCATCATTGACCTATATGGCTATGGCAGCACGAGCTGCTAATCATATAGTTGATATATTAGAAAAGGGTGAATTATCTTAGTCCTTAGAGAGTGGACTTTTTGCCACTTTCAGACGTTTTTCTTCAGTTCCTTTATGACAACACTCAAGACGACCTTTAACATCAAGTATCTCTGGATATTCCTTTGTCTGGTATTCATGGCTCCACGGAGTGATGCTCAGGTCATTGGTATTGATCTATTAGGAGATCAAGATGAAGTAAGAGTACCATTCTCATATGAGCAGGGTTTTATCATCGTGCAGTTCTGGCTGAATGGTATCATCCCGCTGCGCATGATCCTAGATACTGGGGCCCAGAATACTATACTTTTTGATAAAGAAATAGCTCAGATACTTGGGATACAATATGAACGAGAGATCACTATCATGGGTTCTGATCTTGACTCTGTTTTACAAGCAAAAATCGCACGTCGCGTACAAGCAAGACTATCGGGTTGTGCTCCTGTCATCCGGGATATCATCGTTCTTGAAGAAAACACACTATTGCTAAGTGAAAAGCTAGGGACTGAGATCAATGGTATCATAGGTGGTAGTTTCTTTTCTAATCTCGTTATGGACATAGACTATAACAAAGAGAGGATTCATTTTACTCACCCTAAAGAATTCAAAGGGCCAGAAAATAAAAGAAAAAGATGGTGGCAATTTTGGCGCAAATCACGACAGTATACAAAGTATCCGATGTCTGTTTTGAATCACAAACCATATCTCAAAGCCGATGTCCAAGTAACAAGAGAATCAGAACAGACTCTTAATTTATTGCTAGATACAGGCGCTTCTTTACCCTTCTTAGTACACGCCAATTCAGATACCACTATCCAATTGCCCAGTCGACTTATGATCGGGAAAGTAGGATATGGGCTATCTGGAGAAATATTGGGATATCGAGGTAAATCTCACCTTTTGGAGATAGGAGAAAACATCGCATTTAGTGACATCCTTACGAGTTTTCAAGATCTCGAATCTGCAGAAAACGCAGATAAAGAATTAATCCGCAATGGAATAATCGGCAATGTACTTCTTGAGAGATTTGATGTAATCTTAGACTATACGAGACAGGATCTCTATCTCCGGCCTAATAAAGGCTACAACGAGGAGTTTTCTTTTGATAAGAGTGGAATCACAACTCTTGCTGTAGGTCCAAGGCTAGATCAGTTTTATATTATAGCAGTTATAGACAAATCTCCCGCCGCAAGAGCAGGCATCCAACCCGGAGATGTAATCACAAGGATCAATAATAAGAATGCCAAAAAATTCAATCTCGACTGGGTCAATACGATCCTCGCTGGCAAGTCTGGAAAGAAGGTTAAACTGACCCTAAAAAGAGGTGACAAAGTGCTCAAAAGAGAGATCATTCTGAAGGAATGGTTCTAGCCTTATGCGTGTTTGCTATCTGTCAATATCAGGCGTGAATAAGGTATTTTGAATATCAATGAATAAGACTATCTTTGCAGCCCGATTTTTACAAATAGATTAAAAGTAGGATCATGTTTGCCATAGTCACGATAGCCGGACAGCAGTTTAAAGTCGCAGAAGGACAAGAATTGTTCGTACACCATCTTGGTGAAGAAGAAGGCGCTTCGGTTTCCTTTGATGAAGTATTACTGGTCGGTAGCGATAGTAAGACTCAAGTAGGTACACCGACTCTTTCAAGTGCTTCTGTAAAGGCCACCGTCTTAGGTACACAAAAAGGAGACAAAGTAATAGTCTTCAAGAAGAAAAGACGTAAAGGATACAAGGTGAAGAATGGTCACCGTCAACTATTTTCTAAGATTAAGATAGACGCGATAAACCCGTAACTCATGGCTCATAAGAAAGGTGTAGGTAGTACTGATAATGGACGTGACAGTAATAGTAAACGTCTTGGAGTAAAACTTTTTGGAGGTCAGCACGCGATCCCAGGAAATATCATCGTAAGACAACGTGGTACTAAGTATCACCCTGGTGTGAATGTAGGTATGGGCAGAGATCATACACTTCATGCACTTATAGAGGGTACAGTTACTTATAAGAAGCGAAGAAATAATAGAACATATGTAAGTATCGTACCAGAAGGTGGCGTACTTACAGCTGTCAAAAAAGCAGCTCCTAAAAAGGCGGCTAAGAAAGCAGTTCCTGCACCTGCAGCTCCTGCTGTAGAAGCGGCGGCACCAGCACCAGCACCACAAGCTGATGCGAAACCAGATAAGCTTACTAAAGTAGAAGGTATAGGTCCTAAAGTGAATGGTCTATTGAATGCTGCAGGCATTATGACATTCGCTGATTTGGCTGGAACTAGCGCAGACAGAATTAAGGAAATTCTTGCTGAAGCTGGTTCTAGATATCAGATGATGGATCCAACTACTTGGGCACAACAAGCTCAACTTGCCGCGGATGGTAAGTGGGATGAACTTGATGTTCTTCAGGATGAGCTAGATGGTGGTCGTGTTGTAAGCAATTCGTCAGAAGAAGAGTAGAAAACTCTCTCTAGATTTTCTTTATTATTTCTTGTTTGATCCATCCGACATCTTTGTCGGCTAGTTCTACTTTGATCCAATCTTCGATTTGATCAACTAATTCCACTTTGTTTCCTGGTCCAAGGTCTGCTATGACTTCACTTCTATCATCAGGTGCAGCATATAAGCCTTGTGTAGTCATAACGATAGCACTTGTGCCACCTTTACTTAGCGATCTACTCTTATAAGCGAAGAGTCCGGTTATAAGAGATAAGAAAACAAAACCTGCGATAGCCAAGAGAGCTCCCTTCTTACTCCCCTCTTTGACTTTTGATAGTAGATATCTATAAGCAAAGAAGATAATCGCTACAGCGAAAATTAACTGCAAGATCGACCACATAAGCGGACTCAGCAGCTCAGCGCACTGGCGATAATATCGTACTAGTATAAAGTCAGGAATATCTGTGATCTGGATCTGAAGTCCATCTTTCAGATAATCGATAGCTTCTCTGATACTCTCGTCACGTGGCTCCAGCAAGAGTGCTTTTTCATAATATAATCTGGCATTTGCTAGATCGCCATCCTCATAGTACGTATGTCCTAATTGCTCATAAAGACCAACTGAGTGTTGGGCATTTTCTAACTGCTGTAATAGATCTGCAGTCGTCGACTCCTGCGAATAAGCAGTCGATAGAGCAAGAAATCCAATTAGTAGAAGAAGAAGGTTTAGTCGAGTCATGAAAGTAACCAAGCTTATTTGATGCTGTACTGCGCAAATATAACTTCAGTTGGTTTTTCTTCTAGCCTCCATCTGAATCCATCTAAATAAAAAGATGCTAGGTCCATACCTGGCTGATATTCATACATGTTCGATTCTGGTTGTCCATCCATGCTTACGCGGGATATATCGTTGTTTTCATCAAAGGTGAGTACGATAGACTGACTCCGAGAAAGGTTAATGCCTAGATACTCTTCCTCTTCTAGTATGAGATAGTGAATCTCTGCATTGCCCTCGACCTTAGAGCTTTGTATACTTTGATCTTGGACATAGTTATGGATAACTGAACCCTTGATCTGATTATAATTATCCTTATCATCAGGACTTACTATAAAAGCATTGTCTGTCAATGTGATCTTATAGACCTCATTATTTCTTAGGTAGATCTGGATCTTGTCAGCGCTCAGCTGTGTGTCATCTGACCAGATTACTGGATCTCCCGTCATGGTAATAATAGAGTCTTCTTGATTAAATATAAAATCTCTTGAAGACCCTGTGGTTTCATTATTCTTCCACTTCACAGCTCCATAAGCACTAAAGCTCGGTGGGATGCTATCCTCTTTATTCTCTTCGACATTGTAAAGTGTGTCGGACTTCAGTAAGAGCGTATCTGAACTCATAGGATAAAGAAGCATAGGTTGACCAAAAATAGAGTTGTACACTTTCATCTCAGCATCACTCTTGATCCCATCATCACCATAGATGGTGATACCACTCTCTTTATCTATCAGCTTTATATTTCCCTTTAATCGCGTAGAGCCTCCTTCTCCAGATCTTAAGCTATCCGCTTCAACATAGCTGTCATCTGTGTCTACGATCGCCCTACCAAGGGTCTCATATGTCTCTGAGGCCTCTATATATCTGATCAGAGGGGCTTTGAGCACTTCTGTGGACGATCGGTAGACCGCACGAGAGATAAGGTCGAGATATCCGTCATTTTTAAAGTATCTGATGGTATCACTCGTAGCTACCCCATCGTCGTCTTCAAGATAAGGGTCAAAGAAAAATGAATAGATTCCTTCTTTCCCCTTGATATCAAGAAGTCCCGATGAGATGTACTGATCCTTAGACTTGACTTGGACATTATTGCTCAGTATACCCCGATCCTCCTCGAGTCTATAGATCCCAGTCTCACAGTAGATCTCTATGCTATCTTGGGTGATATTAGTTGGAACTAAGATATTCAGCTGGTCGAGATCATATAGGTAGAGTATGCTGTCAGTGACCATCGTACGTGTGGTATCTCTATACCATACATTTCCGTAAAGGGTGACTTGCTTCTTTTTCTGCTCATAAAATCCTGACTTACTGATGATCGTATCTACCCCTTGGATCAGTGTGCCTCCTGTGTTATACTCAGCGGTTTTTTCATCGACATCGTAGAGTAATCGATCTGTATAAAGTCTGCGATCACCATCCTGAAGTATGACCTCACCAAATAACTCCGCTAATTTTCTTCTTCCATCATATATCAGCGAGTCTGCGAAAATCTGAATGGTATCCTGATGGATGATCACGACGTTGTGATAAGCCTTAGCATTGATCTGGTCGCGTACTTCTGCCAAGTCACAATACATCACTAGACTGTCTTGCGTAAGGATGACATTACCTAATAACGTATCCAACTCTACATCATCATAAGATATGTGATTTGCAGTATCCGCAGTCATCACTATAAAACTGAGAGAGTCACTACTTGTCGTGTCCTGTGGAGAAAGACTTCTATTAGGAGCTACTTGCGCATAGGCATGACCTGCAAAGCATGTCAGTACTAAATAGACCATCAGAGATTGTAACTTTCCCATCCTCAATCCAACGATTAAGAGAGAAGAAGTGTTGCTGCCTCTTCTCCGATACTCATGCCTATAGCAACACCCATACCACTGAGTCTTGCGGCTAATATCGTATGATCATCTATGCGCTTAACAATTGGAAGACGGCTTGCTCCACCAGATAAAATACCACTCCAACTCTTAGCGACTTGAACTTCTGTGTTTGAATTGACGAGGTATTTTTTGATGTACTCAACTAAGAAGTGCTGGTTAGATGTGTTAGATCCAAGTTGTCCCGTCTGTTCATCTGGATACTTATGTCGTGCCCCACCTATCAAAATTCTATCTCCGATGTTACGAAAGTAGATATAGCCATGGTCCTGATGATAAGTGCCTTTCCATGACAAGTTCTTTAAAGGTGATGTTACTAGTACTTGATTACGAACAGGTATGATGTCTTCACCCTTGGAGATATCACTTGAGAGAGCATTCGTACAAAGGATGACTTGGTCCGCTTTCTTATTTAAAGAATCTTGAAAGCCTAACACTTCAAAGCTTATATATCCATTATCTACTTCTTTTACTTGTACACCTCTTACGACTTTAATATCATGGCTCAACGCTTCTCTTTCGAGCCGAGCGTAGAGTTTTCCGGTATTAATCTGCCCTTCTTCCTGATTGATAATAGCATGTCGATAAAAAGATAATCCCTCGTCAAGTGTAGTCGATCGGAAGATGTCAGCTCCTAGTCTTTGATTGATGTCATCGATTCTCCCGGCCTCTCTGCTATACTCATCTTCACCTATGAACACTTCGTATCCACCATGTCCTTTATAATCGATGGCCTCCGGCCCATATCTCTCTCTAATCTTATTGATACCAGCTCTACGCTTTTGGACAAGAGATAAAGTCTGATCTAACCCATATCGATCTATATCTGCGTATATCTCCGATATACTCCCAAAGCAAGCAAAACCCGCATTGCGAGAACTTGCCAAGGTACCATAGGTCTCCTTTTCAAAGATCTCAATAGTGAGATCAGGGCGCTGTCTCGCAAGATCGATAGCAGCGGACAAACCAACTATCCCTGCTCCTACCACAACGATATCGCATGATCTCTCAAGCTCACATATATCCCAATAGCTTAATCTCAAACCTCCAGATCTTTACAGCAATCATTAACTTTGGCCATCTTAAATTAGTTCGATCATGATACAGAGAGTACAAAGTATATTTTTTCTGCTGGCAGCTTTATGCTTTGGTGGTGAGTTTTTAGTTGCGTTTGCAAAGTCTAGCTCCTCTATTGTTGGACTATTCAGTGATCAACTCTATAATCTTTACGACCATCCTGCTCTTTTGGCCATTTGTGGACTTGGTGCCGCGGTGAGTCTAGCGACGATTTTTCTCTACAAGAATAGACCGCTACAAAAAAAACTGGGTTACCTAGTGATCACTCTAGCTATCATCCTACCTATCGTCGCTATACTCCTCTACATGAATGATGGACAAGCGATGAGTGATACCACTCAAGTCGAGATCGCCGATAGTGCTGGTCTCTACTTACCTATAGGAATGATCCTGTTTGCTGGACTTGCTGTACGCGGAGTCAGTAAAGATGATAAGCTTGTAGAGTCTATGGATAGACTCAGATAAAAAAAGGCCTCCTTGATCCAAGGAAGCCTTTTAATTAATTATTTCTAGTTACTCTACTTAGCCTGAGGCTTAGCTGAGTAATTCACTTTAAGCTGACCTGCTTTACGCAGAGCTGTTTTTACGTCTGATACGATACCCATCGTTGTCTTCTTGTCTATCCTAAGAGAAGAAGTGATAAGACCTCTTTGTCTTTCATCCACTTTCTCTCTATGATTAGCCAAAAACAATGGAATATCTCTGGTAGATGCGAACTTATCACCAAGTTGTAACCTTGGCTTTGTACCCGCAACTTCCTTGTGTTCTTCCTTAGGAGTACCTATATAGAGATAATTTACCAATGACTTTTTCTCCAGCTTCGTTAGTTCAGAAGCATTAGGAGTTGTCACATTGATCTTCAGAGAAGCATCTCTCAGTACAGTTACTACCATGAAAAAGAATAGTAGCATGAAGATGATATCCGGTAGTGATGCCGTAGATATCTCTGGTTTCGCCTTTCCTCTTTTCTTACTAAATTTTGACATAGCTCAAGATTTTATTCGTCTCCAAATGCTGTAGGTTCTGCCTCAGAAAGTTTCTTTGGTATGATATCTCTTACCTCAAGGCGTTGTTCCTTAGTTAAGAACTCATAGTCCTTCCCAAACTTTTGATTAGAAACCTCATCTCTTAGTTCGTTATATGCCGCCTCGACTTCATTGAAGACTTCTAAGTAGGTGCCATATTCTGTGGCCCTATCATGCTTCACAGATACGATAGCATCTTGTGAAGTCTCAGATAAGTCATCTCTTTTAAGAGGGTTCAAGATAAATTCTTTGATTCCCTCTCGTAACTCATCTAGCTCCTTCGGCTCTCCTCTTACGAGAAGATCATTGTTCGCATTTACAAGTATAGAGTAGACATTACGCGTCTTAAACTTCAATACATCTGGCGGTTCTTCAGAGTAAGGAGGAAGCTGGACAAGAATCCCTTTATCCTCCACGATAGTAGTGGTAACCAAGAAGAATATCAACAACAAGAAGGCAATGTCGGCCATAGAGCCCGCATTGATCTCATTGGACATCCTGTCTTTTGCGCTCTTCTTAGCCATAATCTTACTTAAAGAGGTTACGTACTTCCGCTAATACCATGATCGCAAATGCTCCAGCAAGTAACATCAACGTAGTCCATATACCACCACTGATTAACTTACTCACATTATCACTTACATCAAACTTGCTCAAAGTATCTCCTGCCATCTCTGGGATTGCTGAAGAATAAAAAGCAAAGAATATAATTGCAATAGCAGCTACAGCAAGTATCCCTTTTAAAGATTGCTTTGGAGAAGAGATTAACTGCCATAGTCCAAAGGCTACAGCTGCTAATAGCGCTAAACCAGCTAGAGCTCCAGTGAGATACAAACCAGGATTAAAAAAATCAAAAGCTGGTTTGTCACCATCAGGTGCATCTTTCATTATTTGATTAAGGTCATCTCCTACGGAGTAGCCAGCACCCTCTAACCCTGTAAATACAGAGATTAGAAAGACAGCTACCACAACAACCCCAAGAAGGATGGCTAGCAGTTGACCATTTTTTGTTAAAAACTTATACATCGCTTAGTTTTTACAGATTCTACAGATAAACTACTTAAATACGTTGTGACGTGCCATTACATCGACTAAGCCGATAGAAGACTCTTCCATCTTGTTGACGATACCGTCAATCTTAGATATAATGTAGTTGTAGAATATCTGAAGAATAATCGCGGTGATCAGACCAAATACCGTGGTCAAAAGTGCCACCTTGATACCACCTGCAACAACTGAAGGAGAAAGGTCACCGACCGCTTCAATTCTGTTAAAGGCTTCGATCATACCGATTACCGTACCCATAAACCCAAGCATCGGTGCGATAGCGATAAATAGAGAGATCCATACAAGACCTTTCTCAAGTAGTCCCATCTGGACACTACCATATGATACGATTGCTTTTTCTACAGCTTCTGGGCCATCTCCAGAGTTTCTTAGACCTTCATAGAGTACAGCTGCTGTAGGGCCAGGAGTAGACTTAGCTACCTCCATAGCACCAGAGACATCGCCGTCAGCAAGTCTCTCGTCTATACGATTAAGAAGTTTGTCAGTATTAGTGGTTGCAATGTTAAGAGTGATAATTCGCTCTATACAAAATGCTAAACCAAGGATAAGGCAGATCAAAACAAAGCTCATGAATTTCCAGTCTCCGGAAATAAAGTTCTCTTTGAGTGTCTGGAAACCTGTTGTTTCTTGAGCGAGTATGTCAGTTGCGCCGAAATAAGCTACTCCTATGAATACAACAGCCAAAGCAATTACTTTTCGCATGTCAGTTTTTTTATACAGTTAATAGGTTTGAGAAATCTTCTTTTCGAGCTAAAAATAGAAAGTTTTACCAAACATGCTATCTCGCTATCCTTATTTTTTGACTTGACCCAAATATGCCTCTCTCTTATTGCTCTAATGTAGAAAAGCCCATATTTCTGTTGGTTTGGATATTCTCCGACACATATAGGGTGAACCATATTACTATGTCTTTATATATGTTAGATGCACATCCTTAGAGATTGGTGCGTATCTGCTTCATTATATTGATAAGTCACTTGCGTCCGAAGTCAGCTGGGATCTCTCCCCACTTCTTTGTTTCCCACTTTAAGACAGGATTAGACCACGTATTATCTTTCGTCCATTGCTCTGCTCTCCCAAGCAGTTCGAAGAGATCACGATTAGTAGAGCGCTTCTCCAGCGTGGTTTTTACTTTTTTGTTTCTCAACCAACTCATAGCAGTCCTTGAGTCCGAATAAACTGGGATTTCATGCATCCCTTTCTTTTTCAGAAATGCTAAACCATGAATCAGCGCCAAGAATTCACCTACATTATTAGTACCCCAGCGAAAAGGGCCCTTATGAAAAACTTGTTCTTGGTTATGCGTCCAGACACCTTGATACTCCATGATACCTGGACTCCCACTGCACGCCGCGTCTACACTTAGACTCTCTCTGATGATACCTTTCTGTGTCAGTATAGTTTTAGGTTTAGCTCCTTTCTTGGCGATGTGATTGGTTGGGCTTTCGCCAAATGCTTGATTCGCTTCAGCTAAAGACTTGAATGATTTGTACTTAGCTCCTGGATATCCTCTTATCTGCGCATTGCAGCTATCCCAATCGTTATAGACGCCTGGTACTGCACCTACCCAAACCACGTAGTATTTTTGTTTTTTCTTTGCCATCTAAATCGAGTAGCACTTATGTATATCGATACGCATGCACATATATACGTAGATCAATTTAAAGATGACATCAGTGACGTCATTAATAGATGTACCGAGCAGGATATACAGAAAATCCTATTACCTAATATCGACCTCACTACGATCGATCAGGTCTTCGACCTTCATCAAGCTTATCCTAGTCAGTGCTATCCCATGGTCGGTCTTCATCCATGTTCAGTAAACGCTGACTGGCAGAAGAACCTGGATCTTCTATTTCCATATCTCGATAGAGAAGAAGTGATTGCTGTGGGTGAGATAGGTGTGGACTTGTACTGGGATAAGACATTTGCGAAAGCGCAAGAAGAAGCTTTTAGAGCTCAAATCACCTGGGCCAAAGAAAGATCGTTACCCATCGTGATCCACTCTAGAGCCGCCATAGACATCACCATCCGCATCGTACAAGAAGAACAAGATGGCAACCTAAGAGGTGTCTTCCACTGCTTTGATCAGTCGTTAGAAGAGGCGCAGAAAATCATGGACGTGGGGTTCTATATGGGACTTGGCGGTATCATCACTTACAAGAGTAATAATGCCCTTAGAAGCACGGTGGCAGAGATACCTTTATCATCGATCATCTTAGAGACGGACTCCCCATATCTTCCACCTGTCCCCTACCGCGGCAAGCGCAATGAATCTTCTTACATCCCGCTCATCGCAGAGCGACTAGCAGATATCCATCAAGTAGATATAGACGAGATCAAGTCGATCACTTCCGTAAATGCTCATAAACTATTTGAGAAGATTGGTAACTGAGTTAGCTCTAAAGGCTTGTCACGTATAAAAAATGCTGCCCAGTCGAGTCGGGCAGTAATCATAATTTGTATTGCGGAGAGAGAGGGATTACTTTTAGTGATCCCAGAGGGTGGGTTGCAATCCA
>CAZXIE010000083.1:0-12774 GCA_964640065.1 uncultured Saprospiraceae bacterium
GACTCATATACCTCAGTCTTTATCTTCTTCTACGATTCTCTTTTTGATAGAGGTTGTAGTATCAAGGCCATCTAGCACCTCTATATAGATACCGTCTGACAAGCCTAACTTGACAGCTATCTCTTCATACTCGTTATCACCAACAACTTTCTCGACATACGTACTATCATCACGATAGATCACATCTCTTTCTTGGATAGATACTACACTATCGCGCTTACTGATGATGACATCACCATTAGCACTATAGCCTGCTCGCAAGAAGATGTCGTCTGGCTGCGCAGTGATGGCGGCTTTGATCTCAAACTTTACAGTTCCTTCTTCTTCGACTCCTTTGGGTGAGATGAACTCAAGTATGGCGTCTAGTGATACATCTGGGAGCGCTCCTATGCTTAGCTTCAGTGCCATACCTTCAGTTAGCTTTCCGACATCCGACTCATCGACCTTCCCTTCAAATATGATATTATTCATATCTGCAAGTACCGCGATGCTTGTCCCTTCATTGAAGTTGTTGCGTTCTATGACAGAGCTGCCCTCCTCTACTGGCACATCTAAGACCATACCATCTACCGTTGCTACAACTACATTAGATACTTGTCGAGAAGATTTAGTTACACCTTCCTTAAGTAGTTGGAGGTTGTTAGTAGCAGCTTCGAGTTCTTGTTGTCTGATGTCGAGTTCTGTTTTTGCATTGCCTAATTCATTATTAGAAATCAGGGAAGCATTATCAAGGGTAGTCTTTCGCACATCGAGATCTAATTTTACTCTGTCATATTCTTGCTGAGAGGTGATGCCCTGTTCGAGAAGTTGTCGCTGTCTTTTCTCTTCCGCTTGGGCTAGATCATAGTTACTTTTTGCCTCTTGTACATCCAGGCGCTCTTTGTTCACCTTGGTTTGTCTTTGTAGTTCGCGTCTTGCTTCGTCTACACGGATACGCGCTAGCTCGACATTGGATCTTGCACTATTGATATTGACTTCACTAGGGATCAGTTTGATTCTTGCTAAGCGATCACCTTTCTTGACTTCTTGACCTGCTTCAACATAGAGTTGATCTACAACACCAGAGACTTGTGGCTTGACATTTACTTCAAGTCGTGGTTTGATGGATCCGGTGGCGACAGCCTTGTTAAGTATGGTCTTTACCTCGGCTTTCGTAGATCCATATTCGATGGGTCCACCGTCTCCTTGAGAGGTAAAGTAATATACTAGTCCACAAGTCAGAACTAGTAGAAATAAACCAACAGCTATAAGACAACCTTTATTCATGGTAATACAATTTGATCGTGTTAGATAATGCGGTGATCGTTCTCATCATTCGTCTTTTAGGGCTATGACAGGATTTACTTTAGCAGCTTGTAGTGCAGGTATCAAACCTGCCAGGACACCTGCGATCACCAAGACAATGACTGCCGTGAGTCCGACGTAGGGATTGACGGTAGGATTATAAAAGTTCTCGGTTTCGATGTCAAACATCTTCATCAAGAAGTCTATCAACCAGATTAAAAAGGTCCCTATGCCCATCCCTATAAAGCCCGATAGACCTGTGATGAAAACAGACTCTGTGATGATCATACTGATGATAGAACTGGGCTCAGCACCAAGTGCTTTACGTATGCCTATTTCTTTCGTTCGCTCTTTGACGATGATGAGCATGATGTTACTGACACCTATGATACCCGCTAGTAAAGTCCCGATCCCTACGAACCATAAGAAGAGCTCGATACCGAGAAATAAATTCTGCACCTGCTCAAATCTCTCTTCTCTATTAAAACCTCCCAGACCACTTGGATCATCAGGATGTATACCTTTTGCCTCTCGTAGCAACGTACGAATCTCTTCCTCCATCTGGGACACCTTATATCCAGGCTTCGTGGAGCAAACCATGTAATCTACTCTGCCATCTTCACCAAAGGCTCGAGACATTGTTGTGATGGGGATCGTGGCTGACTCCATATCCTGTCGTGTCCATTCTTTCAGTTCCTCAGGTTCATATACACCAACTACTTGGAAGTCTATGCCGGCAACAGTGACATGCTCTCCTATCGGAGATGCATCTCCAAAGAGCACCTTATTAACTGTGCCTCCTAGTACGACGACTTTCCTTGCAAGATCTATATCTGCTTGATTGATGTATCGACCTTCTTTGATGACCAAGGCTTCTATCTCTGGCATATCTGTGAGCTCTCCTCTGATCTCATATGACTCACTTATACTTTTGTATGAGATAGGCCTGTCTCCTATATGATTACGCGGAGCGATCAAATCGACGGAACTGATATTTTCTTTGACAAGGTTCACATCGTCCATAGTCAGTCGTATCCTCCTACCTGACTTATAACCTGCATAGGCTAGTGTGGTAGATCCACTCCAGAGGTACATCGAGTTTCTAGCTCCATTACCAAAGTCTTTGAAGACTCCTCTGCGTAGGCCTTCACCCACACCAAGCAAAAAAACCAACATAAATACTCCCCAGAAAACACCTAGTGCCGTAAGCGCAGTCCTGAGTTTATTCTTAGCCATCGTCGCTAAGATCTCTTGCCATTTGTCTCTATCCAGTATGCCCATCAGTCGCTCTTTATTGCTTCTACTGGATTAATACGTGCAGCCTTAAGTGCAGGCAGTAATCCTGCTAAGACGCCTGCTATGACTAGCACGAGTGTAGCCACGATGGCTACTCCGATGTTGATCTCAGGCTGTCTGAAAAATTCTGTTTCTACTCCTTTGAGGCCAGCAAGGACCAAGATGCCTAATCCAAGTCCTACATAACCAGCAACGCCAGTGATGACTAAGGCTTCCATCAATATCATCGATATAACTGACTTCGGAGATGCTCCGATGGCCTTTCTTATGCCTATCTCACGTGTCCTATCTTTTACGATGATCAGCATGATGTTACTTACTCCGATGACACCTGCGATCATCGAGAAGATACCTACTATCCATATGATCATATTGATCGTAGCTAATAGACTATTAAGTGACTGATACTCTTCGGCAAAGTTCGATATACGGATAGCCCTTCTATCACCTGGTGATACTATCTTTCTTTCTTCGATGATCTGTCGTGATCGCTGCTCTAACTCTAACATCTGCGGATAGCTCATATCACCTGCTAGAATAATCAGCTGATCAATCCTTTTATGCGAAGAGTACACTTTCTGTACAGTTGAGATAGGAAGATATACCCTCTTCATGGCCCACTCTCCTTCAGTATCTACATAGACACCGATCACCGTATAGACGATCTTATCGATGGTCACTTCCTTCCCTATAGGATCTTCATCACCAAATATTTGTTCTGCTGCTATCCCTCCAAAGACTGCTACCTTTCGAGTAAGTTCTAAATCTTTTTGGTTGATTAATCTACCGTTGGTAAGCTTAGTGGCTTCGGCTTTTGCACCATCTGGATGGATGCCTTGGACTGGATATCTGATAGACTTGTCCTTATAGGTAACCACCTTATCGCCACTTATAAAGTACTTACCACTCATCCCTTCTATCTCCTCAAGTTCGTCAAGAAGGAAGTCATAATCTTCGTTATCCAACTTGATCCGACGCCCCTCCTTCAGTCCTCTAAAAGGCTTAGAAGTTCTGCCTGTCATGATCCATAGACTGTTGATCGCATCTCCTTCAAACTGGTATGCGATGCCATTATGAAGGCCTCGCCCAGCACCTAGCAATAAGACTAACATGAAGATGCCCCATGCCACGCCAAATGCAGTGAGCACGGTCCTCAGCTTGTGCTTACCGATAGATAAAAGTATCTCTTGCCACTTATCGAGATCCCACATATCAATCGCTTTCGATAAGTCCGTCTCTTAACCTGATCACTCTCTCGGTGAGCGCTGCTATATCATCTTCGTGAGTTACGATAACTGTGGTGATACCTTGGTCATTGACCTCGGCAAATAGGTCCATTACTTCACCCGAAGTGGTACTATCTAGCGCCCCTGTCGGTTCATCGGCGAGGATGACCTTCGGTTGAGTGATGAGAGCTCTAGCGATAGACACACGTTGTTGCTGTCCTCCTGACATCTGATTAGGATAGTGATCGGACCAGTCGGCCAGTCCTACTTTCTCGAGGTAGCTGTGGGCTATCTTGATCCTTTCTTTTCGCGGTACTTTTTGATAGTAGAGAGGTAAGGCTACATTCTCCACAGCCGTCTTGAAAGAGAGCAGATTAAATGACTGGAAGACAAAACCGATGTGTTGGTTACGCAGTCTTGCAGCCTCTTTTTCGCTTAGCTGACTATTGACAAGCTGGTCGCCTAGTTTGTATTGGCCTTCATCGTATTCGTCGAGGATGCCAAGAATGTTGAGTAAGGTAGACTTGCCTGATCCCGAGGAGCCCATAATCGATACAAAGGCTCCTTCCTTGATCTCTATGTCGATACCCTTGAGGACATGCAGACTTTGCGTGCCCATCTGATAGCTCTTCTGTATACCTCGCAGTGATATCATCTATGTCACTTTCGTAAATATTTCCTAGATATGATAACAAAGGAAAGCTTAGAAGTTGATACCTCCGACTTTAATCGATGAATCTCAAAAAGCATCAGATAAACGCCTCTAAAAAAAGATGCCCGACACCATAAGTGCCGAGCATCATCAACGTCATCTTATCTTCTTCGATATCTTCGATTCCTTCGTCCGTCGTAACTTCTCCAGCGGAGAGAGTTACCTCTGAAGTAGTATCGATTACCTCGTCTATCCCTAAAGTAATTACGATAAGGTCTGTAGTAAGTCCAGGAGTTGCCATACCTCGCTCGGAATCCGCTGCGATATCGTTCGATACGGATGCCGTACCCTCCGCGATCGTAACTATTCCAACTGCCGCAGTATGAGCTTACTGGAGCACAGTACTGACTCCCAGAGTTATAGTTGCTGTAGGAGTTGTTGTAGGATCCTCCATATCCATCACCACCATATGATGTAGTTGGATAACTATAGTCATCTGACCTATAGCTTCTGTTAGAGGCTCCGCGCTCTCTATAGAGTTGGATACTACCACGATTACCATTACGATATTCGATTTGATTATAACCGCGAGATATAATCGCGCGACCATCATAGTCATCGAATACGCCGTTACCAAGGTATTTGTACTCTCGCCACTTAGGAAGCAAGCCACCATGCTGTTTGACTCGCAGTCCGTACTCGGAGTTTTTGATCTCTAAGGTGGTATTAGTGTACTCGTCGTACCAATATCCATAGAGATCATCAGAGACACTATCTGCACATAGTAAAAAAGTAGGTATCAAGGCTAGCATGATTGTGATTTTCATAGCTCTCATAATTGCTAGATTTTGAGTGTGAACAATGTGTTTTCGTTACTGTGTCGAAACTCTATATAAAAGATGTTAATGGGCACATGGATGTAGTTAAGGTCTTGTCAAGATCCATTAACAACCTTGTTAATGGATTAACATTTATTTTAACTTGGGACTATGAAACTTGCAAAAGCCCTTTATATACTGGCTTTCTTGGTCACGACAAGCTGTCTTTTTGGACAAGGAGAAAGAGTACATACCAAAGTGCTACCAGAAGGAAGCTCCTCACCTACAGCTTCTATCGAAGATGTAGCATGGATCGAAGGGCACTGGTTAGGAGAAGCATTTGGCGGTATAGCTGAAGAGATATGGTCAACACCTGCTGCTGGAACTATGATGGCTTCATTCAGGTTGATAGATGGGGAAGACATCGCCTTCTATGAGTTTATCATCATCCGAGAAGTCGACAGTACACTGACGATGCAGCTCAAACATTTTGACAATGCCTTGAGAGGATGGGAAGAAAAGGAGGAGTCTGTAGAATTTCCACTTGTCGCTCTCACCGAAGACGCTGCCTACTTCGAAGGTCTTACCTTCATAAAAAATGGACCTGATGAGATGACAGTTATAGTTCTCATCAGCAAAGAAGACGGCATCAACGAAGTTACATTTGCTTACAAAAGAAAAGAATCTTGAGATCTCTACTATTCATCTTACTGCTAGTCACTAGCCTTTGCACAGAAGGACTCTTAGCACAACAAAGTCTGCTAGATGCAGACCCTAGTAAAACTTCCTACAAGAAGGCTGTCAAGCGAGCAAGAGATGCACGTGTACCCATACTTGCCATCTTATACTCTGAAGATCAACCTACAGGCATCACCAATGAGTTTTCAGGTCTTAACGAGCTCATCATCGGCCATGGCTACATACCGATCGTCATAGACTGGTCTAGATCACCTAATAAAGCTCCACAGAGAAAAGTCCAAAATGTATCCAATCAGATGTGGTTACTGATACATTATGATGGAGCGATCTACAGCGCTTATAAAAACATCAACTCTAACGAACAACTAGAACAAGTACTGACGTCTGAGAAAAAGACATTTACGAAAGTGGACGAAGCTTTTATAACACAAAAGGAATCCAACAATCCTGCTGATGTCCTGACATATGCTCAAGTTATCTCAGAGTCCTACGAATCATTTAAAGCCAATGATATCGTGGACGACTACTTAAAGCGCGTCAGCCCGAATCAGATAGATCCTCAGTCGTTACAAAAGATCGTGCGCATATCCTCATCACGACCTACTACCTCGCGAGTCTACAAACTCCTCAAAGTCAAAAGTGATCAAGCATCACGAGTAGTCGGAAGAGACACTGTGCTCAATCTGCAAACTTCATATATCAAGAGGGACCTACGTAATAGAGGTTTGCTAGATCCATATAATGTCTGGCAGAGATACGAGAATGAGTTGGGGTATGAAGCTGATAGTCTATATCGATTATTTGCATTAGACTTTTTGCGCCAACCTCCTATCGATCAAGAGATGCTTTATAATGAAGCTTTTGATTATGTGAACATCTATCCTGACTCGCCATGGAGATTTCTGAATAATCAATATTCGCTAGTCGTGCCTAATACTACCAAGAAAGAAGATCTAGAGATATTGCTAGAGCTCATAAGCTATCAGGTGTCTCGGGATCCATCATATAGACAAATGGACATGAAGGCCTACCTTCTATATAAGCTCGGTTTTAAAGAAAGAGGACTCTCTCTAGTGCAAGAAGTCATGAGAGACGCTAAGTCTAAAGGAGTTGCTTACGACTCGTTGATCAAAACGCTAAATAAGTAGATCAGCCTAGTAAATGATCAAGATGATGATCAATACCACAACTAGGGCTACTGACTGATAGATGTAGTTTTTATACCACGGCAGAGCTTTTAATGATACAGCATCTTCTTTGAATGTCTCGGTAGTCCACACAAGCTGAGCTAACTCGGCCTCTGGCTTTTTAGCCCCTACAAAAGATCCTACATAGAGCAAGAAACAACAGAGTCCAAAGTGTATACCTGCAACATATAAGAAGTTAGGTAAGCTCGCACGCTGACCACTGATCTCCAGAGATATCAAGATGATGGTGATGAGGAGTCCTACGGATATAGAAAGTAGAGCACCTACATTATTGACTTTCTTAAAGAAGATACCCATCACAAATAGTGCTACGACAGGTGGACAGAACCAAGCCAAAGTATTCTGTAGATAATCCCACAGCTTCTCAAAAGATCCGATCTGCGGCGCCCAGATCACGGCTAAGATCATCACGACTACCGTGATACCTCTTCCTATCCACATCAGGTCTTTAGAGCTAGCTTCGGGCTTGATCTTTTTATAGAAGTCCATCGTTATCAAAGTCGAGACACTATTAAGTCCACTGTCTAAGGAAGACATCATAGCGGCGATCAACCCGGCTAAGACAATACCAAGTATCCCTGTCGGTAGCAGATCAAAAAGCATCGTCGGATATACCATATCCATCTCCGTCATATCTGGATACAAGACTCTTGCAAAGGCTCCTGGAAATATCATGATGAATAAAATAGATAGCTTCAAGAATCCCGCAAAGAGCGCACCCCACTGACCTTGTCTCAGGCTTCGTGATGCTAACGTCCTCTGAGTGATATATTGGTTCGTACCCCAGAAGTAGAAACCGATGATCAGCACTCCCGTGAATAAGGAGGGCCAGGGCATGGCCTCGTCGTCGATAGGTTTGATCACATCAAAGTGAGAAGACTCTGTTATCGCATATACCGCATCCCATCCACCTACTGCATTATATGCATACAGCGTGATCAGCGTAGATCCGAAGATGAGTATGACAGCTTGTATAGCATCGGTATACATCACCGAACTGAGTCCTCCTGCGACCGTGTAGATACCTGCGATGACAGCAAGGCCTAAGATGATCTGCCACAACACAAATCCCGGAAAAATCAATTGGATGACAAGTCCGCCTGCATACAGTGTCGCTGCTATATCTACTAGAATGTTCAGGATGATAGCTATGCCAGAAGCATACGCTCGTACTATATAACTGTATCTTTTCTCTAAGTATTCAGGTATAGTAAAGACCTTGTTCTTCAGATAAAATGGAAGAAAAAAGATGGCAAAGATGATCAGGATGACAACTGCCATCCACTCATAACTGTAGACGGAGAAACCATCTTTATAGCCAGCACCAGCTAATCCAACTAGACTATTACTCGACATGTTAGATGCGAATAAGGAGAAGCCGATGATCGGCCATGTCAACTTTCTACCTGCTAGAAAATAGTCTTCTGCATCCTCGTGTTTCGAACCCAGATAAAAGCCGAGTGCAGTAACAAAGAGTAGGTAAAAGATGATGATACTGAGGTCTAAAGTAGATAATGCAAACTCCACTGTATTGATTTATTTAGTGATGGGCATCTTCAGTATCTGTGCTTCCCAAGGCTGTAATCTTCCCACCTCAGAATGCTTATAATTAGAATATACGAGAGATAATTCTCCATCCATCTGGAGACTCTTTTCTTTACCACTAAAGTTCAGAGCGATCTCATATACCGTATGTGCTAGTTGTCGCTTATAGTGATATACTTCTTTCTCGATCGATAGATCTTCATAGGTTCCATAGACCATGACTTCTTCTTGCTTCCTCCAACTCATCAGCTTACGGAAGTAATGAAGAATAGAATCTTGGTCCTTTTCGGCTTCATGCACATTGATATCTATATGGTTGGGGTTGACTTTGATCCAAGGATTTACGGAAGTGAAACCCGCAGAAGATGAATCATCCCACTGCATAGGAGTCCGAGCATTATCCCGACTTAACTCATGGGCCATCGGTAAAAACTCTCCTTCAGTAACTCCTTGCTTTGACTGCTCTTGATAGAAGCCCCTTGTCTCGATATCATCATAATCTTCTATGGAAGAGAATGCCACGTTGGTCATGCCTATCTCTGTACCTTGATAGATACAAGGCGTACCCCTTAAAGTGAGTATCATAGTGATCAGGAGCTTAGCACTTTCTACTCGATAGCTCGTATCGTTACCAAATCTTGACACCATCCTTGAGAAGTCATGGTTGTCGAGAAATATGCTGATCCATCCTTGGTCTCCTATCGCTTTGTCCCATTCATTGAAGACGCGCTTTACATCGCCTATATCGTAAGGGACAGGGTCAAACTTGCCTCCTTCTCCTTGTCCAAGAAACATATGGTCTAGATGGAAAATCAGATCAAGTTCATCTCTTCTTTCATCCACATAATTAAGAGCTACCGAGGTACTGATACCAGGGCCCTCTCCTACTGTCATGATGTCGTACTGCGAAAGAACTTTTTGGTTGATCTCTTGGATGTAATCGTGTACTTTGGGACCATTAGAATACACTTGTTCGATCACCTTAGGAAATGGAACTCGAGGTGCATCAGCAAAGTCTAGTCTCTTGGAGATCAACGGGATCACATCCATACGAAATCCATCAACTCCCTTGTCCAACCAAAATCTTAGGGTATCCAAAATATCAGATCTTACTTCTGGGTTCTCCCAGTTCAGATCAGGTTGCTTCTTGCTAAAAAGATGGAGATAGTACTCACCGCTGTGCTCATCAAACTCCCAAGCGCTTCCACCAAAAAATGACTTCCAGTTGTTAGGAGGGCCGCCATCGGCAGCTGGAGGCTTCCAGATATAGTAATCTCTTTTTTCAGCTGAATGGCCTCGCTTAGAGTTAACGAACCATTCATGTTCATCACTCGTATGATTCACTACTACATCCATGATGAGCTTCATCCCTCTGTCATGAAGTAGCGACATCAGCTCTTCGAGATCTGCAACCGTACCGAACTCTGGATGGATATCATAGTAGTCGCTGATATCATAACCATTGTCATCATTAGGAGAGGGATATATCGGTCCCATCCAGATGACATCTACACCAAGAGAAGAGATATACTCTATCTTTTCTATCACACCTCGGATATCCCCGATACCATCAGCATTACTATCCTTGAAACTACGTGGATATATCTGATATATCACGGCTTCTTTCCACCACGTCTTTTTCATAACAGCGTTAAAATCGCATTATTTAATGAAATCATCACACTTCTGTAAATGATTATCTCAGTTACTGTCGAAAGCCTACATTTACGGAAGTATGAAGTACATACTAGGTAGCATCAGAGTGGTCCTTATACTGATTAATACAGCCGTGCAAGTAGGTATTCTACTTGTAGATGGTTGGATCAATGGGGCATCAATCGAAAGGAGGTTTATGCATCGTCGGCGATGGGCAAAGAGGTCTCTCGCCTTATTAGGCATAAAGGTGGATTCCTTTACCGGAAGTGTCCCTACTCAACCCGGACTCATCATCAGTAATCATCGCACACTACTCGACCCTGTCATACAATTCGCGTACATGGACTCCTACGTCATCGCCAAAGCAGAGATCGCTAATCTCCCGATGATCAGTCAAGGTGCTCGGCTTACCGGCATCATCTTCGTCAAGCGCGAAAAACTCAGAAGCAGATATGCCGCTCGCCAAAAGACTGAAGAATTCCTCAAGTCAGGATATAATGTACTCGTCTATGCTGAAGGAACAACGACTACTGATCGGACCACTGGTAAATTTAAGATCGGGACTTTTGCTATAGCTGCTGAACACCACTTACCTGTGATCCCAGTGGCGATAGAATATCCTAAAACAAAGGACTATTGGTTCGAACCAAGTATGGCTAAGCAGATTTTTGGGCAGATCGGAGCTTGGTCGACACACGTGAAGCTACATATCAGCGAGCCTATCAAAAATACGGACGCCGAGCAACTAATGACTGCCGTACAAGACGAAATCGACCAAAATCTCACCAAGATGCAAGAGGGCTGGAGCGAGATCTTTGCACAAGAACAGCAGCGAGTCAATTAGTTAACCCTGAGATTGTGACATATCTCAGATATATGTCGTTTTTTTGCATACGTATCAGATAGTGTACATGTGCAGGTTCATCGTGGACTAGAACATCTTCCCCTTTTTCAAAACTCAGTCATATCTATAGGCGTATACGATGGTGTGCACTTTGGGCATCGTACGATCATCAATCGAGTGATCGAGAAAGCTAAAGAAATCAAAGGAGAGAGTATCATCCTCACCTTCGATCCTCATCCTCGACAAGTCGTCTATCCTAGCGATCAAGAGATCCGATTACTCACATCACTAGATGAAAAGATAGCTCAGCTCGAAGCTACGGGATTGGATCACCTAGTGATCATACCATTTACAGTAGAGTTTTCCCAGATCAACCCATATCACTATGTCGAAAATATCCTGATCGAAAAGCTCAAGGTGAATCATATCATCATCGGATATGACCATAAGTTTGGACTGAATCGAGAAGGTGATATCAATCTTCTTAGGACCTATGAGAAAAAAGGCGATCTCACTGTCGAAGAAATATCACGGCAAGATGTAGATGACCTCAAAGTCAGCTCTACCAAGATCCGTAATCATCTCCAAGAAGGAGATATCCATATCGCTAACAAACTACTTGGCTACACCTACGAGCTCACAGGCATCGTCAATCAGGGAACTCAGATAGCTGGTAATCTTGGCTATCCTACTGCTAACTGTGATCTTACAGAAAAGGCGAAACTCATACCTGCTCCTGGCACATATGCAGCCACTGCCGAGTGCGACGGACAGCACTATGAAGGCATGCTCTACATAGGTAAGAGTCCGACCTTACAGTCACTCAACAATGATGTGGTCGAGATGAATCTATTCGCTACTATCGACGAACCGCTCTATGGTAAAGAGATCACTATACGACCAGAGAAAAGATATCGTGGAGATCAGAAGTTTGACTCGGTAGAACAACTGAAGTACAACATCGCTGCAGATAAAACTGCTGTGGAACATCACTTCGTAAAAAAAAAGAGTAGTGCTCTTGTAGCCACTGCTATCCTCAATTATAATGGTCAGGATTTCCTAGCAGACTATCTACCGACACATCAGTCTTCTGATACACACCAAGTCTTGGTCTTTGATAATGCTTCTACTGATGAGTCAGTGCGCATCGCTAAAGAACATGACCAAGTACAAGTTATTACACTAGCTGAAAATACAGGCTTCGCAGGTGGATATAATCATGCTCTTCCACACATTGGTAGTAAGTATGTAGCCATCGTCAATAGTGACATCAAAGTAACTCAAGGTTGGCTTGATCCGATCATCTCACTCATGGAAAGTGATGCTTCGATAGGTGCTGTACAACCCAAGATCAAGAGTGTACTTCAGCCTGACGAATTCGAATATGCAGGTGCAGCAGGTGGATTTCTAGATAGACTTGGATATCCATATTGTAGAGGTCGGATACTCAACACTGTAGAAAAAGATCAAGGTCAGTATGACACATCCATAGAAGTAGATTGGTCCAGCGGAGCAGCTATGGTGATCCGCACGGAGTTATATAAAA
>CAZXIE010000083.1:12874-16287 GCA_964640065.1 uncultured Saprospiraceae bacterium
GCACTTTCCTTCTTGCTACAAGGAAAGCTGCCACATATGGGATCTGTAGTCAAAGGGATATTTGCAGGACTGATGGGCATCTCCAAGACAGGTCAGAAGCGCAAGCAGATTGCATACTTCCTAGATCGATATACTATAGGCAGTGAGACTTCTACTTCACAAAAGATCAACCTTTTACCTATCTCTTACTACCTCTTTGGTAAAAAGAAATATCAAGATCTCTAGATGAAGAAAGCCTTCGAGATACTAGATGAAGATGATGATATCATCGTTGTCAACAAGGGAGCCCATGCGCTGAGTATACCAGATCGATTTGACCCTACTCTACCCAACCTGAGAGACATCTTAATTAAAAAGTATGGAGAGATATACGTCGTCCATCGCTTGGATAAAGAGACAACTGGAGTGATGGTATTTGCTAAAACCAGCGAAGCGCATAGCACGCTCTCCGCTTCATGGGCAGATGGGGAGGTAAAGAAAAACTACCTCGCTCTCACCCTACGTCCTGCAGAATCTAAGGGTACGATCACAGCTTCATTGCAAGAGCATCCTCACAAGAAAGGACAGTATATCACTTCCGTAAATGGCAAGTCTGCACATACCACATACGAGGTGATCGAGGCATGGCAGAGATATGCTCTACTCAAAGTCTCAATCCTAACAGGACGCACACATCAGATCAGAGCTCATATGAAGCATATAGGAGCTCCGCTATTAGTGGATCAGAAGTATGGAGTGAGCGATGAGTTTTATCTCTCATCTATCAAGAAAGTGAAGTACAAAAGGAATCAAGAAGTACGCCCTCTTCTCCAAAGGTCATCGCTTCATGCTCATCAACTTATCTTAGCACACCCAAGTACTAAAAAGCAAACTATCTACGAAGCCCCTCTACATAAAGACATGAAGGCAGTCGTCTATCAACTTAACAAAAAAGCTTCAAAAGAGATCTAACTCTATGCTCGACGAAACATTCATGCAGTTCTTACTGCAGCATCAACTTAAGCACAAGCGCACACTGAATTTTCTCATCTTGATGGAGTCCATTATCTCTGCATCAAAGGCGATACAAGACCTCTACACGAAAGCAGCTATCGATAAAAACCTCTCTTACGCTGGCAATATGAACGTCCAAGGCGAAGATGTCACCAAGATCGACCTGCTCGCTGATAACATCTTTCTACATTATCTCAAGGGATCCAAACAAGTTATCCAAGTAGTATCTGAAGAACGAGAGAAAAAAGTATCGCTCAATCCTAAAGGAAGATACTTTGTTTACTATGACCCCATCGATGGCTCTTCTAATGTCAAGCACAATCTACCTGTTGGTATCCTCTTCGGCATCTCCAAGAAAAATCTAAGTGGTAAGGAATCCAAAAGATTAAGACACGGTAACGAGTACATCGCTTCAGGTATCTTCATGATACCATCAGGTAACTTCACCTTCTACCTAAATGATGCAGGATGCTGGAGATTCTTGAAGAGTTCAAGCGGCACCTATATCAGACCTGAAAAAGTCAAGCTCCCAAAGGACAAGAGTCAATTCAATCTTTCCTATAACACCAGCACTCTAGAGCACTACCCACCCAAACTTAGAAACTGGTTAGAAGATAATAGTGGCAAGTATGGTTTTAGATATTCGGGGTCTCTCGCAGGTGATATCCATCGCATACTTACCACAGGCGGTGTCTATATATATCCTAGCATACTCGGCGGATCAAAACCATATCCCGCTGGAAAACTTCGCTTGCTTTACGAGTGTAATGTCGTCGCCAACATCGTCAAAGCAGCAGGTGGTGAAGCTATAGATGATCAAGGCCAACCCGTGCTAGATTTAAAGCCAACATCTCTACATCAGCGGTCTTCTATCATAGTAGGAGATAAAAAAATCATCAAAGAGATTCAAAAAATATTGAGGTGATGGAGAGGTATTAGAAATCACTCCTTTACATAAAGCGGATACTCTTTTTTAGCGTGGTTTGTTTTTTCAAGATCGACTTCTATTGTTATGAAGGGAACTTCATCAGAAGTAACTCCCATAATAGATCCATCCATAGGTTGGCATATCCAACCAGCACCGCCCCAATGAAAATCATCTTCTCCCATACCAGACCGATTAGAACTAAGACAGTAACTACCACTGATAACTGACAATGTTTGTCCACATCTTATCCATTGATCCACAGATGAATTACCTGTGGCTCTAGGGCACAATAAAATATCTATTCCTTCTAATCCGTACTTCCTTGCATACTGCGTAAACCATACTTCTGTGCAAAGCAAAAAGCCAATTTTTACTCCATTCACTTCGATTAATTCAAAATTCTTCGATTCTCTATCAAACCAAGTCTCTTCATAAAATCCTTCTTCTTCTGGCAAAAAATATTTGGTATGCACTCTTTGATGTCCCGTTTTCTCTGTCCAGATAAAAGCAGTATTATAGAATTTATCGTCTTCTATTATAGGTTTCGAATAAGCCACAATAGTATCTCCCAGTTCATCAAGTCTCTGCACCCACTTTTCATGAGCTTCTACCACCTCTACCATTTTAGCATTGCTCGCTGTTGGATCATGTGCAATCCAAGGATAAAAAGGCATCTCTGGCAAAAGCACTATATCACTTTTATTAGCGTGACAGTGAGTTGTCAAACTCTCCCAATCTCTTTGAAACTGATCGGTATCATTGCTTAATTGACAAACTGTTACTTTCATTATTATCGTTTCTTACAGAGGCAGACGGCATACACTGATATCCTGACCAAGCATGTCCTTACGAAGATCAGCACATACCAAGTTATCAGGATCTATTATTAATTTCGCCGAGATAATACATCTCGTTCTTTCCTAAGAATATACTCTATTCCTAATTCAATACCCATTGATACAGCCACCTTATCGACCACATCTATTGTATCTCTAGAAGTATGATAAGCGGGTTTTCCATGTTTATTAGACCAGTGCATACCAGCAAGCGTCGTTGCTTCTATGCCCGCTTTTGCAAATTCAGCGGCATCAGTACCTCCAGCCAAAAAAGGGAAAGGCACTTTTTTAATAGCATAATTCAAAGATTCACTTATGGCTATACAATCATCTACCATTGGTTCTGATAGAGTAACAAATGAATTCAAATCAGAAGTTAGCAATCCCATCTCGCGATGGTCGTACATGCACTCAAGATTGAGATTGTACGTTTTTACCTCTTTCAATTCTGATAGAAAATCCTTGACATAAGCTCGCGATCCCCTTAGTCCTGCTTCTTCAGCATCCCAACTTGCCACTACTACACGAGTATGTTCTAATCCTTTGTCTTCTTCCTTTTGCTCTGCAAAATATCTACCTACCTCCATTGCTAAGGCCGTACTAATCATATTATCGCCAGCGCCAGGTGTTCCTTTCCTGTCATAAAAAAACCATAA
>CAZXIE010000084.1:0-16216 GCA_964640065.1 uncultured Saprospiraceae bacterium
GTGAAGCACTAGATCCTAAGTCTAGCGTGTCTACCAATTTCACCACACCCGCATCTTCCTAAAGAGTGCGCAAATATATACCCTTATGACTATTTCTGCTCGATATTTATCAAAAGTTATGTCCAATATTATTGGGTCAAAAATCGTAACTTAGATTAGGTCTAAGTCTAATTAGCAGCGTGCCACTAAGTACAGAGTCATATACGAAGGAGGAAGTAAGTCAAGTACGCCATGCGTATAACAAACTGATTAGCTCATTAGAAGTCAAACTTAAGGGTGATGATAAAGAGAATATCGACAAGGCCTTCGACCTTGCGTTTGAAGCCCATCAATACCAGAGAAGGCGATCTGGAGAGCCCTATATCTTCCATCCCATAGAAGTAGCAAGGATCTGCCATGAAGAGATAGGCTTAGGACCTACTGCTGTGATCTGTGCTTTGATGCATGATATAGTAGAAGATACGCCTATCAATCTCGAAGAGATATATGATGTCTTTGGTCCAAAAGTCACGCAGATAGTAGATGGCCTCACGAAGCTTGATGGCCTGTATAATCTAGGCAATCAGAATGCTGAAAATCTTAAAAAAGTACTTAGCACCCTCATTGCTGATGTAAGAGTGGTCTTGATAAAGATGGCCGACAGGTTACATAACCTACGGACGATAGCACCGATGCCAGAGCATAAAAAGCTAAAGATCGCTGCTGAGACATTATTCATATATGCACCTCTAGCTCATCGACTTGGGATCTATGGCATCAAAACAGAGTTTGAGGATATCTGTATGATGATTACCGATCGCGAGAACTTTGATGCCCTACAGCAAAAGATAAAAGACAACGAAGAACAAAGGACCAAGTACCTCAAGTCTTTTTTAAAGCCATTAAAAGCTTCTCTTGATGAGCTCAAAGTGGAATATAGAATTTTAGCTCGACCAAAAGCTATTTCTTCTATCCACAATAAGATCAAAACGAAGAATGTAGAGTTCGAGGAAATCTATGACCTCTTCGCAGTAAGGATTATAGCTGATGTACCTCTTAATCTAGAAAAGTCGATCTGTTGGCAGATCTATAGCTCCATCACTGATCACTACAAGCCTATACCGGAGCGACTAAAAGATTGGGTGACGAGTCCTAAAGGTAATGGATACGAATCCCTACATACTACTGTCATAGGACCAGGTGGACGGTATGTAGAAGTACAGATCAGGACAGAGCGGATGAATGATATAGCAGAGAGAGGATTCGCTGCTCACTGGAAATACAAAGGCACTAAAAAAGCCGATGACGTCTATGACAACTGGCTTGACAACATCCGAAACATCCTCGAGAATCAAGATGGAGATGCTGTTGAGTTCCTTTCAGATTTTAAAACAAATCTCTTTAGTGAAGAGGTGTATGTCTTCACTCCCAAGGGTGACATGCGCATACTTCCCAAAGGAGCAACGGCTTTGGACTTTGCTTTTGATGTTCACTCTGATGTAGGCGCTAGAGCTACTGCCATTAAGATCAATAACAAGTTGGTCCCAATGGGATATGAGCTCCAAAATGGAGATCAAATACATGTAACCACATCTAAAAATCAGTCACCATCCGAAGACTGGTTAAAGCTTGTCATCACTGGTAAAGCAAGGTCTAAAATCAGATCTTCCCTTAACGAGAAGACTAAAATGCTAGCCGACCTAGGCAAAGAAGCGCTTACCCGAAAGCTCAAAAATCTTAAAGTTGATTTTGAAAGAAACGCGGACATCGTATTTGCTCACTTCGGATTTAAAAACAGAAAAGATCTCTACTTAGCCATACATAATGAAGAAGTAAAACTCACCGACCTTATTAAACACTTTGCAGTTGAAGGGGGTGACTTGAAACTGATGGAGGTCAAAGAGGTGGAGCAACAAGCACCTGCTCCAGAGCCGATCAAAAGGAACCCGAAAGAAGTCTTGATCAAGATTAATGACGAGCCAGCGGATAATTTTCAATTCGAATTATCAGCGTGCTGTAGCCCTGTGCCGGGAGACCAGATTTTTGCATTTCTCACATCTAATGCTGGTATGAAAATACACCGCATGAGCTGCTCTAATGCTTCTAATCTCTTTACGAACTATGGATACAGAATACTCAAAGCCGAATGGACGAACAAGAGTACTAAAGACTTCAAGGTGGAGATCAAGATTACTGGTATCGATAGTGGACCTGGGGTAATCCAAACGCTTACCAATGAGATATCCAATAACCTCAATATCAATATCAGGTCATTCTCTATCGAAGGAGATGAAGGTATCTATGAGGGTAAACTCAAGATCATCGTCAGGGATAAAAGTCAGCTCACTGAGGTGATGAAAGCTCTTAAAGAATTAGAAAATATATCCACTGTAGAAAGGGTGAGTACTTAATCTGAGATATATGATCACTTATACCACAGAAGACTTAGAGGAAAAATACGACAAAGCTCGGCTGAGCTTTAAGAACTATCTCGAGACTAATAAGAATAGGAAGACTCCTGAAAGATTCGCGATCTTAGAAGAGATCTATCTTAACCAACATCACTTCGATGCCGAGGCTCTCTATATCAAAATGAAGCAAAATGCGTATCGCGTCAGTCGGGCCACAATCTATAATACACTTGATCTTCTAGTTGAATGCGGATTGATCAAAGCACACCAATTTGGTATCAACAAAACTCTTTTTGAGAGATCCTTCGGATTTGAAGATCACGATCATCTCATCTGTACGTCGTGTGGAAAGATAGTAGAGTTTCAAGATGAGAGACTTGACTCCACAGTATCCGAGCAAAGCGAGTCTATAGAGTTCAAACCAGAACACTATTCGCTTAACATTTACGGCAAGTGTGAAGATTGTGGCTAAGAAGTTCGTATCACTATCTCCAGATTATACTTGGATTTATATTATAAGATAAAGATATATGTAAGTACCTTTGGCTCTTTATGGGTGGCGGTATCGCCATCTGCAACACCAAAGTAGAATATGGCAGTTGATGTGCTTATAGGCCTCCAATGGGGTGATGAAGGAAAGGGAAAGATCGTCGATTATCTCGCTGACAAATATGATGTCATATGTAGATTTCAGGGAGGACCTAATGCCGGCCACACCATATATGTGAATGGTCAGAAATATGTCCTTCATACAATTCCATCAGGCATCTTCCACAAGAACACTGTCAATATCATCGGCAACGGAGTTGTGATCGACCCGATCACACTTAAAAAAGAAATACTTGGCCTTGAGGGGCTTGGGGTAGATGTGAAAAGCTCTCTTAAGATAGCAAGAAAGGCGCACCTCATCCTACCCTCTCACAGATATCTCGATGGAGCTTCAGAAAATGCCAAAGGCGACAATAAAATAGGTTCTACCTTAAGAGGTATAGGTCCAACATATATGGACAAGACCGGACGCAACGGTCTCCGTATGGGCGATATCGAATCTTCTAACTTCAAAAATCGCTACGACGAACTGAAGTCTAAGCATCAAAAAATCGGCTCGATCTATCCTGATATAGACTTCGAGTGGAATGATGACGAGTGGCATGAGAGCATCGAGTTCATACGTGAGTATGAGCTAGTAGACTGTGAGTACTTTCTCAATGAGCAACTTAGTAATGGTAAGAATATCTTGGCAGAAGGCGCTCAGGGAGTCATGCTAGATATCGACTACGGAACTTACCCCTTCGTGACCTCTTCCAATACGATAACGGCTGGAGTCTGCACTGGATTAGGTGTTGCTCCAAAGCACATCGCTGATGTCATCGGTATAAGTAAGGCTTACTGTACCCGTGTAGGTGGAGGGCCTTTCCCTTCAGAACTTCATAACGATCAAGGGCAAAAACTAAGAGACCTAGGTCACGAATATGGAGCAACTACTGGTCGCCCTCGAAGATGTGGTTGGATAGATCTGGTACAACTGAAGTACAGTGTGATGATCAACGGAATCACCAAGATCGCTTTGACAAAATCTGATATCATGGACAGTTTCGATGAGATCGTTGTTGTAGACAAGTATAATGTCGATGGTCAAGAAACTGACAAGCTTCCTTATGACTTGTGTATAGAAAACTATGCAATGGTTGAGAAGAGCTTTCCTGGATGGAACCAGTCTCTCTCTTCAGATCCTGCTGCGATGCCTAAAGCTCTTGTAGACTATCTCGATTACTTAGAGTCTTATCTAGGAGTCCCGATACCTATCGTATCTATAGGACCAGAGCGAGAGCACTTGATCGTGCGCTAGGCTAACTAGATGGCTTGAAGGCTTTAACGATATACTGATAGTCCAAGCTTTTATCATCCACATCTACGGTTTCAAATCCTGACTTCATAAGATCTTCTTCTAGCTCTAGCATATTGACCCTAAAGTCAGAGGATGGAGCTATGTCATCGGGTATCCGTTTCATCTTAAAGTCAACTATAAAAAGAAACCCTTCAGGCTTCAGGGACTTGATCAAATTCTGAAGATAAGCCACGCGCTCGTCTATATAACCTATCGTGTTAATGATAATCACCACATCTACTTCTTCCTCCTGCAACTGAGGATCGTCTGGAGTGGCAAGTCTCATGTCTATCTTGGCCTGAGTTACGGTATCCAGATTATCCTTGAAAAGCTCCATGAGGTCGATCATGTTAGGATCGATATCTACGGCTATCACTTTTTCTGCCTTGCTGACAAGTCGAAAAGCAAAGTAGCCTGTGCCTGCCCCGATATCAGCAACCACCTGATCATCTAGTTGACCGAGAAGGTCGATAACGAACTCAGGCTTTTGCCAGGCATATCTCTTTTCATTTCTTTCTGGTATGATATCTTCTCCAGAAGGCTCATTGTACAACAGCGCATCATCAAACTCTGCCTCTATAGGTGGCTTCGTTCTCTTGATATCACAACCAAATAATAAAGTAAGAAGAAGGCAAGGAAGAAGATATCTCATGAAAGACAGCAATATTCTCTCAAGATGACAAAAATTGTAGACATCTAAAGACGGTTATACATCGCCTCAATAATCTTTTCTAGTTGCCCGCGAAGAACTCTGTTAGAATCATGACCATTCGCCATGACGCATATGGAGTATTCTTTCCCTGATTTGCTTGCCATAAGGCCTGCGTATGCTATCACATTATTGATCGATCCTGATTTGACTTGTACATGGGATTGTGAGGGATAGTCATTCAAAAAAGACTTCACGGTTCCTTGTAACCCTGGCTGAGGGATCAGTTTTTTTATTTGGCTCCTACCCTGTTGCGTTGACTGATAATTTAAAAAAGAAGTCATGAACGCCGGACTAATCCGATTACGAGAAGATAGTCCAGAGCCATCTTCAAGTCTAATACCTGAGACATCTAATCCAGCTCTCTCGAGGTAATCATAGAGAGCCTTTGCTCCAGACTCGTAGCCACCGATGCCTGCAGATCGAGCACCTATCCTCTTGAATATAGCTTCACAAAACAGATTGTTAGAAGTATGATTAGCGAAAACAGATAGGTCAATAAGTTTATCTGAGCAGAGTGTTCCGATAAGATGAATTGGGGTATTGCTTTCAAATCTAAAAGCATTTCCTTCCACCTCGTGATCTGAGCTTTTAAGATATTCTGAGAGATGATGAACAAAAGCCTTCCCTGGATCAGGTATAGCACCCTTGATGGTTAAGGCATTTGCCCCTGGAGGAATCGTACCTTCTATCCACCTCTCTGTCCCGTATGGGTCACCATAGATATATGCATTATCTCCAGAGCCCGCAGGTCCTGTTTTTACTCGGTTAGCCCACTCTATATCTGGGACTTCAGGAGACACTCTAGAAATCGAGGTTTGTTGATCGGGCTGTGCTGATCTTTTAAAATCAAGAAAGAAGAGATTCTCGTGGATATTAAAAGCGGCAGCTCCTCCTGCAAAGTAGTTCGTCAAGTCATCCCAGGCCCAGCTAGGATGTACCCAAGTATGATCATAGTAGGATTGATCTACTATTATCCGCCCCTTGATTTTTTTAATACCAGCCGCCCGAATGTAGGATCTTATATCTCGCAACACTTGTTCATATGCATCGTCGCCAGCATAGCGTGTTGCTCCTAGAGAAGGGTCTCCAGACCCTGCGAAAACTAAATCTCCATTAAGAACGCCATCGACTATACTTCCTCGATAAGACACCTTGGTTTCAAAGGTAAAATCATGGCCAAGGATATCTATCGCACTTAACGTAGTGATCAACTTGTAAGTCGATGCGGGTATCATACGAGACTTACTCTGGTGATGATATACTTCATCTCCATCGGTATCTCTAACACTTATCGCAAATACTGCATTTTGAGACTTGGGACTTCCCATGATCTGAGAGACATCTTCAGTCAAAGAGGCTTGCCCATATACTCCTATACCTAATAGGGTAAAGCACAAAACTTGGATACAAAACACACTGATACTCAGAGTCTTCATAATCTAGCTATATGCTATATGAAAGAGTGCATCTCCGTTATGTACGACTGACGCATTATTATGTCCTATGATGTACCCATCTCTCGAAGAAAATATCCTTTTCATCCTATCACCATGTGGTGAATGGATGACACCCAGCTGCTCCCCTTTACTTACATAGTTACCACTGTTTCTAGACCATGTAAAAAGTCCTGCTTCAGAGGATCTGATCCAGCCAGTAGACTTAAAGAAGAGTGACTCATGATTATACTCTGGAGCACTAGCAAGCATACCTAGATTTTTCAAAGTTCTCTTGATCCCGGCGACTCCAAGTTCGATAGAAAACCCATCTAGCCGTACTGACTCTCCTGCTTCATATACTAGGACGGAGATCCCCATCTGATTAGCCGTTTTTCTGAAGGACTTTGAGATCCAAGGTTTCTCTATAACGAAGGGGGCACCAAATGCTTCTGCAAGTTCCAGTGCTCTTTTATCCTTCTTAGAATATCTGATCTGTGGATAATTGTATCTCGAAGCTCCGCCTGTGTGCAGATCTACTGCGATATCAACATTGGGTAAAACTTTCTTGGTAAGTACCGATGCTGTACGAGAAGCTAAAGACCCTCTTGATGATCCCGGAAAACTCCGGTTCACATCCTTACCATCTGGCACATCTCTGCTGTAGTTGATAAAGCCAAATACATTAAGCAACGGGATCGCTATCACACTTCCACATGTCAGCTCATCAAAGGTTTTATCTTCTAGCAGTCTCCTTACGATCTGTATGCCATTGATCTCGTCACCATGTACACCTCCCATGATTAAGACCGTAGGTCCTGGTTGGGTACTCCTAAATACATAGGATTGTACATTGATAGGATTACCAGAGGGCAAACGACTGACAAATAAATTTACCTGTTCTGTTTCTCCAGGCTCGACAGAGACCCGATCAATAGAGAGATTTTTATGCTTCATGAGGTCCAAACTTTGCTAAACGCTCCGCAAATTGGATAATTTTTTTCGCAATATCCACGCGAGTCGTCGTCTCTATGCCTTCAAGACCGGGAGAAGCATTTACCTCGAGTATAAGTGGTCCCCTATTAGATCTTAGCAAATCTACTCCTGCAACATGTAATCCTAACACCTTCACAGCCTCTAGTGCCACCTCTCTCTCTTCATCTGAGATCTCAGCTACAGTCGCCGAACCTCCTCTGTGAAGATTAGACCTAAACTCACCTTCTTTGGCAGCTCGCTTCATAGATGCTACCACCTCATCTCCCACTACAAAGATCCGGATATCTGCACCATTAGCTTCCTCGATAAACTCTTGCATCATCACCTTCTGACGCAATCCGTGAAAAGTCTCCATCCAAGTCTCCAGCTCCTTCTGATTATCTACCTTGACAACCCCGATCCCATGTGTACCACTCTGTAACTTGACGATCTTCGGAAATGTCGGTATGCGCTGATGAAGTATATGGTACTGATTATAGTTATTGACGATGACCGTCTTGGGTACGGCTATGCCATTCTCGGTAAGGATCTGCATACAGCTAAGCTTATCTCGGGTCTTCAGCAATGCGTCTGCTGACAGAACAGACGTCACTCCCATCGACTCAAAGTGCCTGATCACAGCTGATCCGTGGAAGGTGACGGTATTACCAATCCGAGGGATGATAGCATCATAGCCACGAAGTGGCTGCCCATGAAGGTAAACTATGTTGCGATTATCATCTATGATCAAATCACAGTGCATATGATCGACAACTCTGACGAAATGTTTTCTTCGTCTGGCGGCATTATACAGACTACGCGTACTGTACAACTCGCCATTTCGGCTTAGGATAAGTATCCGCATACATCAAATAAACTTATAATATATAGAAGATAAAAATTAACAAGCTACTTCCCGATGTATTAAAGTATTTTACCGCCCTAGAAGACTGATTTTATGGACGCTTCCGCAAATGCACCAACCCCTCTTAACGATAAGAAGACCATCAGAGCATGGGCATTCTTTGACTGGGCAAACTCAGCCTATGCACTAGTCATCACTACAGCCATATTCCCACTCTACTTTCTTGCGATAGCTCCTGATGAGATCAATATACTTGGCACTGATTATTCGGATACCTCTGTATTGTCCTATGCCATCAGTATATCGTACATCTTGATAGCTCTCATCGCCCCACTCTTGGGTGGCATAGCTGATGCTGGAGGTAAAAGGTTACGATTTTTGAAGATTTTTACCGTAGTCGGTAGTCTTTCGTGCATCTGTCTTTGGTGGTTTACAGAGGATCCAGTAGGTCTCTTGAGTAGTATAGATTATATGTGGGTGGGTCTTGTGGCATTTGTCTTATCTACGATAGGCTATGCAGGCAGTTTGATTTTTTATGATGCCTTCCTTCCTGCGATTACTTCTAAGGACAACTTTGATAAGGTGAGTGCTATGGGATATGCCTATGGTTATATCGGGAGTGTACTACTCTTGGTCTTTATTCTCTTCCTTAGTGAGCGCCCTGAGCTATTTGGTATGAGCGCTGATGCTGGGTCTAAACCTTTCAGGATAGGATTTATACTTGTCGGATTGTGGTGGCTAGGGTGGTCACAGTATACCTTCAGGCATCTACCTCAAGACAGAAAGCCAGATTCTAATGGAGAAAAGACCCTCCTAAAGGAAGGCTATCAAGAGATAAAGAAGGTTATCGGTGAACTCAAGTTCAAACCTAATCTCAGGCGATTTCTATTAGCTTTCTTTTTCTATAGTGCTGGTGTGAATACGATCATCTATCTCGCTACCACCTTTGCTGATAAAGAACTTCAGTTTTCCAAAACAGAGAATATCATCACCGTACTCATCCTTCAGATTGTAGCAGTGGTTGGAGCCATTGGATTCGCACGATATGCAAAAGCTAAAGGAAGCAAACGCGCCATCATTATCATGATTGTCATATGGATGTTGATCTGTTGTGCGGCAGCGCTTGTAACGACAAAGCCAGTCTTCTTCGCTCTGGCCTTCTTCGTAGGTTTAGTCTTAGGGGGGCTTCAGTCTAGTTCTCGTGCGAGCTACTCTAAGTTGATCTCTGAAGAAGAAGAGTATAATTCATACTTCAGTTTTTACGACTTGCTATACTATATCTCTATCGTCTTTGGGACTTTCGCATTTGGATTTGTTAACCAAGTCACAGACAACTTAAGATATAGTGTGTTGATACTAGCTGTATTTTTTGTGATCGCTTTGATTATCTTTTCCAAAGTAGAGATCAAACATGAGAAGGTGCCTGTCAGTACTAAGTAGGTTTTCTATCCCCTACTCCTGAAATTCAAAACAACCCATATCTGGAGTATTGGGATCACGAGGAAATCCTAATATATCAAGAGATAGTTCTGGTAAAAATGTCGCAACACCCCTTGCTACGCTCATTGTATCAAGCGTATAGTCATCATTGAATTCATCCAAGAAGACGAGTTGATCGATTTGCTCGATGCATTGTACACAAGCATTTTCTGGGAAGTTCTGATTCTCATCAAGGACCTTCACTAAGGTATGGTCAAGCGTTAGTGAAAAAAGATCTGGATCCATACCTTCTCCGATATCTATGATATCTATCTCGTTATCGTTGGATCCCATGATGATACTATTCGTAAAATTTACCTCGAGTGGATTAGTTGAGATGACATTGCACTCTTCATTACGACATGTGAAGTTATCCATGAACACACCAGCAGATTGATTCTGAAAGTTGGCGATAGTACAGTGTCTAAAGTTATACTCTCCACCAAAAGTCATCGCTATACTCTGCGGTCCATTACTGTGGATAAGAGTATTGTCTACTTGCAGCTCTGCATGGACGGCCAAGAGACCGATGTTAGAAGTATTGGCTATGATGACATTAGATATCTCGGCGCTACTCGCGCTATCGGCTCTGATACCGACTGTGCTATTCCTAATCTCAGCATGACGTATGCTATGCCCACTACTTCCCGCTAGAAATCTAATTCCAGCCCACTGACCAGGTACATCACTAAAGCCTGGTTCCAGTCTATCCCCTTGTATCACTACTGGATTATCCACTGTGCCGGCGATATTGAATCTGCCATCTGCTAAGAAGAAAAGACCACCATCTCCGAAGATGATCTCGTCTTGACGAGCGATCCCTCCATGTACGAAGATCTGTGTACCCGGAGGCACAATTATCTCACAGCTATCTATGAAAAGAAGACCATTGATCACATATGGTCTGGGATCATCCCATATGATCTGACCTCCTCGACAACCAAGCCCTACTATCTGGCCGATCGAATTTCTTGATGGAAAGTAGTTAGCGTTTTGCCCAAAAGCTTCTAGTTGTACTTTCTTTTCTGTACCTCCCGAGTTAATCGTGAGAAACTCTTCTATGATAAATGGACTAACAGATAACGGCTGATCAGGATCGACTGTAACTTCTACAAAGAGATGAACACTATCATTAGCTAATACAGGTACTTCAGTGGCTCGATTACCTGGTACCCCGTCCACATTCAGTCTAAACATACTTTGCTCTCCGAGATCTAGTGAGATAGAGCTGATATTGATATTCGTATTAGTTGGATTACGCACGATGAGTTGCCTAGTTATTGATCCGATAGTCGTGAAAACTGTGTCAAATCTGAGGGTATCAACAGATGTTATGAGCTCCACTTCAAAGTCGGACTCAAAGGATTCGTCAAAACACGAGGATAACAGTACAGAAAAGGCAATAATGAAGACAAACCCATAGGTAAAAAGCCAAGGAAGACGGCGTAAGCAGTTATCTTTGCGGCACGAAATCGCTATCTGATGTTCAGTCATGTGATAAGTAGGTGCGAATATATAATAAGCACACGCCTTAATGAACGAAGCTAGCGGTTCACTCCATATGCGTACAGAGGACATATATCCCAAATTAGTTGATGTTATCATCCCGGCTTACAACGAGGAGGAAAGTATAGCTAAGGTTATACATGACATTCCTAAGCAAGAGGTCAGACACATTGTGGTGGCTAATAACGCAAGCACGGATAGTACAAAGGAAACGGCCGAGCAGGCGGGAGCTATAGTTGTAGATGAGCCGCAAGCCGGATATGGGAGTGCATGCCTTGCAGGCATGAGGTACATCAAAAATCTGGCTACCCCACCCGATGCGGTAGTTTTTATAGATGGAGACTACTCTGATTATCCTGAGCAACTTACAAAGCTTATAGATAAGATAAGAGAAGGATACGACCTTGTTATCGGATCTCGATCTCAAGGCGATCTTCAAAAAGGATCGATGACGCCAGCTCAAATATTTGGCAACTGGCTCGCTACTAATTTGATAAGGATACTATACAAAATACACTTTACAGATCTAGGTCCATTTAGGGCCGTGAGGTACCAAAGTCTCTTAGCGATGGAGATGACAGATAAAGACTTTGGTTGGACAGTAGAGATGCAAGTAAAAGGAGCTAAGATGGGCATGAAATGCACCGAAGTTCCCGTTGATTATAGGAGACGTATAGGAGTCTCCAAGATCTCCGGCACTATTAAGGGAACCGTCCTAGCAGGCCATAAAATTCTTTGGACCATTTTTAGATTAATTTGATGATAATCATAACACTTAGTCAGGCAGGTCAGTCACTTCTTGAGATCTTAGGAGGTGCCGCTCTAGTGATATATAGCCTCGCACTGATGGCTATCACTATCTACTGCTTGTTACAGTTTCACTTGCTCTACTACTACAAGGCAAGAAAGAAGAAGTATATCACTTCCGTAAATGCTGGCCACGATGAAGACGCAAGCCTACCTATGGTCACCGTCCAGCTGCCCATCTTTAATGAACGGTATGTTGTCAAGAGACTTTTAGAGTCAATCACAGCTATAGATTATCCAAAAGAATTGATGGAGATACAACTCCTTGATGACTCTACTGATGATACAGTCGATATCAGCGCTGAGGAAGTTTCTAAATATCAGTCTCAGGGATTTGATATCAAGCATGTCAGAAGAACTAATAGAGAAGGATACAAAGCAGGTGCGCTGAAGTCTGCGACAGAATATGCTAAGGGAGAGTTCATCGCAATCTTCGATGCAGACTTCTTACCTGAGAAGGATTTTCTTAAGAAAACTCTTAGGCATTTTGCTAATCCAGAAGTTGGCATAGTCCAAACTAGATGGGAGCATCTTAACCAGGATTATTCCCTCTTAACAAGAGTGCAAGCACTACAACTTAATGTACACTTCACCGTAGAGCAACTAGGTCGTAAAGTTGGCAACTTTCTACTACAGTTCAATGGTACAGCAGGCGTATGGCGAAAAGAGACCATCGCAGATGCTGGTGGATGGGAAGCCGATACGCTTACTGAAGATCTAGACCTAAGCTATAGAGCTCAGTTGAAAGGATGGAAAGTAGTCTATCTTGAAGATGTTACTTCACCTGCTGAGCTACCTGCTGAGATGAATGGTCTAAGATCACAACAGTTCAGATGGATGAAAGGAGGCGCTGAAACAGCTAAAAAAGTACTTCCCAAAGTATGGAAGAGCCAACTATCATTTATACAAAAGATACATGCCTCAATCCACCTCTTAGGATCGACAGTTTTTCTTGCAGTATTCTCGATAGGCATATTTAGTGTTCCTCTTGCTGTAGCTCTTAAACCTCTCGGTGTGGATCCTAGTTTTTTTACTTTTTTCATAGTTGGCATGGCCTCAATCATAGTGATCTACTACGTTGCTAATGTACAAGTGGCTTGGCCTAAGGAGTCTAAGTGGAAGATGATCATCAAGTTTTTATTCCTCTTCCCGATATTCTTAGCACTATCTATGGGTTTATCATTTCATAACTCGATAGCTGTGATACAGGGATATCTTGGCAAGAAGTCACCATTTGTGAGAACGCCAAAGTTTGCTGTAAAAGACCTAGGAGATAAGATCGCAAAGAAAAGTTACTTCTCTAAAAAGATCGGAAGCACGATTTTATGGGAAGGCTTCTTTGCCTTGTACTTCTTGATAGGCTTGATCTGGGGCATAGTTGCAGAAGAGCCAACTTTCGTTCTTATGCACTTGATGCTGACAGTGGGGTATGGCCTTATCTTTTACTTTTCTATACGTAACATCTTTTTGCGCTAATGCCTCAAAACTATAGAGATAGTCTAGCGGCATTGCTATGGCTAGTCTCCATAGCTTATTGTTGCATCATACCCCAGCAGAATAATATTCTTCTACTTCTGTTAGGTCTCATCCCATGTATAGCGTGTTATGCTTACTTATCCATAAAGGGGCAAGCATCTAGCTTTAAGATGATCATAGTTGCTGCAGTGGTAGCTCGCCTACTTGCTGTCTGGTACTTCCCTAATCTTTCTGATGATATCTATCGATTTGTATGGGATGGAAGACTATGGCATCTCGGGATTCATCCTTTCACCGTCTTACCAACTGAGGTCGTAGAGTCTCACCCCAGCTTGTCGCAAGAGCTCTTTAGCGAACTCAACTCTCCTAACTACTATACGATCTACCCTCCTATCCCTCAAGTAATCTTTTGGGTGAGTACGTTCTTTAGAACTGTAGAAGGATCAGCCCATTTCATGCAGCTGATTCATGTGTGTTTTGACCTTGGCACTATCTACTTCGGATATAGACTCCTACAGTCGATGGGGCTGCCAAAAGAGAGGCTCTATCTATATGCACTGCACCCACTGATTATCATAGAGCTCATTACTAACCTTCATCACGAAAGCATCGTCATCTTCTTTATCGTGCTGATGTTATACGCACTTAAAAGAGAACTGATATGGCTTGCTGGAGCAGCACTTGCAGGAGGCATAGCCGCTAAGATTTTACCAGCCCTATTTTTCCCGCTCATCTTCTTTTATCTGAAGGAGAAGAAGAGATGGGTCTTTCTCTTAAGTACTGCGATAACTTCGCTACTACTATTTGGACCTTTGCTTTTTGATGCAGAAGTTCTGTCCAATCTTGCGGAAAGCGCTAACCTATATGTCAAGAAATTTGAGTTCAATGCATCGATCTACTACCTTCTTCGAGAACTTGGATATCTCGCCTATGGCTATAACATGATTCATGTGATTGGTCCAGTACTCACGATATCTACGCTCATCACCATAATCTGTATCGCCATCGTACCATTCAAGAAGGCTATATCCTTCAAGGAGATGATTACTTTGATGATGTTCAGCTTTATGGTGTACCTCTTTTTATCTGCTACAGTCCACCCTTGGTATGTGGCTTCGATCATCGGTTTATCCATATTCACTTCTTATCGGAGCCCTCTTTTATGGGGTTTACTCATCTTTCTTACCTACGCTAACTACATGGGAAGCGAGTATCGCGAGCTTATGTGGGTAGTCATTCTCGAGTATACGCTCGTATTTAGTCTTTTTATAAATGAGCTAAGACAATTCCGTGGACTTAAGATGTTGAAGTGGTCTTAGAGGCTACATTTAAAGGTAACTCTCTGATTTTCAGCAACCAATCTTCATCCTTCGACGTATTACTTCCGTGCACTCGCCTAGTCCTTTAAGGTTCTTCCTGATTACATTAGGAAAATCTTAATGCCTACTTAACTATCCTTAACTAGGGTAAACAGTCTTAATAGTACAACTGCGAATTAAAGAGTTAGAACTGCCCTTCTCGGTAGAGAAGGGCATAAGAAAAAAGGTTTTTCAGTAGGTATCGGCTATGCAAAGTCGATTGCACTTTAGTCGTCACTGCAAAGGTAGTGGCGGCTTTTTTTGTGCCTACTTGAAAGTGCAAAGGTAATGGCGTCTTAATCGATTCGTCTCGAAAGATCGAGAAGTGTCGCCTATCCTGCAGAGGTCTGCGTATGCGACTGTGATTGTGCCTGAAGATCAGACTCTAGATGATCGATATCCGTCTTGCGATTTTTATACCAGATATAACCGATCACAGCTACCATGATATAAGGTAAAAGTAGCATGTACATGATACCTGTATTGAGTCCCTTACCTGCCGATCCTCCATGATCAAGATTAGACTCAGCTGCCATACGACACATCGGACACTGAGCGCCAAGACTCACTGCTATGATTAGAAATACTATAGTAAGTATGACTGACTTGAGATTCATGATATAAAGATAAGGTAACTATTTACGTAAGTGATCAAGATCATCTTGTCCGTCGCTATGTATACTTTTTCTAATCTAATTTAAACCGTAACAAGGACTCAACATCATGTAGAGTACGGGTCCAGTGACTGCCACGTATAACCAAAGTGGGTAGACCCATCTAGCCATCTTCTTGTGCTTATCATACTGCTGGGTATAGGCTCTGATAAACGTGAATAGGATAAAAGGCAGGATCCCTGCTGCCAAAATGATGTGCGTGATCAAGAAGAAAAAGTAGACATACCGGATCGGCCCGACACCACAGTAAGAGGTCTCTGGTGTAGTGATATGATAGACCACATACATCAGTAAAAAGAGAGCACTTCCTAATAAGGCGATGGTGTTTAGTTTTTGATGAAGTCGCGCATTACCTCGCTTGATAGCGAGGAGTGACAGTATCAATAGCACAGCCACGATTCCATTAAGTGTTGAGTAGACAGCAGGAAGCCATGAAAAATCTATACTCGTATCGATCTTGATTCTTCTCATAGAGAGCACAAGTATAAAGACTAGTGCCGAGGCCACCCATGCGAACTTGTTGAGCTTCTTGGCTAACTCTAGATTAGGTTTGACTACGTTTATATCCATGGCTATCGGCTGTCTCTTTCTAAGGTAATACTCCTCTTCTTAGGTACTGGGATTACTACTGACAAGTGCCTTATCAACTCCTT
>CAZXIE010000085.1:0-16008 GCA_964640065.1 uncultured Saprospiraceae bacterium
TGAACATGCCAAAACATGATCATAAAGGTGCCGCGACCAACTGGATCGCGGGCGAACAGGATTTAGTTGGAAAGAACCACAAGCTTACTTAGCATGCGAACATCTAAGAGAGAGAACCGCTATAGCGGGCGTACTGAAATGATATAAGAGTCCAAGGAGCAATCTTTGGACTTTTTTTGCCCCTTACCCATATGTCTTAGAGAAGTTAGGCCCTTCATCGCTGCTAGTACTACTGCGGTGATGAACGAACGCTCCACGAAGTGGTCGATGTCTAGTAGACATCGAAGAGAGAGAACCGCTTTAGCGGACGTACGTAAATGATGTAAAAAGCTGAGGAGTCAATCTTTGGGCTTTTTTTATTTCCCTTGCGCAAATGAATTAGGCGAGTAATTCAACAGCTTTATGGAGCCCTAGGTCCTTAATGTTTTATATCATCTACTATTGGAGGTTATTATTGAATTTTAATAATTTGTATGTTCAATAATCGATATGAAATTAACCCTTTCTCTTTTACTACTAAGTTTTACTTTTTTAAGTACTAGCGCTCAGAACAAGTCTTATGCGCAAAGCCGAGGCGACATATTTAAAGTAGTAGAGCAAATGCCCATTTTCAGTGGCTGTACAACTAAGGAATGCTCCGATGAAGCACTGGTCGAATACATTGAAAAGAATCTTCAATATCCGTCCAAGGCAAGAGAAAGAGGGATCGAGGGACGTGTCTTTATAAGGATGATAGTTGAGAAAGATGGATCGGTTTCTAATGCAGAGATTGTAAGAGAGATCGGAGGTGGATGTGGACGAGAGGCACTACGCGTTGTTGAGGAAATGCCCGAGTGGAATCCAGGTATGCATAGAGGTCAAGCGAAGCGAGTAATTATGACAATTCCCTTCTCCTTCAAAAAGGATATGATCTTTAAAAGTATAGACGAACAGTCTAATAATGATTTGTCTTCGCAAAAAGAAAGGAGTGAAGTGAACATAACCTGCGGAGATGATGAAATCAGTGTTTGCCTAGAACAAGAGCTAAGAAATCTGTTGACCCCTATAATCGAGAAGTCAGATTGTCTAGATAACCAATCAAAGGTGGTGAAAATGAAATTGGTAGCTGATGTTCGCCAAGATGGACATATTGAATACAAATCCTTCCTAGCACCTTTTACATTGAAATGTCATAGCCAGCTAAAAAGCGCTACAAAAGAGTTTGTTGAGAATATTACAATTTCTGATGTATCTACGATTCCTGCTGGGAAGTTCAATGTGAACTTAGTTTATAATGAGGCTGCTGCAGAAAAGAATGGAATAAAAAGTCAAAAACGTACATCAGAAGGCATTGATATGGATCAACTTGTAGATGCTAGTGAGGATGGAGTATTTAAAGTCGTAGACCAAATGCCCTTATTTGGGGGCTGTAAGACTAAGGAATGCTCTGATGAGAAGTTGATAAACTACGTACAGAACACACTCAAGTACCCACGAAAAGCGAGAAAGAATGGTAATCAAGGAAGGGTTTTCGTTCGTTTCGTGATTGATCAGAAAGGAAAGGTAGAATCAGCTGAGGTTGTTAGAGATATAGGTGGAGGTTGTGGACAGGCTGCCCTAGATGTCATATGGGGGATGAACGACCTTACAATAAGTTGGTCTCCAGGTGTAAATTTTGGTGAACCAGTAAAAGTATTTTATACGATGCCTTTTACTTTCAAGCTCGAGGGTAAATCAAAGAAGTAGGGAATTAGTTTTCTCCAGTGTATATGAGTGAAAGAAAAAGTGAGTTGTTCCTATCTATAAACTCTATAAGTATAATGCGAAGACCTTAGCAGTCATCTTCTTTTAAGAATCAAGCTATCTTGCGGAGCATTCCATAGTTATGACAGAAGGCTCTAAGAAGTGGACGATAGAACTAGTATGGTGGCTGGCTACCCTTGTAGTTGCATCCTTGATATTGTTGCCCATCGTTGCAGCTGGTATCGATTTTCCATGGCTGATTTATAATGCCGTTTATATTATCGGAGCTATCACTCTTGTTCGATATATTTTTTCACTTCATCATCATCCATTAGCACGGTCAAAGCCCTTTAAGATCATCATGATTTTTTTGGTTCCACTTCTCTTTTTTCCGACGTTGGAAGGTATCCATGACTTTTTAGAGTATTGTGATCAGGAAGGACTTCAGAAACTGATGCCACATCTCTCTCCTTCTACGCAGACGAAGTACATGAGTTACATTAGGACAGAATATGTCTTAGCGGCAGTTACATGTTTTATAGGAGTTTTTGCTATGATTATCAAGATGATTAGATCTTTGTGGAGACAATCAAAGTTCGGTACGATATGAATCCAAAAGAAGAATTTGACACCTATCGCGCTCAGATGAATGAGCGACTCCTAGGACACGGTCACAAAAACCTCAATAGGTTTTTTAACCTTGATACCAACACCTACAAAGACGGGGCACTAGACGTAAAAACGAAGGAATTGATGGGACTTGTGGCCTCGATGGTACTAAGGTGTGATGACTGCATCAAGTATCACTTAGGGACAGCATATGAGATCGGAATCACAAAAGATGAGTTATATGATGTCTTCATGGTGGCCAATCTTGTAGGTGGTTCTATCTGTATCCCACATACACGTCGCGCTCTAGAATACTGGGAGTCACTAGAGGCGGCGTAAGGAGACAGAATATTATCTTTGTACCCGCTTTAGACTTCATACATACATCATGAAAAGAGTAAGGATCAAACAAGTACTGCAGTCACCTGCTGTAGGAGAAGATATCACTGTCTGCGGATGGGTAAGGACATTTAGAAGTAATCGCTTTATCGCATTGAACGATGGGAGTACTATCAAGACGCTCCAGTGTGTCATTGATATGGAGACAGCTGACGAATCTCAAGTTAAGAAAATCAATACGGGAGCCGCGCTGAAGATCCACGGTACTCTAGTGGAGTCGCAAGGAAGTGGCCAAGCTGTGGAGATACAGGTCAAGAGCTTTGATGTCATGGGAGAGTCGGATCCTGAGAAGTATCCCCTCCAACCGAAGAAGCACAGTCTTGAGTTCTTAAGAGAGATCGCGCATCTACGTATGCGGACTAATACATTCAGCGCAGTCTTCCGCATACGGAATGCAGCAGCTTTTGCCATCCACAAGTTTTTTAATGAAAGAGGCTTTGTATACATACATAGTCCGATCATCACAGGATCTGATGCTGAAGGCGCAGGAGAGATGTTTCAAGTGACAGCACTTAACCTGAATGAGATCCCAAAGACAGATAAGGGAGAAGTTGACTTTAAGCAGGATTTCTTTGGTAAGGCAACGAACCTCACCGTATCTGGTCAGTTGGAAGCAGAGTTAGGAGCACTTGGGTTAAGCGATGTTTATACGTTTGCTCCGACCTTTAGAGCTGAGAACTCTAATACCTCCAGGCACTTAGCGGAGTTTTGGATGATAGAACCAGAGATCGCATGGGCAGATATCCATGACGATATGGATCTTGCAGAGGATATGCTAAAGTATATCATCAAGTATACTCTTGAAAACTGTGGTGATGATCTAGACTTCTTAGAGAACAGACTTATCCAAGACGAAAAGAATAAGCCTCAAAATGAGCGCAGCCCGATGGCACTCAAGGAGAAGCTACAGTTCTGTCTAGATGAAGCATACGAAAGACTCACTTATACGGAGGCGATAGAGATCCTCAAGAGATCTAAGCCTAATAAGAAAAAGAAATTTCAGTTTGTCATCGAGGATTGGGGCGCAGACTTACAGTCAGAGCACGAAAGGTACTTGGTAGAAAAGCACTTTAAGAAGCCAGTAATTTTGACTGGCTATCCAAAGGAGATCAAAGCGTTCTATATGCGCCTCAATGATGATAACAAGACTGTCGCTGCCATGGATGTGTTGTTTCCTGGTATCGGAGAGATGGTTGGTGGATCACAAAGAGAGGAGCGACTCGACGTCCTTAAGGCTCGCATGAAAGACTTCGATATCCCTGAGCATGAGATGGACTGGTTCCTTGATACTCGGCGCTTTGGTACGTGTCCACATGCAGGCTTTGGTCTTGGTTTTGAGCGGATGATCATGTTCTTAACTGGCATGTCTAATATCCGTGATGTGATACCATTCCCACGGTATCCGGGAAATGCGGAGTTTTAGATAGTAAGTTGAAAAATAGAATTCTAATTTTTCAGATATTCTTGAGGGATATCAAGATGCAGGTAAGGTAGAAGTCTAGATTCTATTTTTTCTTCTTTGACTAGCTGCTTGATTTTATCATCATAGATCTCATAATGGATGTTCTTCAGCAACCTGGTGGTTTCATAATCGATATAAGGATGCTTCAAAACTTCTTTGAAAGATAATGCAGGAACGTAGATCTTCGTAACCTCTCCTGAAATAGTAAGTTGGTCTTTGATGATGTCATATGATTCCTCTTTTACTCCGTATACTTCTTTTAATTGTTCCAAAGAGATATAGCCTCCGAGTCGAGCTCTATAAGAAACTATACCTTTAGAAATTACAGGCCCAATACCGTATATAGTTTGTAACTCTTCTTCGGAAGCAGTATTAATATCTATTCGTACTCGAGGTGTAGTAGACTCTTCTTTTCTTTCAAGGAGAACTGCGGTTGTTCCATTTTCTTCTGCCGTATTGTCAAGAGTGTCTTCCACTGAAAGACTTTCCTTTTTTGAAGATGGTATGGTTATATAATCTTGAAATTCAACATAACTACTGCTATCGACACCATAGATTCTGAGCATATCTGATGCTTTATAGATCTGACCTCCCTTGCTCCGATATTTCAAAAGATTGTTGGCTGCATATGTTGACAATCCAATGGATTGAAGTTCTTCAAGTGACGCGGTGTTAGGGTTAATTAGTTTTCTTTTTTCAGTTTCCAAACTGTTGTTAGCCGTGGCCACACCATCTAAAGAAGCTGGTTGTATTGGCCTTTTAGTACTATCCATATGCACTGGACGGGCCTTGCTTTGATTCGTTGCTTTTGGGGATTGGCCTTCTTTGAATCTAATTTTTTCCGATATCTGTTCTATATGATTTTTGTCCACGCCATATATTTTGCTTAAGTCTTCTAGTGATGATATACTTCCTCCTTTCTCTTGATATTTGACAAGATTAGAAGCTGCATAAGATGAGAAGCCATAATTGATAAGCTCCTCCTTTGAAGCTTGGGCTAGATCGAGAGTGGGTAGTTGCGTATAGTCTTGGACCACTATTTCTTTGACTTCAACTTGTGCTTCTGCTACAATCGTAGTCGCGACTTCTATGATCTCATATTGCTTAGGGCCAAATGCCTTCTCATACAATGAGGACATAGAGTGTCCTCCGATGATAATAGAAGCCATAAGAAAGATGAATAATCTTTCTTTAACGGGAATATAGAACAAGTTACCTCCCACCATCTTGTTCTTTAATCAGGTCATCATAGTTGATAACGGAGGTGATCTTATGTTCTTTTCTTTTAGTTCCAACTTGATAGGAGGGGCCATCACTACTTAGCACTACCGCAGTATGGCCTATATGAATCTCTGATATCTCTTCCTTTTTTTCATATACTATGGAGACGGCATCATGATGGTGAGATTGTAGATAAAGATGAGATAGGCTTTGAATGGCTAAAAGTGACAGGCCAAGCCTGACCAGCATGAAGGATCTTCTATGATAAGCTATAGTGATACTGAGTATCCCAACTGCTAGTAGCAATGACTCATGCCACTCTAAATACAAATGATCGATGAGCACAAGTGCCGTGCTACTCATAAAAGAGGTAGTCTGTGTTAGAATAAAAAGAATGCCTTCTAAAAATGATGCGATGTACCAAGTGATGGATGGGAGAAGAGCGATAGACAAATAGAAAAGGCAACCACCGCATATACATAAGAAAGCTATTGATATGGCTATCACACTGGTCAGTGGAGAAAGCAATGAGATTTTATGGAAGTAATAGAAGGAGAGGGGTAGAAGTGCTATCTGAGCAGAGATGCCCATGTAGATGATGCCAAGAATGTATTTTCCAAATTTGCCTTCAGGGTAATATATCTTTTCTAGTATAGGGTTAATGAGAATAATCCCAGTAACGGCAGCAAAGGAGAGTTGGAAGCTAAGGTTATATAAGTAGTTGTGGTCCCAAAGTAGAAGTGCCAATGCTGCTACTGCAATAAGATTAAGAGAGTGTGCTTGTGCTGAGTAATATTTCCCAACGAGGAAAATAGAAAGCATGATAACCGCCCTCCATACTGGCGGTGCGCCACCACTTATCTCCGCGAAGAAAATGAGACCTAGTATGATAAATGCCAAGCGCAGGAGTGAACGTCGCGAAGTCCAAAAGAATAGAAACTTAGCAATGCTCAAGAGGATCAAAGCGATGATACCGGTATGCAATCCTGATACGGCTAAGATGTGCATCGTCCCACTATCGATGAAGCTGGACTTCAGTTCTTTATCGAGGTCTGCTTTATATCCAAGCAATAGAGCTTTCAGTATACTTTGTGCATCACGGTCGACAATATGCTGCTCGATAAGATCAAGAGCTTTATACCTGACGTCATATCGCACCTTCGTCAGCCAGCTAAGGGAAGAACCTATCAATTGTAGTTGATAAGAGTCTCTTATATATCCAATATGATCGATACCAGATTGATGGAGATATCTTATGTACATATTTTGATCATCTACCGCTGACATCTCTAGTGGAGTAAGTTTAGTTGTTAAGGAGAATATTTGACCCGGCTTCACTTTTAAGGGGCTAGAGGTTTTCTTTTGTTTGAGAAGTGCGGTTTGTTTTCTGAGAGGAAGTTCTTGCTCTTCGGATAGGGTAAGAGATAAGACATCTACTTCTAGGTTGTTATAAGCTTCTGATGATGAGACATCCTTGAGAAGAAAAGTATACTGGTGGGAGGACTTGAGTATAGACTCATGAGGCAAAAGCGTACGCCGATGCTCCTTCTGTTGATTGGCGTGATAAAAGCCTGCGGTTATCAATGTGCAGGCTATGATGATGGATTTCACCCTCAGAAAGCCTGACTTGATAGGAAGTAAGATGACGAGTAAGGAAGCTGTGAGCAGGATGGGTGGTAACCAAGCAAGCTCAGCGCTTACTATCTCTGATAGATAAATACCTAATCCAAGTAATAGAACTAGAATCACAGCCGGAACGACTCTCCACGTGATTTTTGATCTATTCATCCTAAATATATTCTTTTACTTAGATGAATTTAATTAATAGGTTCATATAAATGAAATTATACAATAATATTTATCGTATTTAGAACAAATGAATATTTACGAAAGTGGAAAGAGAAAAGGTTCTAATACCTGTGGATCTTGTACTCACGGAATTAGTCAAATAGATTGCATATATGTTAAGATTGCATATATTGTTAGGGAGAATCAAGAAAATCTAACTAAACGAACCGCCTAAATGCGAAATCTGGCAATCATAATAGTCCTCTTCTTGTGGGCTTTGCTTGGATGGAAGATGTGTAGCGACTATAACCGCTGCTGTGTAGCAGAAGAAGTAGTAGGAGCCGCCGCTGCCGCAGTGGCGCCAGTCGCACCTTGTGAAGAAGGAGCTATTTGTTTTGATAACGATAGCTGCGAACCTCGGCTCGGTGAGAGATGGGAAGAGATGAGAGACTCCCTGATCAACAATCTCAGTGATAATCAAGGACTGCTCATCACAGGTATCTATAACAACGACGAGTCTTACGATGGAGCCGCTCAAGATCTTGGCCACTGTCGAGCTGAAGAGGTTAGAGCATTGTTTGGTGGGTCTCACCAAGAGATAATTAAGACGGCTGGTTATGTTACTGTCGGAAGTCAAGTAGGCGTCGTCGACAGATATCGTATCGAGACTGTACAAATGGAAGATGAGAGTAACACTCTATCGAGTCCGGCCATTGGAAGATCGGCGGTGATCTACTTTCCATATAATAGTACGAACAAACTTAACGATAGCGAGATCGAAGACTTCCTCCGTGAGGTAGCTCGTGATGTAAAGGATAATGGAGGTCGAGTAGTGCTTGAAGGGCACACTGACGACAAGGGAAGGGCCGTAAAGAATATAGAACTTGGGCAGCGGCGAGCAAATGTGATTATGGATTATCTGTTAGGTCAAGGCCTCCTAAGAAATCAAATCAACGCTGAGTCGAAGGGAGAATCATCACCTGTTACGACCAATGCTACTGCTGTAGGTCGAGCTAAGAATAGAAGGGTAGAACTTAAAATCATTAGATAAAAAGATATAAAGCCTCGTCATGTATTTATTTATAGACTTCTGTGGGGTGAACCCATTAATAGGATGGTTACTATCTGGTCTTTTGGGATTATTACTTGGATGGCTGATATGGGGGCGTCTCAGATCTCGGATTACAGAACTAGAAGAAAGTAACCGTAAGCTTATATCAAGTAACAAATCACTCGGAGCAGAACTTGAGTCGGCCCAAGCGGATTCGGCAAGCCATAAGAGTGATGTGTCGATGCTTAATGGAAGGGTTAGAGAGAAAGAAGTGGAAGCGAGAGAGTTGGCGTCCAGTCTCGCTGCCTGCCAAGAAAAAAATAGAAACTTACTAGCCTCTGGGGGCATGGCCACGCCATCTGAGGAGGTGCAAGGGATAGCTGATATCAGCGATGAGGTAGCTCCAGAGCCAGAGATCATAGAAGAAGTAGCTGAGGAGCCAACTCCGGAGCCAGAGATCGTAGAAGAGGTAGTGGAGGAGCCAGCTCCTGTAGAACCGCCTTCGGCACCTAGTCCTGAGCCACTCACAGCAGTAAGCCCAAGTAGGCCAAATCTCTACGCAGCGCTGAAGAATGACGATCTACAAATAGTCGAAGGTATCGGCCCGAAGATGAATGAGGTCTTGACAAATGCCGGCATCAAAAACTGGAGTGTCCTTGCCACAAAGTCGACAGCCGATCTCAGAGCGATACTGGATTCTGTAAATCAAAAGAGATACAGAATCATAGATCCTTCACCTTGGCCAACACAAGCTCGACTAGCAGATGAAGGGAAGTGGGATGAGCTCATAGCTATGCAAAAGGGACTCTCATCGGGTCGTAAGGCTGGAGCACAAGGAGAGACAGACTCAAAAGTTGAAAAGCTTCTGATCAAACTTGGTGTACTCAAGAGATGGAAGCAAGATGATCTCACCGCTGTAGAAGGCATAGGCCCGAAGATCTCTGGTTTGCTTAAAGCTGATGGAATCGATACGTGGAGAAAATTAGCAAATTCTGAGGTGAGTAGAATACAAGGATTACTTGATGCTGCCGGAAAAAGATATAAACTTGCAGACCCTTCTACATGGCCAAAGCAAGCCGAGATGGCTGCTGATGGAAGGTGGGATGATCTGAGCGAGTATCAAGACTTTCTGCAAGGCGGGAAGTAAAGGAAGAAGTAACCGATTTTCAGTCCCATGAACATCACCGATTGGCCCCGTCTTTTGACGGGGTTTTTTATGAACCTCAGTGTGATTGAATTTAAGTGACTAGTGTATTAGAATCCATCATTGCCTTCCGAGATCTTGTCGATTCTTCCGATGATACCCCTCGTCAAAAAGTGGTGAAGCTTAGGCAGTTGTTTTCACTTATCATAACGGAGGAGACCGAGACTACAAAGGTTCGCTTTACTAGTTTATTTGCAAGATTGAGTTTCTTAATAAGCTTGCGCACCATCCCTGCAAAAGCTAGTTACATCCTTCATTCATTTAGAAAGTCGATCTCTGAGCCTATCACAGATGAACATCTAGGGATCGGTATTTTATCGTTAGACATCTTGCTCAAGTATGTATACGCCCAAGAAGTTGATGTGTATAGGACCAATCAGTACTATCAGAAGCTAACAGAAGGTCGATCGTTTCAAAATCAATCTTTTAGAAAAGAGATAAAGATATTAATGAAGGATATCGATGTTTCTACAAAGCAGATTACTGCACAGTTATCTGAAGAACCTTTCGATATCATAACTGTAGTTTACAATCGTCCTGATCGCAATGAAGATTACACAGCTCAGCTCAGCGTTGTAAAAGAGAAAAACCTCTTGCCCCTTCTTGCTAATATAATCGATGTAGAGATCGATGAGCAAGGTTATCATTATCCGAGTAGTATAATCTATGAGCCTGATTACTTATTTGATGTGACTGCAGTCGCAGAGTGTTTTAGCGCTTTCGCAAATCATCAAAGCGGATATCTACTTAGGAAGTTTATAAAAAGACGAAATACCAGACCCATACTAGAAGGAAATATTGCCAACTTTTTTCTCGATCAACTAGTCTATAATCAGGATGTTCAGTTCAAGGATTTTATAAAAAATATATTCTCAGTAGACCCTCTTTCTATATCCCTTTTAACAGATCAAGATGTGAAAGAGATGATGGTCATGTTAGAGTTACACTTTAATAATATCAAGAGTGTTGTTCTGTCGAAATTTGAAGGGCTCGGCATCTCCAAAGATCGATGTCTGATAGAGCCTGCGTTTTACTCAGCCAAATATGGTATACAGGGAAGGCTTGATTTGTTTTCTATAGATCAAACTAAGTCGAATATCGTAGAGCTCAAAAGCGGCAAAGCTTATCGGCCCAATAGTTATGGGTTAGCTAATAATCACTACCATCAGACACTGCTGTATGATATGCTTATAGAGTCCGTTTATTCTTCAAAATTGAAGAGAAATAACTTCATTCTATATTCTAAATTGTCTCACGACCATCTTCGATATGCACCAGCCTTAAGGTCAGAACAAAGGGAAGCGGTCAAAGAAAGAAATCAGTTATATCTCCATGATCGATTGTTACTGGAGGCAGACGATTTTATAGAATACTATCGATCTTATGCTAAAGAGAATAAAGCGGCAATCAAAGGTTTTCAAAAAAGAGACTATGAAGAGTTTCTAAAAGTGATGTCCGATCTTGATGCGATGGAGAGGGAGTACGTATCAAAATTACTGCGCCTAGTATTGAGAGAACTGACTATTAATAAACTTGGAGATCCTGGTCGAGACAAATCAACGGGCTTGGCGTCACTTTGGCTTTCTTCCATCGAAGAGAAAAGAGATCAGTTCAATATTTTGGATAATCTGTTGATTGAAAAAGTAGAAACAACAGAGACTGAGACATTGCTAGTGATGAAAAAGTCGGATCAATCGCATTCGCTGAGTAACTTCCGAATTGGCGATCTTGGTGTGCTTTATCCTGCTATAAAAGGAGTAACTCATAGCGTTCTAAGACATCAAGTTTTTAAAGCTACTATCCTTGATATCACTGGCCATATAATTACTGTTAGATTAAGAAGTAGACAAGAAAACCAAAACCTCTTTAGCAACTATGATCACTGGCATATAGAGCATGATACTTTAGATAACGGATACTATGAGATGACAAGGAGTCTCTATGAGTATGCAGGGGCTTCTCAAGAAACTAGAAAATTATTACTCGGGCGAAAAGCACCCCGCACATATGAAGTATCTCCGGTGTCATGTAGCCATCATCTAACTGAGGAGCAGAGTCAGATCTTTCAAGAAATTATTTCTTCTAAAAACTATTATCTCTTGTGGGGGCCGCCAGGTACTGGTAAGACGAGTATCATGCTTCGAGAGATGGCACATCACTATATAACTCATGAGAAGGATCGAGTTCTTCTACTGGCTTATACTAATCGAGCAGTAGATGAGATCTGTGATGCGCTGTCTTCTTTGGAGCCGAAGCCATCCTTTATTAGAATTGGATCTCGGTATAGTACAGCTAAGAGGTATCATGATCATTTGCTTGAAGAGCAGATCAGTGACATTACTAATAGACGAGACTTGAGAGATCGCTTGATTAAGGAGCAAGTCTACGTAGGAACGGTTGCATCTATACTAGGTAAGGTGAGTCTTTTCGAATTAGTAAAATTTGATGTGGCTATTATAGATGAAGCATCGCAGTTATTAGAAACTTCATTAATCGGTCTTTTGACGAGATTTAACAAATGGATATTGATAGGTGACCATCTCCAACTGCCTGCTATAGTGCGCCAGCATCCTACTGATACAGAAGTCGCCAAAGATTCGGATTTGGCTACGGTGGGCTTGAATAACTTGTCTATGTCTTTCTTTGAAAGATTATATAAGCTCGCTGTATCTAACAACTGGGATCATTGTATCGGACAACTCACTCATCAAGGAAGAATGCATCAAGATATCATGGCTTTTGTCAATCAGCGATTCTATAATAATCGCTTGTCAATAATTTCATCTTTACCTCGCCTGTCTTCGCAGGATTCTTCTCGATATCTATTTGCTGATTCTAGACTTGTTTATGTTTCTACACTAAGTGATGCCGATGCAGAGTCCATCAAAGTAAATCGAGATGAAGCTAAAAAGGCTGTTCTCATATGTAAGGATATAGTAGATCACTTTGTGTCAGAGGGAAAAGAGATCGATGATCATACGATAGGCATCATCACTCCATATAGAGCACAGATCGCGGCAATAAAATTAGAGCTTGAAAAAACCTTACCTGAACTATCAAACCTAATCACCATAGATACCGTCGAAAGATATCAAGGTGGAGCAAGAGATTATATCATCATGTCTACGTGTTCTAATTTCTCTTTTCAGTTGAGATCATTAGTGTCCTTGTCTGAAGATGGAGTAGATAGAAAACTGAACGTAGCTATCACAAGATCACGTGAGCAGTTTATATTGATTGGTAACGAGAATGTCCTCAGTCAAGATGAGAACTATAATGCCTTAATAGAAGCGTCTACTGAGTATTCATTTGCGTAAGCGCTATGGGATGCCCATGAATTTGTGCGTCTGTAGACTGAGGCGCCACTTGGGTCTTTGCTTGCATAGATCTATACAATCTCGAATATTCTTCTCTTGATGTACGTCATCTAGAGGCTGCAAAGAGTGATGATCAAAAGACATCTCTTCATATCGCTCTAGTGCCACGTCCTTTTGAGGATATACTAGTTTTAATTCATCGCCTTGCGTGACTATCAAGTCGCTGCTAAGTTTAGGGCTCACACACACCCAGTCTATATCTTCAGGTACCTCGATCGTGCCATTCGTTTCTATAGCGATGAAACAATCTTTATCATGAAAGGCATCGATCAATGTTTTGTCCAATTGTAGAAGCGGCTCACCACCAGTACATACGATCCAGGGTTGGCTTTGAGTATCCGTCCACTGACTTTTACATAGATCGACTAGGGTAGTCGCATCATACTTTCCTCCTAGAGCTCCATCAGTACCCCAGAAGTCAGTATCGCAAAACTTGCATTGAGCAGTGGCTCTATCTTTTTCAAGACCGGTCCAGAGGTTACAACCACTGAATCTTAGGAATACCGCTGGCTGACCAGTGTGGTAGCCTTCTCCTTGGATAGTGTAGTATATTTCTTTTACGCTGTACAATGCCTAGTTATAAGAGCGCGCAAAGGTACTCGATCAACCTTCAAGGATCAATCAAGTTTTAACCTAAGAAGGATATCTCTGATGATGGAGATAGCTTCTGCTGGATCGCGAGAAGAAAAAAAGGACGGAGGTAGGACTTCATGTATGATGAGACCTTCATCAACAATGAATAATCTGTTGCTTCCGAGGTCACCACCATAGGCGAGTTGACCTATTGGTTGGGCATTGGGAATGATGTTGAATAAAGGACCCTGTTCTTGATTCACTCTCATTGTAGCTTCTTTCTCTCCTTCAGAAAATCCATAAACCCACATATGATCCAGCTCATCGAGTTGAAGCAGATTAAGATGAGGAAATAAAGACATTGAGGCTGCATCATCTGGACTCCAAAACCAAAGTAGTTTGATCTTTCCTTCTGTTGAGTAAAAACTGACTTCTTGATTACTTAGGTCTTTGGCGAGGAACTGCTCCGCTTTACGTCCTTTGAGGGTTTGTATGACTTCCTGTTCTGTCGGGGAGAATGCCTCTAGCTCTACCTTGAAATGATTTTGACCTATAGCATCTTGAGATAGAAAGCAACAAAGGAGTAGTACTATTTTGATAAGATCCATGCTAAGAAGGTACTAACAGCCGTGACCGACTTTACAAGTATAAACTATATTATCTCTTTGATATTATAGGTCCCTTTCTTGTCTTTAGTGTCGATGACTAGCTCTGCGATAAATCCCGTCAAAAAGAGCTGTGTACCTATGATGAGCGTCAAAAGTCCAAAGAAAAATAACGGCCGATCCTGGATACCAGCTACATCAAAAAATATCTTCCGTACCGAAAGATAGATGAGTGCTATAATACCGAGGCCAATGATGATAACTCCAAATGTGCCAAAGAAGTGCATCGGCTTTTTGTTGAACTTGCCAACAAAAAATAAGGAGATTAAGTCTAGGAAGCCACTGAGTAAACGCTTCGCGCCAAACTTGGACACACCAAACTCTCGTGGTCTATGCTCGACGACTTTCTCGCCGATGTTGGTATATCCTTGCCACTTGGCAAGTACAGGCATCCATCGATGCATATCTCCATATACATTGATATCCTTGGCGACATCACTTCTGTATGCTTTCAGACCACAATTAAAATCATGGAGGTGGATCTTACTGACCTTACGTGCGACGGCATTAAACAACTTGCTTGGCACCGTCTTCGTCCAAGGGTCATGTCTTTTCTTTTTCCACCCTGACACTAAGTCGAACCCATCTTCGGTGATCATCTTGTACAGAGGGGATATCTCTTCAGGGCTATCTTGAAGATCGGCATCCATGGTGATGATGACATCTCCTTCGGCAAGCTCAAAACCATGATTTAAAGCAGCAGCTTTGCCGTAGTTTCTTCTAAATCGAAGACCCTTGATCTTGGAGGGCATATCATCTTTCAGTGTCTTGATGATCTCCCAACTCCTATCCGAGCTACCATCATCAACGAATACCACTTCATAGGAAATAGAAGTAGCGCTAAGCGTCTTGGATATCCATTCTATCAGAGGGTGTAGAGATTCCTCTTCATTGTATACCGGTATGACTAAAGAAACATCCATAAAGCAATTCACAAAGCTAACTGAATTGGCCTTATATGACGTATTTCTTTAATGTATTCTTTATGCCTTTTTTATGAAGATACTAGTGATCAACCCTATGAAGAGATGCATGAGTAGTGAACCGATAAAAGTCAATAATGCGATCATGATAGGAGAAGCAAAAGCACCTGTAATTGCTTCTTGCATTTCTTGGTCCTCTTGTGATAAACTATCATCTGCCGCCATGGCATCTTTAAACGAGTTGATTACATCTGGATCAACATAACTCATGAAGACAAAGAAGAATACCGCCATTAATAAACCTGAAAATATACCGATGAACAAGGAGATGCTGACTCCTTCGCCATAAGTCATCAGTCCTTCATTATTCCGTTTGAAGTAGAGCTGACCCATGATCACCGCTCCTATGGATATACCGAAGCTCAAGACAGTTTCGATCGTCGAGGGATCGACCATATTAGAAGAGGTAGCATAATGTCCCACTAGACTAACTACCATGCTAACTAGTGCTAGGTAGAGTCCCCACTTTAGTCCTGCCTTTAAAGGAGTTACATATTCTTCCATTCTATATAGTTTTCACTTGACGTAAATATATCAATAGACGCTAACCATGCATCAGTCTTTCTTAAAGATCAAACTTAATATAAAGCTCAAGCCAATAAAGCCGAAAAAAGTAAAAATCGAAACACTAAAGGCTAAAGCAACGGGTAGTCTTATCGGATCTTCATCCAAATTAGTACGTTCTACAGTTTGAGCGACTTCGGGCATCGTCAATGATGTCACAATGAATGTACTGATAGCAACTGCCAGGGCAGTAAAAATAGCCATGAATATCCCGATGCTTAATCCCTCTCCAAAGGTAAGCAAGCCTTCGTTTCTTACCCTAAAATAGAGTAGTGCGCGGCTGAGTAGAAAAAGAGAGATTGTAAAACAGACACCCAGAAATATGTAGTACTCCTTGTCGCCAGAGTTCACAAAATCAAACCAGCCACTTCCTATGGCACCAGCACTGAA
>CAZXIE010000086.1:0-15817 GCA_964640065.1 uncultured Saprospiraceae bacterium
AATCAACCTCTAAATTTAGTCCGCACGATTGGCTAGTGGAATTCGCTGTGCGAGATAGGGGACCATCTTAAAGATCCTAAAGAGTCGCATCAGACGCAACGCTCTTATGACAAGTAGCGATTGGGAGCCTGCGATAAGTAAACTGAGATAGGTAGGAAGTATAGATAACAGATCTATAACACCATAAAAACTAGTGGCATATTTTATGGGCTTATGAACCGTGTATAGTCTCAGGGCATATTCGATCGTAAAGAAGATAGTGAATACCCACTCTATGACATATAACCAGTGCTTGCTCTGTGCGGTTAGATCAGGAAGACTCTCTATGAAAACCGTTATAATACTAATGACTATCGCGATAAGAAGTACGATGTCAAATGTGCGGCCCTCTATGGTTTCCGCCTCAAATATCGTCTCGTGGAGGCGATCTTTTAAGGGAAGATCTTTTCTAGACTTTGTCTTTACTGAAGACATGTATTATGTATAATACTGTCATACAAAGATGGTAATACCATCCGATTAAACGAAAAGATTATACAAAGTCCCGATCTTCAGGATCATACGATCCATCATCGTCCTCACCGTACATCATCTTTTTGCGCTTTTTAAGCCGTTCATACTCTCGATCTATCTCAGAATCTTCCCACTCGTTGGTAAATATTCGGATGCCGTGAAACGCTACACCTATGCCCCAACCTAGTATAGGGAATATAGCCCAGAAGTAATCTGAGGTAGCAAGATTGAGTAAGATGAAAAAGACACTCATCACCACCCAAGTAATCAGATGGGAATAGAACTTTCTTCGCCGCTTTACTCGCTTGCGAGCGTGATCATATAATTCTTCTTCGTTCACGTTGTAAAAGTAAGATGCTGACTACCGAAGTTCTGATCTAATAGAAGAATGACGCCATATCATAGATAAAAGAACTCATTGAGAGATGAAGATGGTGTTAACTGGGAACTTTCAGGATGTTTTATCGGATGAAAAGCCAAGTTTTGTCGTCCGAGTTTTCCTCGGAGAAGCTATAACCCTCTAAGTCAAACCCTTTGATGTCTTCCAGGTTCTTGATCCGATTTTTGATGATGTATCGTGCCATAAGGCCACGCGCCACTTTCGCCGTGAATGATACAAACTTCAGCTTGTCTCCTTTCCACTCCTTGAAATTAAGAATCAATTCGTCGGCATCTAGTTTGTCGCGCTTGATCACCTTAGAGTACTCCTCACTAGCTAAGTTGATCAGTACTCTTGGACGCTTAGGTTTGAAAGCTTTATTTATCTCCTTGGTCACCTTGAGATCCCAAAACTCATAGAGATTTTTGCCTTTGTCGGTACGAAGCTTCGTGCCCATCTCGAGTCGATAAGGCTGCATAAGATCTAAGGGACGAAGTACACCGTAGAGACCTGACAATATTCTGAGATGGTCTTGTGCAAAAGCAATATCTCGCTTGCCAAAATCAGCTGCCCCTAGACCTCTATAGACATCACCATTAAAAGTGAAAAGAGCAGTCTTACCCACGCTTGGACTTACTCGTTGTTTGAAAGTCTGGTATCTGGAGACATTCTCTACAGCTAGTTTGTCACTGATGGACATGAGTTTTTTCAAGTCAGCGGTATCTTTTTCTTTCAGCACCTTAACAAGCTGATTGGCCTGTGACTTTAGTACGGGTTGTGTGGCATCGACTCCATCTAAGGGAGTCATGTCTAAAGTTTTAGCAGGTGATAGTATGATGATCATGATAATCCAATAAAAAAGCCGAAAAACAAAGAATGCTTTTCGGCTATAAAAAGTTGTGTTTTATATGTCTTAGTTGCCTGGCTTGAATAAACCTGACTTTGGTTTTGGTATACTCTCTTCTTTTGCAGCTTTAGAGATGTTGCCCTTTACCTTGAGTACGATCGGATCACCAGCTTGGTTAGTTGTGATCGTTACTGTTTTATTGATTCGTCCAAGACGCTTAGTATCATATCTTATCTCCATCTCTGCAGTTTCACCTGGCATGATAGGTTCTTTCGGATATGTAGGGACTGTACATCCACAGCTACCTCTTGCGTTTTTGATGATGAGAGGTTCTGTACCTGTGTTCGTGAATTTAGCCACTCTGAGAGGGTCTGAGTGCTGAACTATTTCTCCATACTCTACGATCAGATTATCAAATGACATCGCAGGTCCATCTAGAGGAAGAGCTTGTTCTGTAGGGGCTGTACTAGCCTGAGCTATCGCTTCACCACTAAAAGTTATGGCAAGACAAGCGATAAATAACAACTGAAGTAATTTCATTATATGTAATTTCTTGACTCAAAGATAAGTATTCTGGCAGTGATAGTAAAGTATGTCGAGTTATTACCCTGTTACTGTACTGTTAATCCAGTGTTTTCAACTTTCCATTTCTTTATCCATTAGTGTTATATAGACAATCTGTCTATTTTTGCATCTCTAACATTGCCAACTTATGACTCTGCCTTCCTTTTTACATAGCTCCACATTAGACGAAGTGTTGTCAGGAGGATCAAGTAAGAAGAAACAATTTGCTGACGAGGTAATCTCCGACTTTTGGTTAGCTCTAGTTAGTAGAGAACTCAGTTTGCAAGGGAGGCGAGAAGTTCTAACTGGCAAGGCCAAGTTTGGCATCTTCGGCGATGGTAAAGAGCTCGTACAGATCGCTATGGCTAAGGCCTATAAAAAAGGTGATCATAGAGCAGGTTACTATCGGGATCAGACTTTTATGATGGCTCTTGGTATATCTACTCCAGAGCAGTTTCTAGCACAACTTTATAGTGATCCAATAAATGATCCTTTTTCGGGAGGACGTCAGATGGCCGGGCACTTTGCTACACCATTTATCGATGGCGAAGGAAACTGGACCGATCATATCTCCATGTATAATACGAGCTCAGGTATCAGCTCGACTGGTGGGCAGATGGCTAGAGCTTTTGGATTAGCCTTCGCATCTAAAAAATACCGAGAGCTCAATCTAGGTAAATCACATAGCCAGTTCTCAGATAATGGCAATGAAATATGTATCTGCAGCATCGGAGATGCAAGCACAAGTGAAGGTGTCTTCTGGGAGGCCCTGAATGCCGCAGCCGTCGAAAAAGTTCCACTTGTTGTCGCCGTCTATGATGATGGATATGGGATATCCGTACCTGTAGAAAGACAAACAGTGAAAGGTAGTATCTCAAGAGCATTAGAAGGCTTCTTACGTGATGAAAACGGGGACGGTATCGATCTCTATACTGTTAAAGGCTATGACTACCAAGACCTATGTATCACCTTTGAAAAAGCAGTTAAAAGAGCGCGTAAGAAACATCGCCCTGCTGTGGTGCATGTCCAAGATCTTACCCAACAATTAGGTCATAGTACTTCGGGCTCTCATGAGCGCTACAAGTCCAAAGAGAGACTCAAGTGGGAGAAGGACTTTGATTGTAATCGACAGATGAAGCACTGGCTCGTGCGCAACAAGTTGCTCACCGAAGAGCAAATCGAAAAAATGGAGAAGGATGCGCGCATGTTCATCACTTCTAAGAGGAAGGAAGCATGGCAATCATTTCAGTCAAGAAATGAAACAAGTCGCCAGGAACTAATAGACATTTACGAAAGTGTAGCGGACACTTATCAAGAGCTTCTCGCAGAAGATCTATCTGAACTGAAAAATCTTGTTCTTCCTTCACGAGAAGAGATGATACAATTTGCGCGGAGATCTACCTATAAACTCCACGCTCAAGAGATCGAGATACCCGTCGAAATTATCGATTATATCAAGACATATACGGAGGCCCTAAAAGAGGAATTTGGATCGTATGAGTTTGCGGATCGAGATCATTCGCCACTACATGTGCCAGTGATCCATCCTACATATGACGAAGAGGAAAAACTGCTGCCTGGTTATCAGGTCATCAATTCTTTTTTCCATAAAGCCTTTGAAGAGCATGATGACCTTCTAGCATTTGGAGAAGATGTGGGTAAGATCGGTGATGTGAATCAAGGCATGGTAGGCCTCCAAGAAAAATATGGCGAAGCACGTGTCTTCGATACAGGTATCCGCGAATGGACGATCATGGGGCAAGGCGCTGGCCTCGCTATGAGAGGATTAAGAGCTATCTCAGAGATACAATACCTTGACTACCTTGTCTACGCACTGCCATTTTTGACTGATGACGTGGCGACCTTGAGATATCGAAGTGCAGGACTTCAGCAGGTGCCGATGATCATCCGGACTAGAGGTCATCGACTCGAAGGGATATGGCATACGGGCTCCCCACTCGGTATGATGATTAACTCCTTGCGAGGTATACATATCGCTGTACCACGTAATATGGTGCAAGCTGCAGGGATGTATAACACGCTCCTGCAAGGAAAGGATCCAGGCATCGTCATAGAGTGCCTTAATGGATATCGTCTCAAAGAAAGCTTGCCGTCTAATATCGGCGAATACACCGTCCCTTTGGGCATACCTGAAGTCCTAGTGGAAGGAGATCATATCACAGTTGTGACCTATGGAAGTTGTGTTAGATATGCGATGGCAGCTATCAAGATATGTGCTGACTTCGGCATATCGGCAGAGCTGATAGATATCCAGACTTTGCTACCGTTTGATATGGAGAAGATCATCGTTAACTCACTTCGTAAGACTAATAAGATACTTTTTCTAGACGAAGACGTCCCAGGTGGAGCGAGTGCATATATGATGCAGCAGGTACTAGAAGTCCATGGAGGATTTCAGCATCTAGACGGACCACCTGCTACTTTAACAGCTAAAGACCATCGTACCCCTTACGGAAATGAAGGCGACTACTATGCTAAGCCTCAGATCGATGACATCGTAGAAAAGATCTACGAGATCGTTTTTGAGCAAGAATTATCTTGATTTTCGGCCTTGGTTACTAATGGCAATATGTTAATGAAGTAGATCGAGCCTCTACCATCCTTAGAAACATATGATAAATTTTCATAATATTGTCATGTCTCTACCAAAGTTAGTTGAAGCACCTAGTTATAATACCCACATATAATGAGAAAGAGAACATTTCTCAGATCATCGAAGTAGTCCTTGGATTACCTAGGATGGACGTCTTGATAGTCGATGATAACTCTCCTGATGGTACTGGTGATATCGTAGAGCAGATCAAATCTGATCACGATGCTGGGCGGGTTCATTTGATCCGTCGCTCTGGCAAACTTGGACTGGGTACGGCCTATATCGCCGGCTTCAAGTATGCCATAGAGCAGAACTATGATCTCATCTCAGAGATGGATGCTGACTTTAGCCATAACCCGAAGGACCTCATCAGACTTAGGCAAGCCTGTATAGATGGCGCTGACTTAGCAGTAGGCTCTAGGTACGTAAAAGGTGGGGGGTTAGAGAACTGGCCTGCTACCAGGATTTTCATATCGCGAGGAGGGTCACTATATGTGCAACTGCTCACTTTTATGCCTGTTAAGGATCCAACTGCAGGATTTATATGCTATAAGCGAGAAGTATTAGAAGCTATCGATCTTGACAAGATAGGATTCACGGGCTATGCTTTCCAGATAGAGATGAAGTATGTCACTTGGAAGTTAGGCTTTCAGATAAGCGAAGTGCCTATAGTCTTCAAGGATAGAGAACATGGCGTCTCTAAGATGAATGGGGGTATTATCAAAGAAGCAGTTATAGGAGTACTAAAGCTGGTAACTAGAAATATCCCAAAGTACTACGGACGTAATACAAGACCAGTTCCTGCTTAGTTGACAAGTAGGATGTCCCCAGTAATCTTTTGCCTACTTCCATCGATGAATTCGACTTCTGCTACATAGACATATACACCAGAAGGTGCAGGCTCTCCATCATTGTGGCCATCCCATCCAAAGTTTTCGTCATTGATCTGATGTAGGCCTACTTGGTGAAGTGGGACACCCCATCTATTATAGATGGTGAGGTAGTGTACAGTCGCTGCACCGTCTAAACTTCGGATCATGAAGAGATCGTTCTCTCCATCACCATTGGGCGTAAAGATGTTAGCACCATATACGTCCTTATATACTCCGACAGGTTCAACTGTTATGTCGTCTTCATAAAAGCAACTATATCTATCTTCTATAAGTACTTGTATATCGCTGTCACCTTCGAACTTGCCAAATGGAGTAGGGCAATCATCACATGTGAGATCACCGGTACTAGTCCAAGATATAGACTTGATGTCCTCATAGTCCAATCCATCGAGTTCTAGAGAGACCGGTATGACTTGCTCTATATAGAAGAGCTCTTCTCCAGCGCGGATGTGAACATCGCGTTCTGGGACGCCAACTACTTCGAAGTTGATAGAGTCTTTACAGCCTAATTCATCCGTTACTTCTAGCTGATAGGAACCTGGCTCTTCGATCACTGCATGATCTGTTGTGTCTCCGTTTGACCACTTATAAGCTTCCCATCCTGCGCTGCGCAGCTGAGTAATTTCGTCTTCGCATAGGATTTTGTCCCCTTCTACAGGTATACTTTTTTCCTGATAGACATGGATCATCTCACCTTTCTTATTGATACAGCCATCAGCATCTGTCACTTGTATATCGTATTGGCCGGTATATGAGATGGGAACTTCCTTCTCATCTGAGATGACTCCCTCGCTGCTATACCACGAGTATCTCTCAAAGTCTGAGGATATGGATAGTTCTCTCACTTTGTCTCGACACTCTGACCCAGAGGCATTGATCTCATAGGATCGCCATAAGCCTAATCTATCTTTGGCTTCACAATTAAATCCTCTTTTACAAGACCAGATGTCGAGTAGATCAGGAGAAAAGGTGAAGTTACTGTATGCTTCAAAATCATTGCAGTCTTTCACGCCGTCTATTACTAAGCAGTGAGTAACAGGTTCGCCACGCTCATCGAAGATGCGGATTACTGAGTTCCTTTGGTCACAGGCATACCTTAGTCTGTAAAGTACATCGCCGTACTTATCTACATATCTCTTAAAGGTAGGTGGAGAATCACAATCAGAACAAAGCGAAGTTTCATGGCGAAGGCTATCGACCATTTCTAATACCCAGAAGTTATCGGGCTCATCGATACTGTATTTCAAGTTATCGCCCGTTTCTTGGCTGAAAGCGTATGTGCTCAAGCAGAGCATTACCGCTACATATGTGATACAAGATGTAAACTTCATTATAACAATGAAAATTCAACCTTCGTATCACCATTATCATACCAATCTGCTCACTTCCGTAAATATTTTTTTAAAAATCAATTCGATAGAGTTGGACGTATCTATGTATAACCCCTTGTTAATCAGTCTGAAATACATTAACTTCACTATTAATACGAATTATGCTTAACAACCTGAGAGCATAAGTAGATCCTTTCCTATTTCTCATAATTCATTCTGTTACAAACTGTAAGCGCATCGTTTACAAAACTATACATATGAGAAAAAATATTCATGTGTTATTTCATTTTGTGGGGAAGAGTGGTAGAAAGTGGGAAAGAGCACATACATTTGAATCATAAGTTGTTAAAGCTTGTTTCAATTCACTGGAGAATACAAATGCAAAGTGGACTCAAAAGGTCGCTTGAGATTACCAGCAGTTCTGTTAAAGCAGATGGGCGGGCATGGACATTTGTTGACTGTGAATAGAGGCTTTGAAAAACATCTTATGATGTATCCCAAAGAAGTTTGGGATCGAAAGACGAAAGAGATAAACCAGTTGAACATTTACAAAAAGCAGCACCGTCAGGTCATCCGATATTTTTATCGAGGCGCGACGGAGGTTCATTTGGACAAAGCTGATCGAGTATTGCTTCCCAAAAGCTTACTTGAGTATGCTGCGATCAAGAACGAGGTTGTTTTATTTGCTTACCAAGACCAGGTAGAAGTTTGGTCGACGGAGTATTACGAGCAGATGACCTCAGATGAACCAGAAGATTTTTCAAGTATTGCTGATAGCGTATTTGGAGATGATGATGCAGCCAGAGTATAATGAGCTCACAATCTCATTCTTATCATACCCCAGTTCTGTTGGAGGAGAGTATTGATGCACTCAATATTAAATCCACGGGAACATATGTAGACGTAACATACGGAGGTGGGGGACATTCCAAACCGATTTTAAATAAGCTAAGTGCCGAAGGGCATTTGTATGCTTTTGATCAAGATGAAGCCGCTAAGGCTAATGTTGTCGATGATGATCGCATGACCTTTGTGCGTAGCAATTTTAGCTACTTAACGCACTATATGAGGTACTATGAGGTCGATGGAGTTGACGGAATTTTGGCTGACTTAGGTGTCTCTTCTCATCATTTTGATGAAGAAGATCGGGGTTTTTCTTATCGATTTGAAAGTCTGTTAGATATGCGGATGAATCAGTCCGCTTCTCGGACAGCTCAAGAAGTTATTGCTTCGGCAACAAGGGATGAGTTGGTAGCTATATTTTCTAGTTATGGTGAGCTTCGAAATTCGAAGACATTCGCTGACAAGCTAGTCAAGGCAAGATCGAGAAGTCCGATTCAGACGGTAAATGATCTCTTAATCGTGATAGATGAAGCTTATCGAGGTGATAAGCAGAGGTATACAGCTCAAGTTTTTCAGGCACTCCGGATGGAGGTCAATGATGAGTTGGGCGTATTGGAGAGATTTCTGGATGCGGCAGTAAGCCTACTTAATCCAGGAGGAAGATTAGCGGTCATAACATATCATTCGCTAGAAGATAAACTAGTAAAGCGACATCTGAAGTACGGCGCAGGAGCGCAGGAGACGGATATATATGGGAGGGTGATAACCAATCTTTCTCAAATCACTCGAAAGCCCATCGTGCCGAAGGATGACGAAATAAAAATCAATAGTCGCGCAGCGAGTGCTAAGCTGCGAGTTGTTGAGAAAATATAATGATGAGTAAGCGTATCGGGATATCAAGACTCTATGATTGGGTGCCGTATTTCGGCCTTGTATCGGTATTGATCCTGTGTTATATAGCTACGGTGCATAGTACGGAGAGGAAGATTAGAAAGATTAATGAGAAGCACCAAGAGATAGAAGACATACGTAGAGAATATATCTCTATAAAAAGAGACGTGCAGCACGAAGGTACGCTGTACGAAGTGGCGAAGGATGTGAAGGGAGTTGATATGGATCAAGAGATTCATATCCCAAGGAAAATTGAAAAGATATAAATGGCTGAGTTGAGTCGTAAGAACGAACTGCTCTACAGAGTGTATATGGTCTTGTTGGCTTTTGTACTCTTTGCCTTCATGATAGTCTACAGGGTTGTAAAAATCTCAGTGGTCGAAGGCGATGAGTGGAGGGCGAAGAAAGAGACAAGATACCTAGAGTGGAGGCCTCTTAAGAAACAGCGCGGTAATATATATGCAGATGATGGTCAGAGTTTGTTGGCTACATCAGTTGAGTTCTTTGAAATACGGATGGATCCTACAGTGATAAGTCAGAAGGGATTTGATGCAGGGATTAATGGATTAGCTGCTGGTTTAGCAGGAGTGTTTAATTCAAAATCTGCACAAGATTGGAAGACTTATATCACAACAGGACGAAAGAAGAGATCTAGATATTTATCTATTGCAAAAAAGGTAGATCATCACGATGCTAAGAAGTTAGAGTCTTTACCCATCTTCGAAAAAGGAAGATATGGAGGAGGTTTAATTAAGATAAGAGAGTATCAACGTGAGAAGCCCTATAGATTACTTGCTAGTCGAGCTATCGGAGTAGATAGAAACGAGAATAGAGTTGGATTAGAACATAGTTTTAATCAGTTGCTCAGAGGTGAGGAGCGAGTGGTTTTACAGAAGAGAGTATCTAGGGATTTATACATACCAGTTGAAAATCCAACTGATTATGAGATTATAAAAGGTAAAGATCTTCATACTACGATCAATGTGCCAATCCAGGATATCGTTCATAACGAATTATTGAAAGGGTTAGAAGTGCACGATGCTTCTGCAGGAACTGCGGTAGTTATGGAAGTCGAGACTGGGCGGATAGTTGCGATGTCTAACATCAGTAAGAACAATTCGGAGTCTTACGGAGAGTATCACAACTATGCTGTAGCGCATAGCTCAGAGCCTGGAAGTACCATGAAAGCTGCAAGTGTTCTTGCACTACTAGATGATGATCATGCTAATAGCGAATCTATAGTTGATTTTTCAAAAGGTAAAAAGCGGTTTTACGATCAGTGGATGTATGATAGTGGATATCACGGTATCTCACGATCTACACTTCGAGAAGCGTTAGAGAAATCTTCCAATATCGGAGTTGCTTCTGCGGTTGATGCGGCATATGGAAAGACATTTGAGTGGAGTGCATATGCTGATAAGTTGCGACAATTTGGATTACATGAAGAAAGTGGTATAGAGATAGATGGTGAGCCAGCTCCCTTTATCAAGCACCCAAAAAAGAATAAAAAGGAGTGGTCAGGTACAACGATACCTTGGATGGCCCATGGTTATGAGATGTCCATGACACCGCTCCAAGTTTTGAGATTTTATAATGCCATAGCCAATGACGGCAAGCTCGTAGACGCGCAGTTAGTAACGGCGATAGAAAGCGATGGTAGTGTAGAAAAATACTTCAAGCCGAAAGTGGCAAGAGATAGTATAGCTAGTACTGCTAGCGTAAAGGAATTACAATCCATGCTCGAAGGAGTAGTGGAGAGAGGAACTGGAAAAAAATTGAAATCGAAGTATTACAAGTTCGCCGGCAAGACGGGTACAACTAAGGTTGGATACGCAGGAGATGGTGAGGTTGAGTATAACGCTTCATTTGTAGGCTACTGGCCTGCGAAAAATCCACAGTACTCGATGATCGTAGTGGTTTATGGTTTGACTGGAGATTTATACTATGGTAATCAGGTGGCAGGTCCAATATTCAAAAAGACAATGGACTGGACTTATGTGATCCATAGTGACAGAGCGAGCGTGATGCCATCAACTGATGATTTTAAAGGTGATTACTCGGGAGAAGTCTACGGGTATGGAGATGATTACAAAGAAATTTTTGATGATCTCAAAGTTAGATATACGCCTTCGGGTACCTGGATAAAAGGCCAAAGTGGTCGTGAGGGAGAAGTTCTGAACGGCAAGGCTAAAATCACAAGAAATGTGATTCCAGATTTAGAAGGTATGGGCTTGCGAGATGCACTCTATGTTCTTGAAAATATAGGAGTGACAGATGTAAGTATCGATGGAGTGGGCAGAGTGAAAGATCAATCTTTACCACCTGGACAAGCCATCAAAGAAAAAAGAATTAAGCTCTATCTCAATTAAGGTGGAGTCCAAGAAAATAGCAAATCTACTCGAAGGAGTAGGTGGATATGAATTGAAAGGAAGTAAGGATGTAGTAGTCCGAGGCTTAGCGATAGATTCTAGAAAAGTAGAGGATGGTTATTTGTTCGCTGCTTTGAAAGGCCATCAAGTAGATGGTCATAGATATATCGATAAAGCTATAAGCTTGGGAGCTCGAGTGATAGTATGCTCAGAGTGGCCAGGGGAAGTAACTGAAGATGTCACTTTTATAAAAGTGACCGATGCAAGAACTTCGATAGGTGTGATAGCCGCTAATTACTACGATCATCCTTCACAAAAAATATGTTGCATCGGAGTTACCGGAACTAACGGCAAGACCTCTATAGCAACACTTTTATATAATCTATTTAAAGAACTAGATTATAAAGTCGGATTGATTTCGACTATTGAAATAATGGTTAACGAAGAGAAGTGGAAAGCTGAGCTTACTACTCCTGATGTGTTGAGTCTTCACCAGCTTATGGCTGATATGGTAGACGCTGATTGTACACATGTTTTTATGGAGGTGAGTTCGCATGCTGCTGATCAGCAGAGAATCGCTGGGTTAGATTTTGATTGTGGAATATTCACTAATCTAACTCATGATCATCTAGATTATCACGGATCTCTCAAGGCTTACATCGCTGCCAAACAGCTTTTTTTTACAGGATTGTCTGATAGAGCAAAAGCTATTATAAACATCGATGATAAGCATGGAGAAATCATGGTTGAAAGATCGAAAGCCAAAGTGCTTAGATATAGCTCAAGACGACTTACTGATTATAAAGTCAGGTTGATGAGTGATGGAAGATCAGGTATGATGATAGATATTAATGGTTATCAATTTATGACCAGGTTATCTGGAGCTTATAATGCGATGAATCTTACTGCAGTATACGCAGTAGCTGATCTGTTTTTAGATGATGAAGCACTTGTAGTGTTCGAGAAGTTAAGCGGACTCAATGGTGCTAAAGGAAGACTAGAGATAGTTCATCATCAACCTCGTGTGATTGTTGATTATGCACATACACCCGATGCACTTTCTAATCTACTTGAATCTTTAAAGGGTTCATTAGATGGTGGAAGATTACTGACAGTTGTGGGATGTGGTGGTGATCGAGATAAAACTAAGAGGCCGAAAATGGCAAACGTGGCTTATCAACTCAGTGACTTTTTGATTCTAACTTCTGATAATCCAAGAAGCGAAGACCCCGATGCAATAATCGAGGATATGCTTGAAGGTTTAGATGGAAAAGACAAACAAAAGGTGCTCGAAATAGTCAATCGCAAATCTGCCATCAAAACGGCATTGTCATTATCTACTGATAAAGACACTGTTGTGATAGCAGGGAAAGGGCATGAAGAGTATCAAGAGATCAATGGTGTAAGACACTTCTTTAGTGATCAGCAAATAGTGAAAGATATTTTATCTAACGATATATAAGAGTAGGTTCTATTATCATTCTCAGGTTGGTTTTAACAGTTGCAGTGGTGTTCCGGATAAAGATTTGGACCCACTGCTTTTTTTAATCTCCTGTTTATAGGTCCTCTATGAAAAGAAACAATGCTCTATTATTTATTTGAGTATTTAAAAGAAGTGTTTGGAGACTTTCCTGGTTCAGGATTACTCCAATTCTTGAGCTTCAGAGCTGGTATGGCTATTTCATTAGCACTACTTATATCAGTTATCTGGGGTAACAAGATCATAAGTTCTTTGAAATCTTTGCAAATCGGAGAGTCTGTAAGAGACCTAGGATTGGCAGGCCAAGCGGAAAAATCAGGAACTCCTACTATGGGAGGAGTGATTATCATCTTGGCTGTGATTATACCAGTACTACTCTTTTCCAAATTAGACAGTATATATATACGCGTTCTACTTTTGGCTATCATCTGGATGGGCTTTATAGGAGCCATAGATGACTGGTTAAAAGTCTTTAGGAAGAATAAGGCTGGGCTTCATGGCAAATTTAAAATCTTAGGGCAAATTGTTCTGGGATTGATAGTTGGTGGAGTAATGTTTTTGGATTCTGAGGTTACAGTTAGAATGGATTATGATCAAGCAATTGAGAGTAACTACACTATCCATGATTCTTATAAAGAGGCACTTTCTGACAATACAGTCAAGCATTATGCTTACGTCAGAACTGGTCTTACTAATGTGCCTTTCGTTAAGACGAACAGTTTTAACTACAGAGATCTAGTTTTCTTTTCAGATCAAAAAGACAAATGGTATTGGGTTTTCTATATACCATTTGTGATTTTTCTAGTTACCGCAGTATCTAATGCGGCTAATCTAACAGATGGTTTAGATGGCTTAGCTTCAGGTGTTTCAGCTATAATAGTTGGTGCGCTGATAGTATTCGCATATCTGGCTAGTAATTCTAGATTTTCAGATTATCTCAATATTCTTTTCTTACCGGGATCGCAAGAGTTAGTTATTTTCTCAGCGAGTTTGGTGGGAGCGTGTGTTGGATTTCTTTGGTATAACTCATATCCCGCTAAGGTGTTTATGGGTGATACGGGAAGCCTTGCATTAGGTGGCGTGATAGCTACACTTATGATCATGTTACGGAAGGAGTTCTTGATTCCTATCCTATGTGGAATTTTCGTTATTGAAAATATGTCAGTTGTATTACAAGTAAGTTACTTCAAGTACACGAAGCGCAAATACGGCGAAGGCAGAAGAATATTTAGAATGTCTCCGATTCATCATCATTTCCAAAAACTGGGAGTGCATGAAGCAAAGATAGTTACGAGATTTTGGATAGTGGGTGTTTTACTCGCTATCGCAACTATATTAACTCTGAAAGTGAGATAGTGCAAGTAGGCATACTCGGTGGAGGAGAGAGTGGAGTAGGGGCAGCCTTACTTGCTCAGCATGTTGGTGATAATCCATTTGTAAGTGATTATGGACAGCTAAACCCTGTGTTTCGCCAAAACCTAATTGAAAACAATGTTCGCTTTGAAGAAGGCGGGCATACCTTTGACGTACTAGTAGCATCTGATGTAATTATAAAAAGCCCAGGTATCGCTGATACTACCCCTATCATAAAGCGATTAAAAAAGGCTGGTCTTTCTGTAATTTCTGAGATCGAATATGGATTCCAATATTCGAAAGGTAAGATTGTAGCTATAACAGGCTCCAATGGTAAAACTACCACTACACACCTCATATATCATCTACTTATGAGTAAGGGTGTACATGCAGTGGAAGGTGGAAATCTAGGAACGAGCTTTGCCAGATTATTACTTGATCCCGCATACGAGGTGTATGTATTAGAGGTCAGTAGTTTTCAACTTGACGGTATTGTAAGTTTCAATCCTGATATAGCTGTTATCACGAATATCACTCCAGATCATCTGGATAGATATGAGTATGACTTTGATAAGTATGCTGATAGCAAATTAAGAATCTCTCTTAATCAAACCCCTCAAGAGAGTTTCGTTTATTTGTCAAAACAGCAGAAAGTCTTAGAAAGATTGTCATCAGTGAATGCAAGTTGTCTTGCAATCACAGAAGACTCTTTGCCTCCATTCGTGCACAATATTGAAAACCCTCATTTAGCGGGTTTTCATAATCAACTAAATATTTCGTTAGCTGTAAAGGCTGTACGGAATCTTATAGAGATCTCAGATGATGAAGTGATTAATGCCCTGTCTACTTTCGTAAATGATCCTCACAGATTAGAAACGATAGGTATTACTAATCAGGTCTTGTGGATTAATGATAGCAAGGCCACTAATGTAGATGCTACTTTTTTTGCTTTAAATACCATGTCTCGTTCAGTTATCTGGATTGTAGGTGGTGTGGATAAGGGCAATGATTATTCTCGATTGAAATCAATCGTAAAGGATACGGTAAAATCTATTCTTTGTCTTGGTGATGGATGGGAGAATGTAGAGAATGCTTTCTCGGATCTTTCTATAAATATGGAGAGATTCGACAACCTGGAGGAACTGATGAATAGGGCTGATGATTTAGCGCAAGCAGGAGATGCAGTATTGCTATCTCCAGCATGTGCAAGTTTTGATCTATTTAGAAACTATGAAGACCGTGGAGAGCAATTTAGAAGTGCTGTCTGGGATTTATTGAGAAAACGTTGATGATTACTGGTGTATCTGATATAAAACATCTAAGAGGTGATCGTGCCATTTGGCTAATTACCTTTATGCTTGGTATCTTTTCTCTATTGGCAGTCTACAGTGCCTCTGGCAGCGCATTTTTCAGAAATCATATAGGAAATACAGAGTTTGCTCTAGTCAGACAACTCATCTTTATAACACTTGGTCTTGGACTTACTTATATCTTCTATAGTCTCGACTATATGAAGTATGCTAAAGTCGCGCCGATATTACTCGCCGTGGCTATACCTCTTTTGTTTTATACTCTCTTCTTTACAGAAAGTGTCAATGGAAGTAGGCGATGGGCACAGATACCATGGTTGCCGTTTAGCCTTCAAACTTCAGATGTCGCAAGATTCGCTTTAATTATATTCATAGCTAGGGCGTTAAGTATAAGACAAGACTTTATAAAGGACTTTAAGCACGCCTTTCT
>CAZXIE010000087.1:0-12890 GCA_964640065.1 uncultured Saprospiraceae bacterium
TGTCTACGAGTGTCGTCTTTCCGTGATCGACGTGAGCGATGATGGCTACATTACGAATTTTCTTCATATGTTCTCAAACTTGCCGCAAAGCTATAGCTTATATATGAGAGTTATATCACTTTCGTAAATGTTGGTTTTCAAGACATAAGAGATTACTAATCAGACATAATACCTATGACGATTTTTTATAATATATCAGCCCCAATCGGAAGAATAATAAGTGCCTAGAATCTCTTTCTAAAGAAGATCTAATCAGCATATCAGGCTATGGCAGTTCTTTATATCTGTAAGGTCAAGCATGCTCCTTTTTTGTTTCAGGCTGCCCTCGAACTTCGAACTGAAATATATCTGGCCGATTATAGTGGCCGATTGGGTCAAAATCTAGCTTACTTTGCTGGATTTGATCTAGATCCAGCTCTGCTGTTAGCACACCTGCTTCACCATATAAAGGCCCTGCCAAGACCTCCCCAAATGGAGAAACGATCAGACTGCCGCCTTCACAAAAGTCATCTGATACACCTTGCACTAAGGAGCGATACTCCTCTGGATAGTGTTCTAACTGGAAGTATTGGTTACATGCAAGTACGAAGCATCTTCCTTCTAGAGCGATGTGCTTCATCGTACTTGTCCACTCAGTTCTGCTATCGGCCGTAGGAGCGATGTAGAGTTGTACTCCTTTTTGATACATGGACATCCGTGCAAGTGGCATATAGTTTTCCCAGCAAATAAGGCCTCCCATCTTGCCGAGTGAAGTATCGAAAGTAACTAAGGATGATCCATCGTCTTCTGCCCATATGACTCTCTCGGTGCCTGTCGGTTTTATTTTTCTGTGGACTCCAAGGACGCCAGCAGTAGGTGAGATATAGAGCATGGAGCAATATAAACTGCCGTGCACTTCAGACTTCTCAGTGATCCCTATCACGAGAAATACGTTGTGGTCTTTTGAGATGGCTGTTAGTCTATCGACGTCTTCGCCTTCTAAGGATACACTCTCTTGATGATACTTCGCAAATAGATCTTTTCCTTCTTGTGTGCGACTCCCAACTACAGCACCAAAGTCAAATCCTCGAGGATAGCCTGGGATGAAGCTTTCAGGAAAGACAAGTAGTTGACACCCTTCGTTTGCCCATTTTGCAACTAGGCTTTCTAATTTATCTATCGTTCGACTCTTATCCCAGAATTCTGGGATTTCTTGGACTACCCCTACTTTTATCTTCATATTTAAGACTTCAAAGACGGTAAATGTACCCCGTTTTACATTTCAAGGAATATTTTTATCCGACAGGGTACATTGGATTAATTCTTGACTTTAAGATATACCAGAATACCCATAATAAACCAACCTAAAACCCAGTGAAAACTGTACTTACCTGTGTGCTTCTTTGTTTGGGATTCGCTGCCAGCGGACAGCAAGGTCTTCGCAGTCTGGGTAACCATACGGATCCTCATGAGGGATGTGCACGAAGTCTGACACAAGCACAAAATAGTGGTCCAGATATACCAGCACTTCCTTCTGTCGATCAAAGTCCTCTAGGCAATCTTCAACGAGCTACTTGTCAGTACACTACACAAGAGAGATTTGCTTCACTTTCCAAGGAAGAGCTTTGGGATTACCTTATTACTCTTGGAGATCCACGTGATTGTGTGAATCGAGTCATCTACAGTTTTCATAGCGAGTGGAGTCCTATCATCTTCTCTGATGAGAAAGTGCGATACATCGCAGAACAAGGAAAGGCTGTAGCCAGTGCTTTTGATGGTCAGACTGACAATGGCACTAATGCCGTCTTCGCCTACTTAAGTATCGCAGCATTGAACTCAACTTTCTATACTGCGCAGATCCCATTGTCTGATGAAGCATGGGATGCCATGGGAGAAGTATCTCACATCCTTGCCGCTAATCCATTAGTGGATGGAGATACTCAGACTAGCTACTATGCTATGGCTCATATGTTCTTTACAGCTTCTTTTGGCACCATAGGACAAGACCCCGCGATACTCCAACTTTCAAAACGGATGCTAGAAGGACTTGCTAATAGCTCGTTCCAAAGTTCTACTATGTCAACCTTGTATCCATATTACTACTGCTATTACTACATACTTGATCTTTATCATCGCTACCCAGTTGATGATCCAGATTTTGTGCGTGCTATAGCAGATTTAGAAGGTACGATAACAGCCCTCGGATTAAGTGCTGCTAATACTGATCTCACAGTTGATAATCAACAATTTTTTGATGAGATTTCTCTTCTTACTGTTACCGGCTTAAGCCGCTATGCACCACACGAAGTAGTACGAAGTGAGGTAGAGCCGTCTTTACAACTGGTGACAGATACGTATGGAACAACTGATGCAAGATGGATATCTGCAGCACTCTCTCTAGTCCAGAATCAGATGGAGTTTGCACTGTCAGAGGATGAGATCATAACAGCAGTCCGATCAGAGGTACTACCACATACCTACTACTTCCATGACAAGAAAATGATCATATATACACAGCTTGATTATCAAGAGGTGATCAACCTATATCAAGCAAGTACCGAAGTAGAAAGTCAGTTTTTCAGGATGTTAGGGCACCGCCAGCCTGTAGATATGGGTAACGACACATTACATGCTGTCGTCTATGGAACCAGATCTGACTATCAAAATTATAACCACATCTTATACGGCATCAACTTTCCGAATTCTGGTGGTGTCTATATAGAGTCTCAGTCTACGATGTATACCTATGATCGTACTGAGCAAGAAAGCACTTACTCTTTAGAAGAGTTGTTTAGACATGAGTATGCCCACTACTTGCAGGGTAAGTACATCATACCCGGTGGTTGGGGACAAAGTCCTATGTATGACGACTCAAGATTAGTTTGGTTTGAAGAAGGCATGGCACAGTTCCTTTCGGGGAGCACGAGACATAATGGGATCAAAACACTTGAAGTAGTACGAGATAGGATTAACGCAGATCTGACGTACAACTCCTTATCAGATGTCTTGCAGTCCAGTTATGGTGATGGCAACTCTGGTGCCTACTATATTTATGGAGCCATGTTCTGGTCTAAGCTATATCATGACAATCCTAACAGAGTGATAGAGCTCATCCAATATCTAAGAGGAGGACATGTTTCCCTTTTTGATAATGTCGTGAGCGTTTTTGAGTCTAGTCCATTTGAACAAGGTTGCTTTGAGAGTTTCATTGATACCAAGTTGGGCGAACCCGACTTCTGGCACTCACCAGTAACTATGGGACCTCTACCCTATACCATACATACAGTTACTCTACCTGAGCTCGAGGAAGCCATCAACTCATCAACTAATTTGAATGCCGAAGGAGCCATCATAACAGTTGATGAACAACCGCGAAGATTTGAAATTACTGGCGTGATGACCATTGGATCTCCACCTATGGATCTTGGTTCTCTTCATCTCGCTGCGCGTGATCAAGTGGATCGAAAAATATTAGAACTACAAGTTCTGACCTACAACAATCTAGATTATACAACTGGTCACTTCGAGAACTTGAGGATTGATATTGAAACAGATACTTACATAGCCGATTATGTGATCAGCGGTCCTATCAATGACACTTGCGTACCTATCATGAGTGATGAGATAGTTGTCAACACATTACAAGATAGATCAGAGATAACTTTACCACCCGCTTATCATGGCATAGCGACTTTGAGGTATCGACCACAAGGGACTGAAATCTGGAATTACCTCGACAACCTTGTTACCAATTTCTTTCTAATCGAAGGGTTAGATGGTCATGAGCCTTATGAATTTGAGATCACTTACTCTTGCGGGAATGGATCAGTAGCTCCCTTCTCAAGAAGAGCACTCTTGGAGTTCTGCCCAACTAACATAACCTTTAACGAGACTGTCAATAACAATGTAGAATTACAAGCAGCCCAAAGAGCAAATGTCAACGGTATCATCGAGTCCAGTGGAGGACTCTTTGTTGCTACTGGATCTGGGACTTATCTACAAAACGAATTCACCATCTTCCAAGGTGGCACTTTAGAAGTCTCCATCGACAACTGCATCAACTAGGACATAGAAAAGGCGGTCCTCAAAGAAGACCGCCGGCGTTGGAATATCTATACTTACTATAGACACGTTGTATACGATATTAAGAATTTAAAACCTGTCGAGGTTCATAACTTTTGTCCAAGCTGCAACAAAATCACGTATAAAAATTTCATTGCCATCACTTGCGCCATAAACTTCAGCAATAGCTCTAAGCTCTGAATTGGAACCGAAGATAAGATCTGCGCGCGACGCTACCCAATTTAATTCTCCAGTATTTCTGTTTTTGCCTTCAAATGTTTCTTCGGCGTCACCTGTAGCTTCCCATTTTGTAGAAGCATCCAAGAGATTAACAAAGAAATCATTAGACAGTACACCTTTGTTCTTAGTAAGAACTCCTGTATCACCTCCATCAAAGTTGGTTCCTAGGACTCTAAGCCCTCCAACCAATACTGTCATCTCTGGTGGTGTCAGTGTCAACAGCTGCGCTTTATCAACAAGCATCTTTTCAGTCTGTATAGAAGCGCTACTCTTTTTGTAGTTTCTAAAGCCATCTGCAAGTGGCTCTAATACAGCGAATGACTCTACATCAGTATGCTCATCCGTCGCGTCTCCACGTCCAGGAGTAAATGGTACTGAAGCACTTCCTTTCGAAGCCTCTTCGATAGCGGCACTACCTGCGAGTACAATTAAGTCAGCCATCGAGATCTGCTTGCCTCCTTTTGAAAACTCTTGACTGATTCCATCAAGAACATCGAGAACTTTTGTGAGCTGTGTTGGATTGTTAGCTTCCCAACTCTTCTGAGGTGCAAGTCTTATTCGGCCTCCATTAGCTCCTCCTCTTTTATCAGATCCTCTGAATGTAGATGCAGATGCCCAAGCTGTAGAAACTAACTCTCCTATCGATAATCCTGATGCCAAGATCATGCGCTTGAGCGATGTCACGTCTTCAGAGCTTACCAAGTCATGAGTCGGAGCAGGTACTGGATCCTGCCAGATTAATACTTCACTAGGCACTTCAGAACCTAGGTACCTATTTTTAGGTCCCATGTCTCTATGTGTTAGTTTGAACCAAGCTCTTGCAAATGCATCAGCAAACTGGTCAGGGTTCTCGTAGAATCTTTTTGATATCGGTGCATATGCCGGATCAAACTTCAACGCGAGGTCTGAAGTCAGCATAGTTGGGTGATGACTTTTCGATGCATCATAAGCATCAGGTACTGTACCAGTTCCCCCATCATTCTTAGGTTTCCACTGCTGCGCTCCTCCTGGACTCTTGTATAATTCCCACTCGTATCCAAAGAGGTTTTCAAAGAAGTTATTACTCCACTTAGTAGGAGTAGTCGTCCAGATACCCTCTAATCCGCTGGAGATAGTATCTCCACCTTTTCCAGACCCAAATGAATTATTCCATCCGGTTCCCATCTCTGCCATAGATGCAGCTTCAGGCTCAGCACCTACAAACTCAGCATCACTTGCTGCACCATGAGTTTTTCCAAAGGAGTGTCCACCTGCTATGAGTGCCACAGTCTCTTCATCATTCATGGCCATCCTACCAAAAGTCTCTCTTATATCTCTTGCTGATGCTAGTGGATCAGGATTCCCATTTGGTCCTTCTGGATTCACATAGATCAATCCCATCTGTACAGCTCCAAGTGGATTTTCTAATTCGCGATCACCGGCATATCTTTTATCATCTAGCCACACGTCTTCTGATCCCCAGTAAATATCATTTTCTGGCTCCCAGACGTCAGCACGTCCTCCTGCAAATCCAAAGGTCTCAAAGCCCATGGATTCGAGAGCGACATTACCTGTAAGTATCATTAGGTCTGCCCAAGAAATCTTACGACCATACTTCTGCTTGATTGGCCAAAGTAATCTTCTAGCTTTATCGAGATTAGCGTTATCTGGCCAACTATTGAGTGGGGCAAATCTTAGTGTGCCTGCGCCTGCGCCACCACGTCCATCAGCTATGCGGTAAGTACCCGCACTGTGCCACGCCATGCGAATAAAGAAAGGACCATAGTGTCCAAAATCCGCAGGCCACCACTCTTGTGAATCAGTCATCAGATCATTGAGATCCTTTTTAACTGCAGCTAGATCCAGAGACTGAAACTCCTTTGCATAATCAAAGTCTTGACCCATAGGATCTGACTTAGCAGAGTGTTGTCTTAGCAGGCCAAGATCTAACTTATTAGGCCACCAATCTTTGTTGTTAGTGCCTCCACCTGCTGTTTCTTTTAGCGCGCCATTCATAAAGGGGCATTTTCCTATATCCCCGTTACTGTGCCCATTACTTTCCATAGAATTAGTCTTTTTAAGTGTTACTTAAATGATTAATTGCATTAATACGTATCTGAGAAATAGTGCTTGAAGTCAAGGCCAACATTCTAAAGAAGCTCTGACTTTACTCAATATGAAATCGAGACTACAAAGGTAAGGGAAGATGGCCTTTTATGCTAGCTGGTTAGATCTTTTTTGCCGAGACTCGATACAAGAGAAGTTCTTCAGCCTCTTTTTCGAACGTAACTTTCTTGATAAATGTGAAGCCTAACTTTTGCAGAACCTTTCTAGAAGACATATTTACCTCGAGTGTTATAGCTGATAAGCTTGCTAGGGATAAGTGGTCCCAAGCTAGCTTCATCAGAGCTCGTGCGGCTTCAGTGGCAAATCCTTGGCCTTCATAATTCGGATGTAAAGCAAAGCCTAGATCTACGCCCTCAAGGCCTTTGCGATCGTAGAGACCACATACACCGACAGGTTTCGCATCATGCCTTATGATATAATTACCATAACCCAACTTATCAATCTGAGGTAGCAAATGATCGCTGATATATCGACGCGCATCATCCACAGTTTTCACATCGCGATCACCGATATACTTAATCCACTTAGGGGTATTATATAAATCCAACAAGAACGCAGCATCAGATAACTCTGTGTGACTTAAGACTAAGCGCTCTGTTTTGATGAGCTTCATGATGTAACATTTAGTCCCATCAGTTCTTCTTTGGTGAGGTGTCTCCACTCTCCGACTTTCATCTTTTCTAGCTGTATGTGCATGATCCTGATCCTTTTAAGACTCACGGCTTTGTAACCACAAAATTCGCACATTCTTCTGATCTGACGATTGAGACCTTGTGTAAGAGTGATCTTAAAGACTCTCACAGTAAGCTGCCTTACCTTACATCTTAAAGTTTTCGTACCGAGCATCGGTATCGGCCGCTGCATACGCTTAATAAATCCGTCAGTGATCGGTTTATCGACAGTGACGATGTATACCTTCTCATGCTTATTTTCTTTTCGGAGGATCTGATTGACGATATCTCCATTGTTCGTGAGCAGGATGAGTCCAGTTGAGTTTTTATCAAGACGACCTATCGGAAAGATGCGTTCTTTAAAGTTGAGATAATCGATAATGTTAGATTTGTCAGATCGATCAGTCGTACATGTGATGCCAGGTGGCTTGAAGAATTTGATGTAGATAGGAGCGTCTCCAGTATTTACTTTCTTGCCATCAAGTGTTACAGTATCTCCAGGTTCTACTCGGTTACCTTTCTTAGCTATCTGACCATTGATAGTAAGCCTACCTGCATCTATCCATTTATCAGCTTCTCTGCGAGAGCAGAGACCTTTGCTACTGATATACTTATTAAGACTTATTGAGTCTTCAGACATAGTGTAAAGATCGCGTATAATCAGAATATAACTTCATAACTGGCAATAGAGTAAGGGATATAATTATCCTATATGAATTCTTATAGACCTCAGTAATAAAACTATATGAATTCATCTATTTCACTGCTCTTATCGAACGTGTATTTTGAGCACGACTTTATCAATCATACTGATGAAATTATCCTACAAGATATTCTTTGTAATTCTAGCAGTTACCATAGTCGTCATCATACTGACCAATGTGATGTTTTCTATGAATACGAAGAGAGCAGTCGTAAGTGGTATATCAGATGAGGCTTTCCGGATAGCGACTGAGACAGCTGACATGATCAATCGAGACGATGAAATGATAGATGCTTATGCCCAACTGCATAGCGATCGGTCAGATAAGGACTCCTTAAAAGTATCCATCAATAGTTTCTTGAGAGAAATAAGGAAAGAATATGCTCAAAATGGAGTGGAAAACGTCTACTCCATCATGTTGATCAAGGACCAACTCTTGATAGCTGGAGATCCTTCAGAAGAAAGTGAACCTATATTATCACAAAAAGATCACGCGCATATTGATGTAAAGAAATCAATATTCAGTTCAGGTAAAGGTCTTGCTTTGGATGAACCATATACAGACGAGTACGGGGTGTGGATTAGTGCCTACGCTCCGATTAAGAATAAGCAAAAAGAGACTTTGGCTATCATAGGTATCGACTTACCACTTGGGGCATATAATATAATTGATACTCAGGTCAACAAGACTCTTTTGTACACTTTGATTCCTTGCGCTTTTTTGTCGGGACTACTAAGTTTTCTCGTCTCCAGAAATCTCTCCAATCCCATCAATCAAATCGTCAGCTCTATCGAAAAGTTAACAGATGGGCAGTTAGAAACTAGAATCCTTTTTGATAGAAAGGACGAGATAGGCACTATCGGATCTGCCTTCAATCGTATGGCGGAAGATCTGGAGGGGAAAGAGAAGATCAAATCAATACTTAATTCCTCTGTATCATCCGTGATCGCCCAAAAGCTTCTCAAGGAAGATATAAGTCCATCCGGTGAATTATTTGAAGGGACAGTGTTATTCGCTGACATTAGAGGGTTTACACGGCTGACTGAAACCATAGCAGCAAGAGACACTATAGCTTACATCAATAGTCTCATGAATCTAAGTGTACCTATTATTCAGAAAAATGGGGGCATCATTGAAAAGTTCATCGGAGATGAAATATTCGCTGTCTTTGGAGGGCCACAGCCCCTTCATAACGATGCAGAAATGGCTGTGAGATCGGCACTTGCGATACAGGAAAAAATCAATGAATTAAACGTAAAGAACAGTAGCTCTAACCTTCCCATTCTGAACGTAGGCATCGGCATATGTACTGGTATGTTAGTAGGTGGTGTAATCGGAACCGAAAGCAGAAACAACTATACTCTTCTAGGCACCACAGTTAATCAAGGAGCCCGCTTGTGCGGTCTAGCAAATACAGGAGAGGTGATCATCAATCAATCCACATTCTTAAGAGTTCAGAATTCTTTCTCTGTTGAAAAACAAACTCCAGAAAAAATCAAAGGTCAGGCTTTTGATGTGCTAACATTCAAAGTCAATGGAGTCAAATCAACCAATCACAACGCATGAAAAAAACTCTAACTGCATTTTTTCTATTTGGTATAACAAGCATCGCAGCGCAAGACTTTTCTAATTGGGGATATTGGTTAACAGCTATAGATCATCAGCAAGTGGCCCAATCAGAATATGATCTTGTGGTCATAGATTACTCAAAGACAGGAAGCGACCTCTTCACACCAGATCAAGTGCAAACGATGAAATCCAAACCATCTGGTGATCGCAGGACTGTTCTTTCCTATTTTAGCATTGGTGAAGCCGAGGAGTACAGGCCCTATTGGAAAAATGAGTGGACTACAGCACCTCCTTCATGGATAGCGAAAGAAAACCCCAACTGGCCTGGAAATTATAAAGTGAAGTATTGGGAAGCACAATGGCAGTCTATCCTTTTTGGAAACCCAGAGGCCTATCTAGACAAAATCATTGCAAATGGATTCGATGGAGTTTATCTCGACATCATTGATGCATTTGAGTATTTCGAATCTACTCGACAGACTGCAGAAAAGGAAATGGTTGAATTGATCAAATCTATCGCCACATACGCTCGACTTAAAAATCCAAACTTCATCATCGTAACTCAAAATGGAGAAAGACTTCTAGCCCACCCTGATTTACTAGAAGTAATCGACGGTGCGGCCAAGGAAGATCTGTTTTATGGATTAGAAGGTGACAACATTCCTGCAGCTGCGCACGAAACTGAGTATAGTTTACAATACTTCAACATGGCTAAAAGTGCTGGGAAGTTTTTATTACTCGCTAGCTATGTTCACAACCCCGTAGAAAGAAGACTTGTTAAAAAGAGAGCAGATGCTTATGGATTCATGAGCTACTTTGGACCTAGAGAGTTGGACAGATTAAATATCGATAGTGGCCTAGATGGCAACCTCCCTAGCATAGCATCAAAAAGTCAATCTCATACTACACCAAGAACACCGGGAGACTTTTTTCTAAATACGCTTAACAAGAATCAACTCAAACTCTCATTAGGGGCTTTGATTTTTGATGAGTCTTCGATTTATAGTGAAGTCGATGATGAGGGTACGATCCTTTTTAGTGAGAATGTAGCATTCGTCGATCGGCGGCTACCGCTATGGATTGAATATGGTGTGACAGACCGACTAGAAGTTGGCATCAGATTACCACTTACTCGTACGTCATTAGAACTTGAAGAATTCATAGGAGGTAGTGCAAGCAGCAAACTGACTGAGACAGGACTTGGAAACATTGTTCTCACTGCTAACTACTCCATTCCTTTTCAAAATAGCAAAGAGCTTTTCTCCTTGCTATCTTTTGAATATGGACTACCTACAGATACGAAAAGTGACAATCTTCGTGCAAGCTCTTTCAGCGTACTTAATTATACAATTGAAAAAATATTTGGCCGAGTTGGCCTCGCTGGTAATGTAGGCATTGCCAACTTCAATCTATCTAACTCATTGGAGGATACGGAACTTACTTATAGAGCAAGTGTCCTAGGAATCATATCAGATCGGCTCTTTGCAGACCTTACCTATTCTAGAAGGGTGAATGGTAATTTTTTAGAAAGCAGCTTAGAGATATTGAGTTCCAAGACCTCATCTATAGAACTCTTCTTTTCCAAAGATCTGGAATCAGAGTTTGAAGTCTTTAACTACGGTTTGAACTTTTCGCTTTTCTACTAGGCAAAAACTACACTTTATTAGCCAATAGCAATTTACTGTCTATCGGCAGTTTGTACTTAGGATCCTCGACAACATTCACATCGATGATAGCTTCTGCATTAGAAAGTAGTCTTACAGAGTCTTTACTCAAATGCTTCAAGTGTACTCTCTTGCCGACTTTAGCATAGCGATGAGTGATTTTATTGACAGCTTCGATCGCTGACATATCCGCTATCCTACTCTCCGCAAAATCAATGACGACGTCATCTGGGTCATTCTGAATATCAAACTTAGTAGCGAAGGTAGTAGTCGAACCAAAGAAAAGCGGACCATAGATCTCGTAGTACTTGGCACCGTTAGAACCTATATGTTTTCTTGCTCGGATCCGAACAGCGTTTTCCCAAGAGTATGCAAGTGCTGAGATGATCACTCCTAGTACTACCGCTACAGCAAGGTTATGTGTTACTGCTGTGATCAAAGTAACTAAGATCATGACGATTACATCCGATGTAGGCATCTTCGTGAATGTCCTAAAGCTCGCCCACTCAAATGTTCCTATAGCTACCATGAACATCAATCCGACAAGAGCTGCCATAGGAAGTTGTTCTATCAAGCTAGATCCAAACATGATAAAGAAGAGCAACATAACGGCTGCCGTTATACCAGAGAGTCTTGCTCGTGCTCCTGAGGAAGTATTGATTAAGCTCTGACCTATCATCGCACATCCTCCCATACCAGAGAGAAACCCTGATAATACATTGGCCGCACCTTGAGCGAGGCACTCTTGATTACCGTTACCTCTTGTATCAGTAATCTCGTCTATGATATTAAGCGTTAGTAGACTTTCTATCAAGCCTACGCCCGCTACGATAGCAGCATAAGGTAAGATGATCATCAATGAAGCAAAACTGATAGGGATATTCGGTATCGAAAGCGGTGGAAATCCACCTTTGATCGACTCACCTTCTGATAATGTATCCGCCACAGTCATCGTATCAATGCCTCCAAAAATGACGATACCCGATACAACTAAGATGGCCACTAATGAAGATGGCACTGCCTTCGTAAGCTTTGGTAAGCCCCATATGATGAGCATGGTCAACAGTGTCAGTCCAAGCATCAAGGAAAAAGGTCCTGAGGCTAATAGTTGTTCTGTTCCTTTGTCATAGAAGTTAGGAAACTGCGCCATGAAGATGATGATGGCTAGGCCGTTGACAAATCCAAACATAACAGGATGTGGGACCAATCTGATAAACTTACCGAGTCGCAATACACCAGCTAGCATCTGTATGATACCTGCTATGATCACAGTAGCAAAAACGTAGTGCAAAATCTCATCTGGGGATATGCCAGGTATCTTATCTTTTAGTTCTACGATGAGTCCGATGAAAACAACTGCGACCGCTCCAGTAGCCCCTGATATCATACCAGGTCTACCTCCAAAGATCGAAGTAACAATACATAGGATGAATGCCGCATATAATCCTGTCAAAGGAGAAAACCCAGGTATCAAGGCAAAGGCGATGGCTTCTGGCACAAGTGCTAAAGCAACCGTAAGTCCTGACAGAACTTCGAGCTTGTAATCTACTTTTTGAGAAAAATCAAATATGTTGAAGAGCTTCTTCATGAGTTACTTTGGAGTTGAACAACCTTGGCTTGGATTCTTATACGACGACGGGTGTGCTGTAGATCAGCAAAATTAAATTCTAAAAATGCAAATATACGGCATATACCGCGATTCTTATTACTGCAAAAATCGACTTACTCCGTATTTTATTCTTAGATTACTTTAGATCTTAATATGATGTTCCATTCTTGAGATTAACATACTTTAAGCACTGATCATAAGTACCTACCTACCCCATACCCTTCCGTCCATACAAACTACAAACAGGACAAGTCTCCCTATCGTGCCCTCTTGCAGGACAATACTC
>CAZXIE010000087.1:12990-15779 GCA_964640065.1 uncultured Saprospiraceae bacterium
GGAACAGGAGTCTCAGGGTAATACCCTTCTAAGATCTCTGCGATATGATTCGCCTTCTCTTGCTTAGTCATGATAGAGAGGATAAAAAAGCAAGAGTATCAACTCCATCCGCATAATCCCAGAGCTCTGGATTTTGACAAGTCCCCAACCTCAATACGTCATGAGTCCCGATAGCCTTGTTAGAAGCTATACATTGGATATCTTCTTTTTTGTCTACGAGATCCGCATCGACCTTAGCGAGGTCGTCATAGCTCTCGTAATGTACACAAGATATCCTCGAGGTCATCGACTTCTCCTCTCTTAGGATCAAGAAGTTATTAGTCAAAAAAGGGTGCTGGCCAAGAAGATATATGGCATGCGTATAGTCGTAGTTGTTCTTGTACTTATGATGATCACCTACAAAGGAGAAGTCATAGATGGACTCGTAGAACTCATCCCAGACGTAACCCTCTGGGGCATAGACCTTACTTACATTGCGACATCCTAATCCGAAGTAAGTAAAGATGTCACCACCCAGTTCGTTCAACTCTTCTTTGGTCTCGTCACCATGCAAGACTGCGACGGAGCTTCTATTCTTTCGGATGATATGAGGATACTTCCCGAAGTATGCCTTGAAGTGTGTGGCCGCCGTATTTCCTCCTGTAGCTATCACGGCATCTATCTCTGAGAGTCTTTCCACTTTCGTAAATGATGATCCTGCTTCATCATCCCACTCCGCGAGCTTTCCAAGTAAGTGAGGTATCAAGACCTTGTCCTTATGCGAATACTTGATAACAGCATGATGCCCCGATACAAAAACTGATAAGATGTCATGAAGACCCACCATCGGGATATTGCCTGCTAAGACCAGTCCTACCCTTTTTAATGGATGATCTAAGGACTCACTCAGCTCCGAGTCACAGCTTTCTATCCACTTCTGGATTTTCTCTCTTGCTAAGTAGTTGGAACTCACAGATCTGAGAGCATGGCTCACGCTATCAGGTGTGTACCAAGGATTCTCTATGATGGACTTGGATATCAAAGGTTGTAGCTCACCTTCTAACTCATCGATGATATATCGAGAAAGTCGGTCAAGTAGATCTATTCTCTTTTCTAGCTCCATAGGTCGTGCAAAGTAAATGCAATATCTATACTCCGTCTCATCACTTCGCCAAGGCGGCTATACATCCATACCAAACTGACGCATATGATGCTGCACATGCTTGACATGCACTTGTCTCCACTGATCTACAGAAATGTTACCTAGTTGATAGTGAGGATGGACGGCTTCTGGGTGCTCATCACAGTAGGCAAGGTATTTTGAAAAAGTCTTAGCCAACTCTTTTTTGGAGTCTTCTATATCCTCATTTCTTGGAGGTCGAGGATCGCCAAAAGAAGTCTGTGGGAAAACATCAACAAACGGATTATCAGACTCCGCAAACTTCTCTTGATAAGCTTGTGCATCTTCTTCAGTCCCTTTATATGGAAAGTCAAACTTGCCAGTGCTCAGTAGAAATACCATACCGAGATGCTCTATCATCTGATGAGCATTCATCTTACCAAATTTTGATGGAGTCTCTGCAGTTGCACTTTTATTGAGCTTATAGATCAACTTTTCTAACTCAGGAATCTTAGCATCAAAATCTAGCTGCCCAAACTGCATCAAGTGATGCTCCATGTGCTTGACATGGAAAGCTAACCACTCTTCTCCTGAGAGATGTCCAAAGTATCCGTGTACAGCTCCAAGGTCCGGATTGTCGGATAAGTTCTTCGTGAAGAGTTGAACAGCACCTTGAAATTTCTCTTTTGCTTCACTCATAGATCCGTATCTCAGTTCTCCAAGAGCAACAGGCTTGTCCTGAGTTCCTGCCATCCTCACATTCCTTGGAAAGGGATAATAACTCGAGAAGAATCTGCTTTTCCACTTCGTAGCTTCTTCTTCTGGGATGACCAAACTTTGTCCCTTACCATGAGCGGTGCCATATACGATCATACCAATATGCTCGATCATATGCTGAGGAGTCATGAGCCCCCAATGCGGTGTTGTCTTTTCTTCCAGCTGAATAAGTTGGCCAGTTCTCTTTTGAAGTTTGTCTAGTAAGTTTTGCATAACTCTGTAGGCTTAGAATGTATATATCTCTGTGTGAGACGCTATTCAAAAAAATAGATGAGTCAAATATAGTAACTGAAATCACACATAAAGTCTTCTTAATTACCGCAATAACGCAACATTGTCGTTCGTGGAGTTGTATAGATCTATGCATATTTGCATGAAATGAGCACGACACTAAAAAGTATTTTCGGTTTAATCGGTTTCATCATACTTTGCACAGACATGACTTCTTGCAAGAGTCAAGCACCTCTTGCTGAAGACGAGCCAACTATGAAGGACAAAATGGAGATAATCAACAAGGCAGGCATCGAGATGATGGGAGGCAAGCATATGCTATCTCCTAATCAAGATTCGACCCTCTGGTTATGTATCATAGAAGAGATACCTACTACCTACTATGGAGTGATCCATGAAGATGGTCATGTGGTCTTGGATAAGACGGGATTACAGGGCACTGTAGAGTGGCATGATCTCAACAGTCTCATAACCACCCAAACTCCTGGAAGGATAGAGAACGCGAACAAGAAAAGAACAAAAATCATACAACTAAAACAAGGCTAGTGAAGGCAATCAATGTGTTAATCGGGATAATAGCTTTTGGATGCCTACTGGGCCTAGGCAAGGTATTAGTGGATAGTTCTTCTGATGACCAAGGCGAGCATTTACGAAAGTGGGATGGAACCGAAGATCCATACTC
>CAZXIE010000088.1:0-15455 GCA_964640065.1 uncultured Saprospiraceae bacterium
AGACGCGAAAGACAACACAGGTTTATTAAAGTTAAGTTGCGGGTCCACACGTAATTTTCATCCTATGTGAGACGAGCCAGTTGATAGGAGAAAAGTATTACGTGAGGATCCGCAATACAACCTGGTGAATCCCCACTCACACAATCCCATCAAACAAAGCCTGCGTAGTAGGCAATGGATCCAAACCATACTCATCATCAAGTACTTTGATACACTTATAATAAGTCTCGATGGCACCCGGGCGATTACCACGTGCGAGGTAAGCTTTCATCTGTAGAGCATATGCATCTTCCCAAGTAGCATCTATGAACAGCGCTTCTTGTGCTAGGCGGACGGTCTCTAGCGGCTGTCTTTCGAGATAGTAATCTGCAAGTGACATGTAACCACTAAGGGCTAGGACTTGAAGTCGCTCTCTTTCTTCACTGGTCCAATCTTCGTAGATGCGATCTGGCAAGTAAGATCCCTGATAGAGGTCTAAGGCAAGTTTATAGGCTTGTGCCGCGAGATCTTGATTGGTGATGTATGCTTCATTTGCGAAAGCGATATAGTCCTCCATGGCTTGAGAATCGATCCATACTTCATCGGGATTAAGGAAGTACGAGATACCTTGGCGCTTCACATAGATGGCCTCAGTGCGAGCCTTGCGATTAGGTTCGAGAGCTTTATTGAGACCATGTAGAGCGACCTTGAAGTTTCTTTCGCCTTCTTCTTGATCGGTATTTTCCCAAAGTCTGTTGATGATCTTCTCACGATGTAAGGTCTGGCGCCCTCGTGCGGTGACGAGATACTGAAAGAGTTGTATGGTTGTTTCCCTACCATATGCTTTATCTGGAAGAGCTATACCTGATACACTAGCTGCAAATGCACCTAATGTTCTGATATGCAAGCTTGCTTTTTCTTGACGGGCTTGCAGTCCACTGAGCTTATCTGCATCAGCTGACATCTGTCTATTTGTCGGAGATGGCGTCTACCTTGCTATGTAGAGATCTGAGGTCGGCGGATACTTCTTCAAGTCTCTTGAGTACTGTCTGTAGATCGGACTTGGACGCGGATCGGATGCTGTCTATCTCGATCTTAGATCCTAGTTCTTCGCCCACTTGTGATATCTGTTCTTGGATCTGAGCAACGCCCTTGCGAGGGTCTTTGATAGTCTCCATGGCCATCTTGGCACCTGTGGTCGATAGTTTCTTCCAGATGTCGAAACTTTTAGTGAGTATACCTTCCTGTTCTTCGGGCGTCCTATCTTCGGTAGCTTGCTTGGTGAGTCCTGATAGTTTGTCTTGGATAAAGGAGATCGCTTCTGAAAACTCCGAGAAGTTGCTGTGATCGCCACCTTGCACATGAGAGATCTTACCTCGCCACTGAACCTGATCTAGTCCCTCAGTATCTTGATAGATCTTCTGATTAAATCTAACCATAAATGACGCCGTCTGATCATTTCTCTGTGCCATAGTTCTTACTATTTTATCTATGTATGAAGATACGATATCCCAAATGGCAGGAATCTACTTCTGCTGTGCTTCGAGTTTTCGCTTCAGATCAGCATCCCAGTCATAGTCGATCTTTTCGTAGTTGCTGATAGTACTTCCTGGGATAGATCGACTCTTCATGACATCGAGTCTGCTACGTAACTCAAGCTTATCTAAAGTATATGCACCTTTCTCACCAGCAGTTACCACCTTGATCTGTATGCCGAGTCGACCAGACGGATCTAGCCATGCATAGTCAAATGCCTTCGCATCCTCCGAACTCTGAGATCCAGCAGTCACGTCGATAAACTCCCAGTCTTCACGTCCACCTATGCCAGTACTATACATGCTCGTATAGTAGTCTAAGCTGTCCGCATTGATATCCGTGGCATCGGCAAACTCCTGGTATATCGGTTTGTCTCTATTAGTCCTAATCGACTTAAGAATAAGGTCGGCATACGCTTTAGCTGTTTCCGCTTTCGCAAATGGAAGGTCATCGATGACTTTCTTACCTGTGTCCGAACTATCCTTACATGCACCCATCAAGAGGATGCCTAAGATGATGACGATATATCTCATCTGATGTTTCATATTACCTTTTTCTAAAAAGCTGCAAAAGTCAGTATTATATCCATGCCTTACAAATGCTCATGATATCTTACGTCAAAGATGTTGCCAAGGGTGGACCTTATAGAACAAATAGACGGATGGATAGCAAAGTTTTCAAGCCTCGCTTGGGGATATCCGCTGTTAGCACTGCTCATAGGTGGTGGCTTTTATCTCATGATCAGAATCAAGGGTCTTCCTTTTAGATATTTAAGTCATGCCTTCGCTCTGCTCTCAGGGAAATATCATGAAGACACCTCAGAAGGAGAGATCTCACACTTCAAGGCACTCAGCACAGCGCTTGCCTCTACCATAGGGATGGGCAATGTCGCTGGAGTGGCAGTGGCCATCAGCATCGGTGGTCCTGGAGCAATCTTTTGGATGTGGATGAGTGGATTGATCGGCATGTGCACTAAGTTTTTTACTTGCAGTCTATCGATCATGTATCGCGGTCGAGATACCGATGGTCAGATCCAAGGAGGACCGATGTATTTTATCATGGAAGGGCTAGGCAAAAAGTGGAAGCCGATGGCCATCTTCTTTAGTGCTGCGGGATTGATAGGAGCCCTACCTGTATTCAATGTGAATCAACTATCACAAGCCATACGAGATATCTTACTTAAGCCCCATGATCTCTACAGTGCAGGACAGTCTGAGATATATATAGGTGTGTTCTTATTAGTCATCACATCCATCGTCATATTAGGTGGACTTAAGCGCATCGCGCTCACTGCATCTCGACTTGTCCCGGCCATGGTCGTGCTTTACTTTATCAGTGTGGTCGCTATCCTATTAGTGAATGCTTCTGAGGTACCTAGATATCTAGGTTTGATATTCACTGATGCCTTTGCTGCTGGTCACATAGAAGGTGACGACTTTTTTGGTGGAGCACTGGGTGCACTCATCATACTTGGTGTAAGAAGAGGCGCTTTTTCTAATGAAGCGGGTATCGGTACGGCACCTATGGCTCATGGCGCCTCGAAGACTTCAGAACCGATCCGAGAAGGACTCGTGGCGATGTTGGGACCATTCATAGATACGATCATCGTGTGTACACTTACCGCCCTTGCTATACTCGTGACAGGAGTCTGGGAGATGAGTGAGTCTAACGGTGTTACACTGACAGCTGAGGCTTTTGGTAGTTCATTACCGGGTTATGGTCGGTATGTACTCTTACTCTGTATAGCAGTCTTCAGTATTTCTTCTCTTTTTTCATTTTCCTACTACGGTACCAAATGCACTTCCTTCCTTTTTGGAGCAGATAAAGCCAAGTACTATAACATATTCTATCTCCTAAGCATCCTCATCGGAGCTACGACCACCCTAGATATGATGATCAATCTGATCGATGGTGTGTATGCCTTGATGGCTATACCTACTATGGTGGCTACATTGATCTTAGCGCCAAAGGTGGTGGAGAGGGCAAGGGGATATTTTGGTGGTCTTTGATCAACTTACTTGACGAAGGCTTCTGCCCTTGATGTTTTTGAATCCACTATTTATAGATCAAGGGGTTAAAACCCCTTGGATGGAACCTGATACGCATGAGTTGAACGTTGAGTGTGGACCCGCAACTTAACATTGAAAAAACGATGTGTTGTCTTTCGCGTCTCGCGACAGACTTATAGCAGATCTAAAATTTGCACAGGGAGAGGTAACTTAACTTACATGACAAGGGACTTTAGTGCCTTGATGAAGTTGGATCTGCTAATCATAAGCAAGGGGTTAAAACCCCTTGGAATATATCCGCTTTGCCCGTTATATTACTGGTCCGCACGCAATACTTTCATATCCACTAACTCTTCGTCGAACCGAGACTTCAAATAAGAAAAAGATTTATTAGTCTTTTCTATATGTTTGTAGTCCAATTAATCTATCGACATGGAACTCAAAGGAAAAATCATAAAAATCTTAGCTCCCCAATCAGGAGAGGGGCGCAACGGTACTTGGAAGAAACAAGAATATGTCATCGAGCTTCCGGGTCAGTATCCAAAGCAAGTTTGTTTTTATGCTTGGGGTGATACGATCGAGACTTTCGCACTGAAAGAGGGTGAAGAAGTAACAGTTAGTATCGATATCGAAAGCCGTGAGTATAACGGAAAGTGGTACACAAATATCAAAGCATGGCGTGTGAACCGTGAGGTTGCTGCCGCAGCTCCTGCCCCTGCTGATACTTCTGCAGGTGATCCTGCTAACTGGCCGACTGCCTCTGATGAGCAGAAGGGATCAGATGATTTTGATGACCTTCCTTTTTAGGAAGTTCCTCTGACGTAGCAACAAAATACATCCCTTCAGTCGATGAAGCACTTGTACTACTTGGTCTCCATTTGTTTGCTTTTCTCTTGTAAATCAAGGGATAGCGAAAATATACAGCTCGCGGCTTTTGAATTTATTCCATTTGAGAAAGTAACTGATCTCGATTCTGCCATCAAAGAGACTTCTGGCATCACGAAGATTGATCAGACTATCTGGACACTCAATGATAGTGGTAATCCCAACGACCTCTTTCAGTTTGATATGCAGGGAACGATCCTTCATCAAGTAGAAGCCTTGGGATCTACTAATACGGATTGGGAAGATATCACTTCGGATAGCACTCACCTTTATATCGGCAACTTTGGTAACAACTTAGGACAGCGAAAAGACTTAATGATCTACGCCCTACCAATAGACAGTCTGACAGCTGAGAGTACTGAAGTAGATATGCAGATCAACTTTAGTTATGCAGACCAAACAGAATTTCCGGGCAGCTATGATCACAACTTTGACTGCGAGGCTATGGTGAGTTATGAAGATAGTCTTTATCTATTTAGCAAAAGTTGGAAGGACGAAATATGCATGATCTATCGCTTACCTAAAACATCTGGCGACTTCCAGCTCACTGCGATGGACCAATTTGACTCTAAAGGAGCTATAACTGGTGCGGCTTTAAGTCCCCGTCAAGATCGACTTTGTCTAGTGGGATATAATTTTACTGGAGGTGTTTTTGATCCGTTTGTCTGGATCTTTTCGGAGTATGAAGGATCGGACTTTTTTGGTGGTCAAAAGGTGAGATATAACCTAGACTCTAAGCGTCAGATGGAGGCCGTAGAGTGGGTGTCTGATTCGACTCTTTATATTACTTCTGAAGCGGAAAACATAGGGTCACCGTCACTATTTAAAGTTCAACTTTAGTTGCCGACTAGGGAGCAATTCTATTGATCTCCCAGCCATCATTTACGAAAGTGAAAGTAAACCGATCGTGTAACCTGTTGTCTCGCCCCTGCCAAAACTCATAGTAATTAGCAAGCACTCGATAGCCTCCCCAGTGGGCTGGCTTAGGTAGCGAATCTCGACCTTGGTATACATCACGTAATTCAGTCATGCGATCGTCGAGGGTGTTACGGCTAGCTATCTTTTTACTCTGAGGAGATGCCCAGGCACCCAGTTGACTGCCTTTAGGACGACTGTCAAAGTACTCTATAGAAGTCTCTTCACTCACCTTTTCTACGGTGCCTTGGATGCGTACTTGGCGCTCCATAATCTTCCAATGAAAAAGTAGAGATACTTTGTTGTTCGCTTCCATGTCTTCACTTTTCTTACTGTGATAGTTAGTGAAGAAGACAAAGCCATCATCTATGTCCTTTAACAAGACAACTCTAGATGATGCTTGGCCATCGAGATCGACAGTAGATAGCGTCATGGCAGTGGGCTCAGGGTCCTTAAAGCTGATAGCATCCTCTAACCAGTTACTCATCAGTTGCTTTGGATCATCAAGAAGATCTTCTCTTATCAGTGAGTTGAGTTTGTAGCTCTTCCTGAGGTCGCGCAGTTGTTTCTCTTTCATCCTCTTTTAATATGCATCTAATATAGTCGGATTTGCTTCTTTTGCTGCGTCAGACAGAGAGGGATCCGTCTTTTTCGCCCATCCTTCAGTGACATATCTCAGCCTATAAGCTAGCCAGTACATCGCTGGCACCACTACCAGTGTTAGAAAGGTAGCGAACACCAGCCCATAGATCACGGTCCATGCAAGACTTCCCCAAAGTTTAGTCGTGTTACCACCGAGATAATACTGTGGATCTAAGTCAGAGATGATAGTAAAGAAGTTGATATTAAAACCGATCGCAAGAGGGATGAGGCCTAGAACTGTGGTGATAGCTGTCAGTAATACAGGGCGTAATCTCGTTGCTCCGCCTTGGATGATCGCAGCTCTTACATCTTCCTTTGGCATGAAGAAGATAGTAGATAAGCCGAGTTCAGTTCGTTTTCTTTTAATCAGTAGATTGATATAATCTACGAGTACGATGGCATTATTCACGACGATGCCGGCGAGGGATATGATACCCACTCCCGTAAATACAACTCCTATGGTTCTACTCGTAATCACGTATCCTAATAGTACTCCGATCGTACTAAAGACGACGGATAAGATGATGATAAAAGGACTATAAACAGAGTTAAACTGTAATACTAGTATGATGAAAATCGAGAATAAAGCAACCATGAAAGCACCATTAAGAAATGCCATGTCTTCGGCCTGTTGTTCTTGCTCTCCTGTAAATGCGAAAGAGTAGCCGGCAGGCATGTCATATTGCTCCATAGCTTCTTTGAACTGTCCTACGATTTCATTCGTGTTGTAGCCATCTAGTACATTGGAGTAGATCGTGACCATCCTTTTTTCATCCTTTCTTTTGATAGCATTATAACTAGTTGAAAATGAAAAATCTGCCACTGAGGCGATTGGTATCTGGACGATCCTACCAGATGCTTGATCTCTGAAGGTAATCTCCTGATTCATAAGGGCAGAAGTACTATATCGAGCATCTTCATTGAGACGTACCATGATCGGATATTCATCCTCACCTACTTTGTATTTGGACACTTCTCGACCATATACAGATGTCCGTAGAGTGGAAGCTATCTGTGCTGTAGATAAGCCATACCTCCTCGCTGATTCTCTATCGATATGGACTTCCATTTCTGGTTTTGCGAGGACGACATCAGTCTTAAGCCCTTCGACACCTGCTATTTTTAGACTGTTGAGATACGTCTTCATATCATCTGTTATCTCTATGAGTTGGCTTACATCTTTACCGATTACTTCTATGTTAATCGGTAGCCCGGTTGGTGGTCCGTCGTTGTCCTTATCAATGACCATGGTTACGCCTGGATGTTCTTCTACTGCATCTCTGATAGCTTGCATGGCGTCCGAAGTCGATACTCCATTACGATCTTTGTACTGTATAAAGGAGACTGTGATTCTTGCCTTATGCGGAGTTACTCCTGGCTCTGGAGGAGAGTTGGGATCTGATGTTTCTTCTCCTATCTGGGTAAGTATTTCTTCTACAAGATCCTGATAAGGCTCCACACCTTTTCTAACGTCAGCTTCTATCTCCTTAGCGATGGAATTAGTGGATTCTATATCTGAACCTAAGGGAAGATCAACGAAGATGTTAACGTACTGGGGGTCCCCTGTGGGGAAGTATTCGATCTTAGGTGTGAACATACCGAAGAGCATGAAAGATCCAATGAGTAAAAGAATGGTTCCGCCAAATGTCATATACGGTCCTACTCCAGAAAGCACACCTCTCAAAAAGCCTTTATATCCTGTCTCCAAAAACGGTAGTCCCTTTTTCTGAAAGAAGAACGTACCAGGTCTGAAGATGAAAAAATTGACTAACGAGATTAGGACGGCAATACTAAACAAGTTACGCACCCACTCTCTTCCGCTAAAGTGTCCAGCAAGGGCTATAACTCCCATAGCAAGGGCACCGATCAATACGTTTTTAATTCTTCTGCGACGTTCGTCTTTAGTTTCTGCTTCTTCATCAACCTTCATAAGGTAGGAAGTAAGTACAGGGTTAATCACGAGAGCTACGAATAGAGATGAGGTAAGCACTGCCATGAGAGTTATCGGAAAATACCTCATGAACTCTCCCATAATACCAGGCCACAGAGCAAGTGGGATAAACGCTGCTAGGGTCGTTGCCGTAGAGGCTATGATAGGCCAAGCTACTTCACCTGCACCATACTTAGCCGCATCTTTGGGACTATATCCCTCTTGTCGATATCGATAGACATTCTCTACTACCACGATGGCATTATCCACGAGAAGTCCGAGTGCTAATATGAGACCAAACAGTACGATCATATTTATCGAGGTGCCGGTGATATCAAGGAATAGGATGCCCATCAGCATGGATAGAGGTATAGAGATACCCACGAACAATGAGTTGCGTAGTCCTAGGAAAAATAGCAGTACGAGTATGACAAGTATGACCCCTGAGATGACACTGTTTTCTAGATTGGATACGGACTCTTCGGTATATTTAGATGTATCATTGAAGATGGCGATATTGATATCGGGCGGAAGAGTTTTTCTTTCTGTATCGATAAGCGCTTTGATCTTAGCCGCCACATCGATGATGTTACCTCCTTTTCTCTTGACTACATCAAGGGCGATGACGGGAAGTTGATTAGATCGAGCGTAACTTGTTCTTTCTTCAAAACCATAGCTCACCTTAGCAAAGTCGCGTAGGTAGATTGGTCTGCCATTTTCGCTTTTAGCGATGATGTTCTCAATCTCAGAGACTTTTTCAAACTCACCGACTACTCTGATCGATCTTCTGAAGTCGTTACTTACGATCTCACCAGCTGACATCGACATGTTTTCTTGAGCCACGGCTTGCTCGATGTCGTTAAAGCTGACTTGCAAAGCTTGCATCTTAATAACGTCTACATCTATCTTCACTTCTCTATCGAGAGCCCCCTTTAGATTGACCTGATTAATCTCGCGCATGCCTTCTATCTGCTCTTGTAGGTATTCTGCTATTTCGCGAAGTTCATCCATGCCATAGTTGCCGGATACATTGACCGTCATGATGGGGAATTCGCTGAAGTTGACTTCTTCTACGGTTGGGTCAGTATCTAAGTCATTTGGGAGCTCGGATTTAGCAGCATCGACAGCATCTTTCACCTTACGCAATACAACTTCTTGTTCTTGGTCGGGATCGAATTCAACAAGAACTACAGAAAAATCTTGGATAGAAGTACTAGTCACTCTTTTGAGTCCGCTGATCGTCGATATTTCTTTTTCGAGCGGTCGAGCGATAAGATTCTCTATATCCTCAGCACTATTGCCGAAGTAGGGCGTATTGATATAGATAGTAGGAAGACTCGCTTCGGGGTAAGACTCTTTAGGCATCGTCCGGTATGACCTCAGTCCAAAGATGAGTATCATGATAGCCAGGATAACGATGGTTGTACCATTATCGACAGCAAAGTTGGTCAAGCCAAATGACCGAAGTTTTTCTTTGATGGTTTGTGCGGTCATATCTTATGAGTTAGCTATTTCTAGGAGTTCTCCATCACTGACGTTACGCGATCCTTTGTAGATGACAACCTCCCCTGAGGTAAGGCCTTCAGTAATAATAACATTGCCATCGGCGGCTTCACCTATTTTGACATATCTCTTCTTCGCTCTAAGTGCTCCTTCTTTATCTTTCTTTACGATATATACGAACTCGGTTCCATCGACTTCTTGCAGGATATACTCGAGTGGCATGGTCACCACATCTTCGGATTGATATTCTTTGATTTTGATCTGAGCTAGCAGATTAGGGCGCAGGAGTGCTGATGATTTCTTTGGTATGATTTCGAGCTCCAACGTTCTGTTAGTCGGGTCTATCTTTCTTCCAAGTTGCGATATACTACCTGATGTAGTCAGTTCTATAGATGGAAACTCTAGCTCTACGATCATACCTCGTTTCACCATCTTGAGATAGTTCTCAGGTAGATCAGTAGTTACCTTGAGTTGAGAGGTATTAAGTATCTGTACGATCGGTAGTCCTGGCGAGGCAACTTCACCTTGCTTCATCATGACGAAGTCTACCGCTCCAGATATCGGTGCATATACATAGGCCTTGCTCTCTTGGAGCTTAAGTGTCTCCATAGATTTCTCGAGTCTTTCGACATTATTTTTTGATTGAAGGTACTGCACTTCACTACCGATCTTTTGTGACCAGAGTCTGTCCTGGCGAGCATACATGTCTCTTGCAAGTTCTAGAGAAGTCTCAAGTTCTGATATTTGTTTTTCTATCGTCTCTACATCTAACTGTGCGATGATGCTTCCTTTCTTGACATACTGTCCTTCTTTTACTCTAAGGCTAGTGATGCGACCACCCATGTCGCTTACAGCATTGACGGGGTCATCGGCTTCTACTGATCCTTGAATGTCTATGTACCTGACGAAGTCTGAAGTATTCGCTGTATCGGTCTCTACGAGTTTGGCTTTTTCTTGTAGCGATGGATCTAGCTCAGCTACCTTGTCAGAGAGCTGTTCGATCTGCTTGTTAAGCATACTGCGTTCTTTCTTGAGTTCAGCGAGTTGAGCAGAAAACTCTGCTAGAGTCTCTGGTTCTTTTTCTTGCTCCTGACAGCTTCCTAAGAAGAGGATCAATAGGAGTACTGGTAAAACCTTTTTCATGCTTTTATTTTTTTGGACGTGATGGGTAGTCATGTTACTGTTGGATGAGTGAAAGGATATCACCTGTGGCGATATCTATCTCTGTCTTTGTTGTGAGTAGATCGTAAAGTGCATTGATGTACTGTGCTTGTGACTGGTATAGCGAGGCTTCAGCTTGAGTAACTTCTATGCTACTGCCGACGCCTTCTCTATACTTGATCCTCGCTTTATCATAGATTTTCTCGTTTAGAGCGAGTACTTTTTTTGCGTTGTCTAAGGAGAGTTGAGCGGTTTCAAAATTACCTCGTGCATTAAGTACTTGTAGGTGCATCGCTCTATCGAACTCTGCTAGCTCTATCTCTCTTTTTTCTATCTCTATCTTTTTTTGTTGGATCTTACTTTTAGTAAATCCTCCATCGTAGATCGGTATACGAGCTCGTAGTCCTACAGATCCATTGCCAAGAAACCCTGCTTCATTGGCATTAAATAATCCATCTCTTTGAAGATTCTGAGCATAACCAGCTGAGGCAGATACACTTGGTAGATAACCTTGTTTGATCCTGATGAGATCCGCATAATCTAGTGCGATTGCATCGACAAGGATGTTATGCTCAGGTCTTTTAGTTGGGTCTATATCTTCGATGAAGCCTTTTGGGTCATTAATCAACTGCTCTACTGCCCCTTCGAGGTCATCAGTTACAACAAAGTTCTCGTTGTAAGGATGGGCCATCTGAAACTTCAGAGCGTTGTAACTCAGGTCTATCAGCTTGCTGAGTTTGAGTTTTTCGATATTGAGATTTTCTAGAGACAGTTTAAGTCGGTCTACGTCTAGCTCTTCTATAAATCCATTCTCGTAAGTCACTTCTGCTTCGCGGATGGCATCATTGATGTTGTCGATATTGTCTTGTATGATGTTGGTATTACGCTCCGCTACTAGGACACCTTGATAGGCTCTAGTGACATTTTGCACGATGTCTTGTTCTGTAAGTCGGATCTGTTTAGATGCTAGATCTATAAACAAGCGAGCCGCTTTCAGACCTTTTAGAAAGTTACCATCAAAGACGAGCACTTCGCCCGTGATGCCGAGGTTAAGATTATGTTTTCTTAGAAAGGAAAACTCAAACGTTTCTGGTGGACCTAGTTCTCTTGGTTCTATGACTTGTTCTTGAAACAAGATCCCAAAGATGGCAGGCGACAAAAAGTCTTCTGTCGGTTGAACTGGTCGCTGATAGTAAAAGGTATAGTCAGCATTACCTCTGATGTTGGGTAATCCTATAGACTTGGCTTCTCTGTATTGCCATAAGGCATTCTCAGCATCAAGCCTTGATATCTGTAATGACTCGTGATGTTCGAGTGCATAATTAATCGCTTGAGCCAAGGTGAAGGACTGCTGACCTGAAAGGCTTATTTGCGAAAGCGCTATAATAATTATCAATATCGTTCTCATCATATCTTATATCATTAATGAGTGAAAGTCATGCATGTGTTTTCGTCCAGTATCTGTGAGAATACCATGGAGGTGATACTGTATATGTTGCTTGACTAGGTGCTCTCTGCTGTACATATGTGGATCAAAGAGAGTGTCATCCACAAGGCTAAATGACTTTGCTACGTAGAGCTTGGTGACGATCTCAGCGTCGAGGTTTTTGCGGTAGTAACCTTCTGCGATACCACGGGAGATGTTATTCTCGATCTTTTCGAAGAAGTACTGCGTTTGATGAGTTACGACATAACTCCATATATCCTTGTAGAACTTCTGAAGGTCATGGATTAATACGGGACTGATCTGTCGGAAGTGTACTACAGTGTGCTCTGCGATCTGAGCCATCTCATCTATGGCATCTACAGACCTCGTATGGATCTCGTCTATCACTTGCTTTTCAAGACTGAGATGTCTAAGGATAGATTTTTCTATCAGATCTCGCTTACTTGTAAAGTGACCGTAGAGCGTCTTCTTGGACATGCCGAGCGACTTCGACAGGTCATCCATACTGACGGCCTTGATGCCTAGCTTCATTATCTCATTGACTGAGTAGTCTAAGATGCTGATGATCTCGCGCTCATGATCGACATGTGTTGATGTGGGTATCATAGTCATTAAACCAAGGAAACTATTTTAGGTTCTAAAGTTTCCATAAAAAAATATTCTTTGTCAAGTACTTCGACGATACACGCCAATTAAACGACTAAATCTAAGTCTACACACCAAAGAGGCACTTGAGATCGTCTAATACAGAGTGATAATTTTTAAGATTCGCTCATAGCAGTGGTCTGATATTATCAATTCATTAACTGTTCGGCCATGTGATAGGCATAGAGGAACAGTTAACTTACGATCAAACTATCTGACACATGCCACTACCAACTGTTCGACTGCGCTTCAGCGCTTTATGTATACTCTTTCTTCTTGCTACCACTTTCGTAAATGCTCAAAAGAACTACAGTATCAAAGGAAGTCTTGTTGATACTGCTGGAAGTCCCCTTATCCAGTCCACTATCATGTTACTTGATATGGATAGCACATTTCTGGATTTTACCCAATCGGATTTAGATGGAAACTTCGAGTTCAAAAGGGTCAAAATCGGAGATCATCTACTGAAAGCAACGTTTATAGGTCACGTCCCTATCACGAAAAATGTGAGTTATATAGATCGTGATATAGACCTCGGGTCTCTCGTTATGAAGGAGATCTCCACTGAGTTGATGGAGGTCATCGTTAAAGCGGCTCGTGCTCCGATCAAACTTCGTGGGGATACGATAGAGTATGATGCTTCCACTTTTCGGGTGCCAGAAGGATCAAGTGTAGAAGATCTGCTTAAGAGATTACCGGGCATACAAGTTGAACAAGATGGATCCATCACGTCAGATGGGCATAGTGTTAATAAGGTAACTGTAGATGGCAAAAAATTCTTTGGAGATGATCCCAAAGCCGCTACTAAAAATCTACCTGCAGAGGGCATCGCCAAGGTCCAAGTGTTTGATGAAACAACAGAAGAAGAAGAGATTACCGGTACTCAGGATAAAAGTAATCAGAACAAGACGATGAATCTGGAACTCAAAGAGGGATTTAAATCAGGGGCTTTCGGTAAGGTAGCTGCAGGTATTGGTTCGAGAGACAGATACGAGGTAAAAGGAAACTATAATCGCTTTGACGATAAGTTCCAATTCTCATTAATCGGTGTTGCTAATAATACTGGGCGTAACGGACTGTCGTGGGATGATTATCAAGGATTTTTAGGATCTGAGTCTTGGAGTTTTAATGATGACGGTATATATGGCTTTGGAGGTGGATTCTCTTATTCTTTTGGCGGTGGTAGAGATGATGGACTAGAATCTAGTTTGCAAAGTATATTCTTTTCTAATCAGCAAAGCGGTCTTCCAGAAAACACCAATGGTGGCATCAACTTTAACTACGACCATAAGAAAACGAAGATCAGTAGCTACTACTTTATCAATCGTAAAGCACTAGTAGCTGAGACAATAAGTGAGAGAGAGACATTTTTGAATCCTACCAATGCACTTGAAAGTTCGTTTAGCGAAAATGCGACGAACGCCATTGGTCATCGAGCTGAGATTGAGGTAAAACAGGAGATTGACTCTTTTCATACGTTCACTCTTAAAACGCAGTTTGCAGCCCTTGATAATACGGGCACATTTATCAGAGAGTCGTCCGCAAGATTTGCCGATGAAACCACCAATACGAATGCTGTGAGTTTTGATAATAGCAATGATTCTGACGGGTATCTAGTAAATGTCCGTGGTGTTTTTTCGAAAAAATTCCGATCGCATAAACGAAGGAGGTTTGGAGTGAATAGCTCTTTTCAGACTTCTAATTTGAATCGACTCCAACAACAGTTTTCTATCAATGAGATCTTCGATGATTTTGGGACTAGTGCTAGACAGGTGATAGATCAGAATTTTGATAATGTCATATCGAAAGACGTTTTCAGAGTCAATAGTTTATATGTGGAGCCTATAGGAGAGAAATTCACACTACAATCTTTTTATAATCTATCAAACAGACAAGAAAATGGAGATAGAGAAGTCGTAGATGTAGTCAATAATGAATCGAATGTCAATACCTTTCTAACCAGAAAATATGACAATCAGATCAATATGAATCGATTTGGTTCATCACTCAAGTATGGGCATAAGGGAATTAACTTATCAGTAGGCGCAGCTTTTCAGCGATTTTCACTCACGGGATCTTTCGAAGGCGCTGCTCCTGATTTTGGAGGGGAGGTCGATCAGACGTTTGATATCTGGCTCCCCAATGCATCCGTCTTTTTTCAACCGTTTAGGAATTCTTATCTGAACCTATCTTATACTGTTAATGCAAGAGAGCCACAGATTAATGACCTACAGCCAGTTGTGGATAATAGCAATCCTTTTTACTTGAGGGAAGGTAATCCAGACCTGCTCCCAGAAGTTAGCAAGAGTCTTAGTGTGTACTTCAATATAAATAAACCACTCACAGGATTTAGAGCTTGGATCAATGGAAGTTATAATTTCTTTACGAACCAGATTATAACAGAAGAGCTTATAGATGAATCTCTAATAACTAGGATACGCCCTATTAATTTCGATGGCGGTAGTCAAAGTAATCTTGGCCTAGGAGTAAATATCCCTATCAAACCAAATAAGATTCAGTTTAGAGTCAACCTATGGTCTAATATAAGAAATAGTAATGCTTTTGTTAATAATGTGCTCAATAATACAAGTACTGTGAGCTATAATCCGAACTTCAGATTAAGCCTTACACCTAGTCAGAAATTTTCACTTTACTTAAATTCAAGATTTGGAATCGAAAGAACAGAGTATAATATCAATACACAGTTAAATCAAACTTCGAGAAACTTTACCTATGGATTGGAAGTAAATACTGATCTTGTATTAGGCCTGAAATTAGAATCTGACTTTAATCTTAGACAGTT
>CAZXIE010000089.1:0-15245 GCA_964640065.1 uncultured Saprospiraceae bacterium
ATGAGATTAGGAGCCTACTCTTGTGATATCAAAGAAGGGTCATTAGCCATAGCGACTTATAAGACACCCCACATCTCAGAAAGACATCGTCACAGATATGAGTTTAATAATGACTACCTCGACAGAATGGAAGAAGCCGGTCTCTATGCTTCAGGGATCAATCCTGATAATAATCTAGTTGAGATCGTCGAGCGCAAGGATCACCCATTCTTTATAGGTGTGCAGTATCATCCCGAACTTAAGAGTAGGGTAGAAGTACCACATCCGATTTTTGTAGCATTTGTAGATGCCGCTATCAAGTATAAGAAAGCCAAGGAACTCTTAGCCATGGCATAAGCCTATGCGTAAGCTGAGCCTCCAAGAACTAGGTAGAGTAGACGTCGATACTTACAAGACGCTACCCAAGTCTCCCGTCGTCGTAATCCTTGATAACATCCGATCTGCCCATAACGTAGGGTCTTTCTTCAGGACATGCGATGCATTTCGCATACAGCACATCTACCTCTGCGGCATTACCGCTCAGCCCCCACATCGTGAGATCACCAAGACCGCTATCGGAGCTACTTCATCGGTAGACTGGACGTACTCGGAAGATATCACCAAAGTTATCCTTGATCTCAAGTCCCAGGATTTTGAGATCATAGGTATCGAGCAGACAGATAGTTCTTTCCCCCTTTCGGAAATATCCATTGACGCTGAAAAAAAGTACGCCATCATCTTTGGTAATGAAGTGCAAGGACTATCTGAGGCGACATTACCCATGCTAGATCAGGCCGTTGAAATACCACAGTTTGGTACGAAGCATTCGCTGAATGTATCTGTGTGTGGTGGAATTGTACTTTGGGATTTTATTACAGCTGGAAACAATCTCATTAAGTCAAGTACATCATAACCCATCGACTTAGTGGAGACATAGATTGTGATTAAATCAAACATAGAACAGACGTCAGTGAGATTGTACAGTGATCTTTGTCAATTACGTATTATAATGTGGTAAAAAGTATTAGATATACTTATGAAGAAGATATTAGTATGTACAGGGGGAGGTGATTGTCCAGGTCTGAATGCAGTTATCCGAGGGATAGTAAAAGCTGCAAAGTCTGACGGTGGATCATACGAAGTCTGGGGAAGCATAGAGGCGTTTAACGGTATTCTAAAGGACAAGCAAGAACTTGTTCTGCTATCTAATGAAGCTGTTAGAGGCATCCATGTGACAGGAGGCACGATCATTAAGACTACTAACCGTGGAAATCCTCTAGATTTTCCCGTCCAACAAGAAGATGGTTCATGGACTACTATAGATCGCTCCGATGAACTAGTCCAGAAAATAGTCAATGGCGGCTTTGATGCTGTAGTCAATATAGGAGGCGATGGCAGTCAGAAGATATCTCAAGCTCTATATGAGAAGGGGGTCAATATAATAGGTGTACCAAAGACAATTGATAATGATCTTTCGGCCACAGACCTTTCATTTGGATTTACAACGGCTGTGCAGATAGCTTCTGATTCGTTTGACAAGTTAGTTACCACAGCCGCCTCTCATAATCGAGTCATGATTATGGAGGTGATGGGCAGGGATGCAGGATGGATCGCACTTCACACAGCCATATCAGGAGGTGCTGAGATCTGTTTGATTCCGGAGATTCCATACGATCTAGGTGTGATTATAGATATCATTCAGAAGAGATATGATAAGGGCAGAGGATTCGTCAATATTGTAATCGCTGAAGGCGCCAAGCCAAAGAATGGTAATGTCACGGGATCTGCTGCCGTAGATTCTGGTGACCCACATATAAAGCTAGGTGGAGTAGGTAATGCTCTAAGAGTACAATTGGAAAATTGTAATTGCGTGGCGCAAGTTCGTACTACTACTTTAGGACACATTCAAAGAGGTGGTACGCCGATGGCCTACGACCGTATACTTGCTAGTGCCATGGGAGTTAAAGCATATGAGCTCATAAAAAATAATCAGTTTGGTAAGATGGTAGCTCTTCAAAATAATGCCATTACTTCTGTCTCATTAGCAGAGGCTGTGAGGGAATATAACTACGTGAACTTAGATCACTATCTCCTGAAAACTGCAAGATCACTAGGGATATCTTTTGGGGATCAATAGGAGCATGTTCTGTGGAGAATATATTAAGAAAGTATGATCATCGAGTCCCGATAGATATCGGGATCGAGATGCCTGTGTCAAGTTGTATCCGAGATGCTATTTTGAGTAAGTGATTTGAAATGTACTGCTAACAATACGATCACTCCCCACTATGCTCCACCACCCAATCCGCCTGCTCCTTAAGCCTAGTAGCAAACTCATTAGGTGTCTTCAGAGTGCGATGCACAGGACATCGATTAGCTATGCGTAGTAGTGCAGCTTTTTGTTCATCGGTAAGATTGCCTTTGATCTCTATCACTCTTTCAAATCTGTCGATCTTACTTTTCTTTTCATCGAGCTCCTTCATATCCTCGTGATAGAAAGATGTCTTGCTGTGGTTGAGATGGACCTTGACATCTACAAGATCCCAACCTTTGCGACGAGCATACATATGAAGAGTCATAGCTGTGCAAGTACCCAAGCTCGCTATGAGCAGATCATAAGGTGATGGTCCAAAACCATTGCCGTCAAACTCTTCTGGTTCATCTGTGACAAATCCATGTCTCCCAGCCTGTACATCAGTGGTATACTTATCTTCTTCATTAAGCCTAACAACTACTTGCTGGTCGGTTGTCAGTTTTTCTCTTTGTGGAAACTCTACATACCTTTTCACCCAAGAGCTTATGACTTGTCCAGCGTAGAAGGCATCATCCTTAGATGTCAGCATATGATCTGCCCCATCTAAAGTAACAAATGACTTCGGATGTTTTGCAAGCTGGTAGATATGAGCAGCATTATCGATTTCTACTATCCTATCTTGCGGCGAATGCATTACAAGAATCGCCTTGCCAAGATTCTTGATAATCTCAATGTGATTTTGTGCTTTTAGATCGTCGAGAAATTGCTTTTTAATTAAAAACTCTCTGCCACCTATATTGACCTTGGCTTCCCCATTTTTTTCTATGTCCTCTACGCTATCTTGTATTAAGTGAGCTACGTGCTCTGGATATGAAGGTGATCCTATCGTCACTATGGCCTGGACTGAGTCTATCCTACTACCGGCAAATAATGAAGCCGCACCACCTAAACTATGACCTATCATCAAAGAGGGCGATTCATAATGTTCTGTCAGGTACTCAGCAGCAGAAATTAAATCATCTACTGTAGACGAGAAATTAGTATCCGCAAAGTTGCCTTGACTTTCTCCAAGCCCTGTAAAATCAAATCTCAATACAGCGATGCCATTCTGAGCAAGAGCTCTACTGATGTGTCTTGCTGACTTTATATTTTTGTTACCTGTAAACACATGTGCGAAAATGGCAAATGGATAAGGACCCTTACTTAGAGGCCAGTCGATCCTCGCTGACAACTCACAACCATGTTTATTTTTGAACTTTACTCGATCTGATGGCATATACTCTTCTATTTTCTTGGCAAAAAATACATCTTTGTTCAGACTTCATGAAGTCTTAGACATGGCAAAAGATAAGTTTTCAAAAAGTATATCGTGGGACGACCTGCAATCTATGGGTGATCCCTCTAAAGCACCTGACCCACCACCTCAAGAAAGTACCTATATGGATAAAAAACCAAAGTCCAAGTCTGATCCGGTCAGAGTCTATGTTGAAAGAAAAGGAAGAGGTGGAAAGACAGTCACCTTAATCAAGGGTCTATCCCTTGCTGCACCGCAGCTTGATGACTTATGTAAGAAGCTTAAAGCCAAGTGTGGAGTAGGTGGTAAGAGAGAGGGAAGAGAGATCATGATACAAGGTGATCAGCGTAAGAAAGTGATCGATGCGATGATCAAGGAAGGCTATACCGATGTCAAGAATGCCGGTGCTTGATGTTTTAATGTTTTCATAAGGAGGCTCACCGAGGACTACATCCTACGTAGATAGATCGTATTTTTATAGAGATGCGTCTTTACAAATACATACTCTTATCTCTAACTGTAGGTTTTTTACTATTCTCTTCTTGCCGTACCCAACGAGATGGTGAGATTTATCAGAACATAGAAGAGTCTAAGATACAAGCTGGAGTAGTTGGGGATGATGACTTTGAGTTAGAAGTCGCATACATAGGTGCTATAGGTCACTCATTCATCTATGAGTGCTACATAAAAAATCACGGCGAAGCCGCTATGATAGTTGATAAATCCAACTTTTATATGGAGCATGGTGATGGACAGGTCATATTTCCCTCCGAGGGATCTGCTATCGCAGAGCACCTTAGAGAGGAGAAGAAAAAAATCAAAAAACAAAGGAAAACTAATACTGCACTTGGTATCCTAGGTGTTGGCCTCTCCACGCTTGCTGGTGTGTCTACAGGCGTGCCTGTAGGAGAAACACTCCTCTTCAATGCTGAGCCTATCTTCTACATATTTGATGATATGAGATGGTATAATAAAGGTATCGAGTCTGTGGAAGATGAGATCCAGTATGTGCAAGAGGCGCAATTTGATCACGAGATATTACTACCAGGACAGGAAATCGTCCGTGACCTTCTTTTTGCCACAACGAAGATTAATGATGACGTCATGCTCCACTACAATCATGAAGATGAGCCCTACAGCATCACTTTTCCGAAGAAGATCTTTCGCAGATAAATCATCAAGGATTCTCTATCCGATTAGGGCTAGACTACTACCTTAGGAGTAGATTTTTAACTAATATTGGGCCTTCCATAAGCGAGATATTCAGTATGTCTCGCTCAGCACTAAGTTTAGGAATATGTTATACGCGGTAATTGCCTGTTTTATCATTGGATATTTGGTCATCGTATTTGAGCATCCCCTTAAGTTGGACAAGACTGTTCCTGCTCTGATCATGGGTGCCTTATGTTGGGCCTTTATATCTCTGGGTCACTTAGATCTTTTTGATCATCATGGTCATGCACTTCATGGAGACGGCGACTACTCGGATAACTTAGTGTCTGTCTTACTCCATCATATAGGTAAGACTGCTGAGATCTTGATATTCCTGATAGGAGCCATGACGATAGTGGAACTGATTGATTTGCACAAGGGATTTTCAGTAATCACAAATCGACTTACTACTACAAGTAAGAAGAAGATGTTATGGATGATCTGCATACTCGCGTTCTTCCTATCTGCTACTCTTGATAACTTGGCTTCTACGATAGTACTTGTTTCATTGCTCAGGCGACTAGTTCCTGATAGAGAGGAAAGACTATGGTTTGTTTCACTAGGTGTCATCGCTGCTAATGCAGGTGGTGCTTGGTCGCCGATAGGAGATGTAACGACGACTATGCTTTGGATAGGTGAGAAAGTGACAACTCCTGGCTTGATAGTTAATCTTATAATTCCATCATTTGTATGTCTTGCTGTACCAACCTTTGTGGCGAGTCTATTACCAGCCTTCAAAGGAACGATCAATCTCACATCCAGAGATGAGGAGCGCGAAGCTGAAAAGAATAGTGTGTTAAGTAGTAAACTGATGCTTACTGTAGGGATACTCGCTCTTGTTTCTGTACCAGTATTTAAGTCTATCACTCACTTGCCACCATATATCGGCATGATGCTAGCTCTTGGTATCGTATGGTTAGTATCAGAATATATACACCCAGAAGAAGACTTCAGTGAATCAAAGAAACACTTGTATAGTGCCCACACGGCTCTATCCCGGATAGAGATGTCTAGTATACTTTTCTTCCTAGGTATCTTGATGGCTGTTGGTTCTCTAGAATCTTTAGGAGTTCTTGCTAGCCTAGCTGCTCAACTTGATGCGGCGATACCGACCCAAGAGATCGTAGTCATGTTGCTAGGTGTCTTTTCCGCGATCATAGATAATGTGCCACTTGTGGCTGCATCTATGGGTATGTACGACTTTGTTGTTGATGACAAGATGTGGCACTTTATAGCATATTCTGCAGGTACGGGTGGAAGTATGTTGATCATAGGTTCAGCAGCTGGTGTGGCTGCGATGGGTATGGAGCGTATAGACTTTATCTGGTACCTTAAGAAGATCAGTTGGTTGGCAGCACTAGGATTTGTAGCTGGAGCTATTGTATTCTTGGTGATGTACTCCTTGTTCTTCTAGGCAGTTATGGCTTACGACCAGTATACTGCTGATCGGATTACTAGGATATTAGAAGACAGAAAGTCATCTTTTGAAGCTAGGAAGATGATGGGAGGCCTCATCTTTATGATCGATGGTAAGATGGCTTGTGGTGTCCACTATGATAAGAAGAAAGAGACAGATCTCTTGATGGTCCGAGTTGGTCAAGAAAACTATCCCACCTTACTAGAAAGAGATGATGCCATGCCTATGGATTTTACGGGTCGGCCCATGAAGGGCTACATCTTCATAAAACCAGACGGCTATGATAATGATCAAGATCTTGAGTTTTGGATAGGGCGTGTGCTCGAGTTTAATCCATTTGCGAAAGCGAGCAAGAAAAAATAACATAACTAGAAAGGTATGCTCTTGCAGCGATGATCGATGGTAGTACGTTGTTAAAGAGAGAGAAAAGAAATTGACCTCTTGGTCAAAATTTTCACTTAATAATGCTACTGCGAAATGACCAACAAAATTCTTTTCTTTACCGCGCATATGTCTTTCGAGACTAAATACCCATCTACTATATGAGATATACATTGATTCGCTTCACTTTGTGCCTGTTTCTATTTGCCATCGGACATACGCAGGCTATAGGACAAGATGGCGAGAGACTGAGATCCAGTACGTATGACAACCTTTCTTTAGAACAGGTAATTACCTCGCTAGAGACACTCTACGATGTGGATATATACTACAAGGCTTCTGCAGAACTTGGAAGACAAGTCAGTATAGTATTTGAAGATCAGACTGTGGAGCAAGTGCTTGAGGATCTTCTTGGTTCGTCCACCCTGTCATACATATCTTATCGAGATTATGCATATGTGATCGCACCAAGATCGGTGATAGATAGATCATATAGTTCGGACTTCTATGCCGCCCTAGAAAGTAGTATCACGGATGAAGGAGAAGATGAAGAGAGGTTGGTCATCGGAGATATAGAGAGTCTAGACCCAAGTGGTCTTGCTTCTATAAGAGGGGTAGTGGTAGATGCGCAGACAGGAGAAGCAGTGATCGGCGCTACAGTACAGATAGAGGAGCTGAGTAATGGTACTACATCCGATATAGATGGCAGCTACCAACTTGACAATGTACCTGCTGGTCGTCATGAGATTACCATAGGATATATCGGTTATACAGATCTCTATCAGATCATAGACCTGAGAAGTACAGGAAACTTCGATGTGAATCTCAATAAATCTGACATACAACTGAGCGAAGTAACGATCCGAGCTAGAGCTGCCGATGCATCCGTTAATCAGGTGCAGATCGGTGTGGCGACGATGGATATCAAAGAGATCAAAAAGCTTCCTACTTTTTTAGGTGAGGTAGATGTGATCAAGAGCTTTCTCCTGCAACCAGGTGTAAGTACAGTTGGTGAGGGCGCATCTGGATTTAATGTCCGTGGAGGTAATGTGGATCAAAATCTCATTCTTCAAGACGAAACCATACTCTTTAATTCTTCGCATGCTCTTGGTTTTTTCTCTACATTCAACTCTGACCTGATCAGGAAGGTTGATTTGTATAAAGCTAATGTGCCTGCTCAATTTGGGGGGCGACTTGTATCAGTCTTAGATGTGGAGATGAGGGATGGAGACTTTGAAAGATTTCGACTTAAAGCAGGTATTGGACCGATATCGAGTAAGATAGCAGCAGAAGGGCCCATCATAAAAGACAAGGTCGCTTTTGTAGGTGGATTTAGATCGTCTTATACTGACTGGTTACTTGGACAGATCTCCAATGTAGAAGTACAACGAAGTTCATCCTTCTTCTATGATGGCAACCTAAGGATCACCGCCAAGCCTTCTGATAATCACACTTTCATATTCTCTGGATATATCACTGAAGATGATTTTTCATTCAACGAAGAGTTTGGATTTGATTATGGTACAAGATCTGGAGAGTTAACATACCGAGCTCTGCTGAGTGACAAGATGATCAATACCTTCTCAGCGGTTGCAAGTAGTTATGAATCAAGTCAGTTGGATCTTGATGGATTTGATGGAGCACAGATAGATAATAATGTAGCTTATATAAAGCTGAAGAATAACTTTAAAGTCGTACCTCAAGAAGGTATAGAGCTCAACCTCGGTGTATCTACTATACAATATACGGTAGACCCTGGGATTAGAACTCCGGTGGGAGAAACCTCTGTGATACGACCTATCACCATCGAAGAAGAGAAAGGTAGAGAGAGTGCAGTGTATGCTGATATATCTTATGCACTGTCAGACGCCCTACAAGTGACAGGTGGAGCTAGATTTTCTCTTTATCAGTTTCTAGGACCGCATGATGAGTTCCAGTATGAGGATCCGCTCAATCCTACTAATCAGAACATCGGAGAGGTTATCCGAAAGACGGGTACAGTAGCTTCGTTCAGTAATATAGAGCCAAGAGTCTCTCTAAGATATAGTCTCGGCAATAGCTCAAGTGTAAAAGCTGGATATAGTAGGACGGCACAGTATATCAATCAGATCTTTAATACGGACAGTCCTACACCTTCGAGCCAGTGGCAGCTATCCACCAGATATATAACACCACCTACTTCTCAGAATGTCTCCATCGGTTACTTCAAAAACTTTAGTGATAATACCTGGGAGACAAGTTTAGAGTTCTATGGTCGTCAGATCGATGACTTGTTTGACTATATCGATTTTGCAACATTACTGATCAATGATCATCTAGAAACTGACCTCTTAGTAGGTGAGGGTAGAGCATTCGGTGCAGAGCTCAGTGTCAAGAAAAATGTTGGAGCTCTAACGGGTTGGTTAGCTTATACATACTCTAGATCAGAAAGGAGAGTAGATGGTATCAATGACGGCGAGTGGTACCTCAGTAATTTTGATAAGACTCACGATGCTTCGCTCATTCTAAATTATAATCCTAACCAACGTAATACATTCTCTATGAATGTAACGTATAGCACCGGACGACCGACGACGCCACCACTTGGTAATATCATCACACCTGATAATATAATCATACCACTCTTCTCAGATCGTAACTCTAGTAGGATCCCGGATTTTTTCAGAGTGGACCTATCCTATACGATTGGGCAGAGTTATAAAAAGGAAAAAGCCTTTAGGACGAGCTGGACCTTCTCAGTATTTAATGTACTAGGAAGAAGAAATCCGTTCACAGTCTTCTTTACGCGAGCGCCTTTCGAAAGAGTACAAGCTAATCGTCTTGCCATCATAGGAGCAGCCTTCCCATCACTTACCGTAAATATTGAGTTGCAGTAATGAATTCTAATTGGTCACATATTATATTCATTTTTAGTGGACTACTTTGCCTGTCGTGCTTAGACCCAATTGAATTTGATGTGCCCAATGATTTTACTGACTCTTTGGTTGTACAAGGGAGAATTATAAAGAGTGATCCTTCATTTATAGAAGTTTCCATACAGAACCTCTTTGACTTCTCTGCAGAATCCAGACAACCAATTGGAGTGGACAGAGTAGTTATCCAAGATGATCTTGGCCAGAGTCTGGAGATCAGACCTAGTACGCCGGGAACCTATTTTCAAGAACTGAATGCTACTTCTATATTATCTCCTGAAGTAGGAAGGTCATATAAGATTATTATAAATAGAACAAATGGAGATGTAATAGAATCTGATTTAGAAAACCTTCCTGCGACTCAGGTCCCGCGGAATCTAAATCTCTCAACAGTAGAACAATTTTCTTTGGACAATGTCACTGGGGATCTTCGTTCAGATGAATTTATAGCGTTATCCGTGGATACAGAAGCTGATATAGAAAATGATCAAGGGCTTCTCTGGGAAGTCAGAAGTAGGTTTAGGATTACAGATTCGGGTTTAGCAGATGGTAGAATAAGAGTTTGCTATTTGAATAGAAAAACGAATGTTAGTGATATCCATGTGTTAGACCCCGATCAGTTTTCTAGCGGCGTACTGAACGATGTTGAGTTGTTAACTATACCTATTAACTCTTTTTTATTCGAAGGATATTACTTTCAAGTAAACCAGTTTGCTCTTACGCCGACAGCTTTTGCTTATTGGAATGGAGTCGATATACTTTCCGAAAGAGAAGGTCAGCCCTTTGATGTGCCCGTGGGAGAAGTGGTATCTAATCTGAATAATACTACAAATCCAGAGAGGGAAGTATTTGGATATTTTTTTGCTGCTGAACAACAAACCATTTACAAATTAGTCGAAGAAGAGTTTTTTGAAGGGATGATTTTGCCACATTGCCCGGCTGCGCGTGAGGAATGTCAGATAGAGGAGGTTGCAGTACCAACTGGCTGTAGATGTGGTTTATGTTGTGATTGTCGAGATGACCCTGGATCTTCAGAGATAAGACCAGACTTTTTTTTATAAAGAATCAAAAGATTGACTTGATTAGAATAGTTGAGTAGTGAATAGATAAGTAATCGATGAAGAAAATATTGAAAATAATAGCACTAGCCATAGGCCTCTTACTGTATCAGGCTTGCATTGACCCGATTGATTTCGAGGTATCTAATGAGTTTAGTGACTCAGTAGTTATCCAAGGAAGAGTGGTTAGCTCTGACCCCTCTTTCGTAGAAGTAAATATTTCCAGACTCTTTGACTTTTCACCTGAGTCGCGACAGCCACTAGCGGTGCAAGAAGTAATCATCTTCGATGATCAAGGAAATCAGATGGAACTTACAACGAGGACTCCTGGGATCTTTAGACAAGAGCTAGATTCTACTACACCTATACAAGCAGAAGTAGGTCGAGGCTACAGTATACGTGTCAGAACTTTTGATGGTCGTACGATAGAATCGACTACTGAAATCATGCCTCCTAATCTACCTCCTCGTGATATCGACATCTCCCGCATCAGTGAGATGGTGATCAATGAGTTTAACCAATTTGAAGCTCAACCTAGAATCAGACTTTCTGTGGACGCTGATATAGATGAAACTCTCAATGCTGGTCTGTACTGGGAGGTGCGAAGCATCTTTAGAGTAACCGACTCTGGGATCAATGATATGGTACAGAGGACATGCTTCATAGATCGCATCACAAGCATAGAAGATATATACGTACTTGATCCTGAAGAGTTTTCAGGTGCCCAGATAGATGATTTTGAACTGGTAACCATAGCACTCTCTCCTAACTTCTCTGAGGGATATTACTTCCAAGTCAAGCAATACTCTCTATCAGAATCAGCCTTTTCGTACTGGAATGGTATAGATATCTTGAGTGAAAGAGAAGGAAGTGTTTTTGACCGTCCAGTAGGAGAAGTGCCTTCTAATCTTGTAAATGTAGACGATCCATCAAGTCCAGTATTTGGCTTTTTCTTTGCTTCTGAAGAAGAGGTGATTAGAAAAAGAATTCCAGACGAGCTTTTCACAGATGTAAGTACTGTCTGCCCTATGGCAGGTGGTTGTACTAATGGCCCAGGAGGAGCTTGTACCTGTGGCGTGTGCTGTGATTGTCGAGATGAGGATAACTCAACTCAGATACGACCCGACTTTTTTGAAGACTAAAATATGAGAGAGTGAAATTCAGGAAATTATTTGTAGCAGTTTCATTTTCTATACTCTTTGTATCATGTGTAGATGAGATCAACTTCGAAGTGCCAAATGATTTTTCTGATTCCATTGTTATACAAGGACGTGTTGTGAAGGGGGAACCATCTTTTATAGAAGTAGATGTATCAAGGTTATTTGATTTTTCACCAGAATCTCGCCAATCCCTAAGTGTTGATGAAGTTATAATCATGGACGAGGCCGGTAATCAGATGGAGTTGACTACTCTAATTCCTGGGTCATATGTTCAAATTTTAGATGAGGCTAGCCCCATACAAGCTGAAGTAGGTAAGAGCTATAGTATAAGAGTTAGGACCTTTGATGGTAGAACATTTGAGTCTTCACCAGATATGATGATGCCTAATCAAGCTCCCGACAGATTGAATCTATCTATGGTTACTGAGCGTGTAATTAACAATGCAGGTTCTGAGGAAGAAGAGCCTAGATTACAACTTTCTATAGATACTGATCTGGACGAATCAAACGATGGAGGGCTTTATTGGGATGTTCAGAGTATCTATCGAGTCACGGACGCCGGATTCATATCCAATGACCCAGCGGATCTGGCATTGTTAGTGTTCCCTGTTATGGGAACTGTTTGCTACTTGACGGAAAAAGCCAATACCGAAGACATCTTTGCTTTAGGCATAGAAGACTTATCTACAAGACAATTTCGAGATGTCGAGTTATCTAAGCTTCCGATTACTGCTCAATTAGTAGAGGGGTATTATTTTGAAGTAAGACAATATTCGTTGAGTAGTGATGCGATTCAATATTGGAATGCCATTGATATTTTGAGTGAAAGGGAAGGAAGTGTATTTGACAGACCTGTAGGTCAAGTTCCTACTAATCTTACCGGATCTAACCCTTCTGATAATATCTTTGGGTACTTCTTTGCTACAGAAGAACAAATTATTAGAACAAGAGTTGATGAATCCTTTTCTGAAGGATTACAGCGCACCTGTTATATAGTTGGTGGTGGAAGTGAGACTATTAATTTGTGTTTTAATGCACCTAATGGTACTTGTACTTGCGCCCCTTGTTGTGATTGTCTTGCTTCTGAAAATTCTACGACCGAAAGACCTTCCTTTTGGGAAGATTAAAACATAAGAGAATGAAAAATGTACTGTTAGTTATTAGTGCCTTGTTATTGTTTACCGGATCTATAGCTGGCCAATTGAATAATGATGAAGCCCTCATCCACATCGATAAGCCATACTATGTCTCGGGAGAAACAGTCTGGTATCAAATTTATTTCCCTAGTGTATTTGAACCTGTCAAAGGTAACGTACAGGTGATGATCCAAAACAATAATGGAAAAGTGATCGATGATATGTTTTGGAGGCTAGAAGAGGCTAGACTAGATGGATACTTTAAGATCCCTTATGATGTAGATTCTGACTTGTATCACTTCTCAGTCTACGCCATAGATAATAATACTAGAAAGCCAACCATGATTACCAACTGGGAGGTGCCTATATATAATGATCTCAGCGCACAAGGTATGCAGCCGATCTATCCGATGAGATCCACCTTCACTTCATCAGATAATATGTTTGATGTTGATGTCTCGTCGAGCAAAACATCACTGAAGAAAGGAGAAAGAGTTACTGTCAATATCTCATTGCCAGCAAGTATACGAGGAGATATAGCTTCAGTATCTGTATCAGATGCCTCTTTGATCGGTAGCGCGGCGGGAGCAACAATACTCAAATCCAAGATCACTCTATCAGACGATACAAGTCTAGGTATCGATGATCGCACGTTTGTACACGGGATGATAGCAGATGCGGCTACAGATACACCTGCAAAGATTGGTGTGATAGGTGCCTATAACTCTACTTATAATAAGATGTACTATACCAAGTCTGATGATGATGGTCTATTTACATTACTTTTAAAAGACCAAATCGGGAAAGAAAACCTCCAGATATCTGGTGCTCTTTATGACCTCTATGCCGATACTAAAGTCCAGCTTGCCAGTCCGAGTGTGCCTCAAGATGTAAGCCTTACAGCTGAATACGACGAGGATATCATCAATTATCTCAAAGAAAGTAATAGTCGCAAGAGAATATATCAATACTACAAAGAGGTTGAAACTGAGATCACGCAAGAGGAGGCTAAGGGACTAGAATACCTATACGTAAGACCTAATAAGCAAGTGAACGTCAAAGAATATGTCACTTTTGAGAATACAGGCATCTTCTTCAATGAAGTCTTAGGGCACTTGATCAACTTTAGAACCAAGGATGATAAGGTGACAGCTAGGTTATTTGATCCATCGAGTAAAAGAGGTATCAGTAGTTCTGCAGAATATTACTTTCCCAGATCTCCAGTATTTATAGTAGATGGTAATATGACTAAAGATGCTGATTTTGTCTATAATCTGAAGTTGACGGATTTACAAGAAGTAAACATCTATAATGACTGGAGAGATGTTACGAAGCAGTATGGTACTTTTGGAGACTTTGGTTATGTAGTAATTAATACGTCCCAAGCCAACATAGAGATTCCTGAAAATGACCAATTAGACATAGTAAGTTTTTCTGGACTAGGAAAAGCGGCTGTATACCCGATAGCTATATCTAAAAGTGAAGAAAGATCGGCGCCTCATCTACAACCTTCTGTTTACTGGAACCCTGAAGAGAAGTCTAATTCATTCTCCTTTACTAGCTCTGATGATATCGGAGAGTTCTTGATCCAAGTTGTTGTAAGAGATGAAAATGGTAAGATAGCTGTGGGGTCGACGTCATATATTACCAGCAGAGCGATGAATTAGAGACTACTCGCATCAAATGCAAAAGGCATGAGGTGCCTACCACCTCTCACTAAGCATACAGATCCATCAGACCCTATGACATAGAGGTCTATACTATTATTATATCTAGTTTCTTTTTCTAGGATAACCTGGCGACAGCTCCCACAAGGAAAAGGAGGTAACTCACCACTTTCTAGTGGTTTATGAGTAGCTACAGCTAGAGCGACGATCGGATTATCTAGCGCTTGGCTAGAAGCTGCATATATGGCAACACGCTCTGCACATAAACCAAGGGGGTATACAGCGTTTTCCTGATTGTTACCTCGTATTACAGTATCATCACCAAGTAATACCGCAGCTCCGACCCGATACTTACTATATGGAGCATATGCCAAGTGAGATGACTCTATTGCAGATTTGCATAGAGCCACAACCTTAGGATCTTCTAAGTCAGTAATTTGTTCGAACCTTTCTATCTCTGACTTTTGCAATATTATTTCACTCATGTATCCAACTTTAGGTGTTATGGAGTTCTGTATTTAAGGGAATTACAATGCGGAATAAAATATCTGCATAAATAATAAAAGCCCCAAAAAACGGTCAAATTACAATAACGCAGCATATATAATCTGCTAAACACCAGTATTGTAATATCCTAGAGATGTTTATTTTCTCCCAAAAACAGAAAATGACAGCTACTTATCACTAAGTCAATTTATGTCAATTTATCAGGATTAAAATTGTGGTGTTAGATATTGATGCCGTCTTAGGAGCGTATTTTATAACCATAGTACCC
>CAZXIE010000090.1:0-15191 GCA_964640065.1 uncultured Saprospiraceae bacterium
AAGATGTTATTCATAGCGTAAGTTGTTCGTTTGATGATGAATATAGGAAAATGTCAGAGTTTTCGGAAAGGAATAAATCGCGTTGTAGTCGGACAGTCATCTATGCATTCATTTCGATTGTAAGTTTTGCTGACTGTCATCATGTGAGCGCCTAATTTTAGATTGCTTACTGGCACATAGCAAAGTAACCCTCTTTCATGCATATTAGGATGGATAAAGTAAGCGCATTCTAGGCTATCCATATATGAAACATCATTGATCGAAACTTTATAGTTAGCGAGTATTTGTTCCATACTCTTGTCTAGTTTTTCCTTGTATAAAGTTCTGGACTGCTCTTCGTAAGAGTCCCTTATAGTTGTCAGTAATTGGTCCCTGTCTTCTTCAGTATACTTCTCATAATACTCGAGTAAGTCTGGATATGAAGTCCTGTCTTCTTCGTCGATCTTATCGTGTTGATTTCTGACTACTCGAGACATGATTCTGATCTCGGCAGCCTCTCTTGATTCGAGTGCTTTCTCTTTTTCATCTTTGACAACTCCTCTTGAGAAGATGATATGTCTTAGGCCATTTTTTCTAAAGGCGCTAAAATCTGGGTTTTGCCTTTTGAGAAGTTCAGAATCTTCATCTTGATAAGCTAGAAATAGCTTGGCATATTCTTCCCTTTGCTCATAGGCATCAAGACTAAAGATCCTGATGCGTCTCTTTTTGGCTTTGTTATTATCTGTTGAGAAGGTACTGTAGTGAGCTTCTCGCTGATCATCATAACTGTGCCAGTCGATGGAGACTCGGTCTATATATCTTTCATAGTCGTGATTAGAACTAAAGCTAGGCATATGCGAGTATCGCTCGAACGATATCATACTGAACCCGAAAAGAACGAGCAGAGTATATGGTATGGCTATAAACAAGAGCCGCCTCGTATACTTATCATCTATGAAGTTGAGTAAAAGAGGTCTATAGATGCTCGATAGAGATATAAAACTGAAAAATCGATAGAGCCAAAAGTAGATCCTAGAAAAGGTCTTATCCTTTACTTTTTTAAATGCTCCGAGAGTTATGAAGTCTATAAAGACAAGTAGTCCTAGGCCGTAAAAAGCAAAGCCAAATGCTATGACAGCGCCACTTGGGGCATCAGTCCCTGCATCTGTAAGCTGTCTTAATATAGAGACCAAGACCCCAAAGACGAGATTCACAAAGACAAAAGAGAAGAGGAGTAAGAAGAGTAAGAATGTAAAGGAGAAGATGACACTACTTAGCTTTTCTAATCTTTCTATATACTCATCAAACCCTCCAATCCTTTTCTTAAAGTATCTCCTGAATATCTCAGAATAGTTGAGCTCGTCAAAGTCTATATCTCCAGATACATACCTTAAGCCAATGGCTCCTATCCATAGCGCTCGTACGATGATGTGTATGAGCAGGTTGCACATAAAGATCGCCCAGCCCCCCCAGAAGACAAGGATCAGTGCCTCAACGTAAAATTCATATTCGCTAGTGACATTGACGTCGACATAGTATTCTAGCCTTTGCAGAAGGCCTCGACTTTCCCATATACCAAATAATGCCAAACCCGAGATCAGAAGCTCTAGTTGCCAGCTCTCTTGTTGCAGCTGTTCTAGCCATTCAGAGAAAAACCCCTTCTTCGTCTTATTGGTGTCGCCTAGTGCCATATATTGGTTATGCCTCTTGAGTGGAAGTTATATAATCTCCTCGAAAAAGTGCGGGTGCCTCTCTCCAAATCAATCCCATAACGATGATCATAATAAATGTCGCAAGGATAGATCCTTCAAACCCAAAAGCACCTCCGGTCAGTATATCTGGCCCGACTTCTTCACTATCGATCACGCTATAGACATCTACGCCGCTCACTTCAAATCCAAAGAAAGACCCTTGCAGAAAATTCCATCCAGCATGTAGTCCAGTAGCAGCCCAGATACTTCTATACCTGAGATAGATGATGCCTAGGAAGAATCCTGCAAGCACTAAATTGATAATGCCCAAGATCGACATGTGATCATTAGACCAGTGCATCAGCCCAAAGAAGATCGATGATACGACCAACCCAATAACAACATTGAACCTGTATGCAACAGTCGATAATAAAAAGGACCTACAGACTACTTCTTCAAAGGCACTTTGAATGATAAAGAGAACTAGGAATCCCAAGAAGAGAGATACGTTCCAATCAATCTTAATGATGTCCAGCATATTGATCATCAATAGTATACAGAAGCCGATACCTATAGCCACAGCACTCCAGCCCACCCCGATACCAAACTCACTGAAGATGCGATGAGAAGAGAATCCAGAGAAAGATAGATCTCTTTGAAAGATCACCTTGTGCACGATGAATACCGCAAGTATAGAGGATACAAGAAGTGGGATGTAAGGATTGACGAGAGTGGAGTATGGATCCATGAAGCCCGTATCCATAACACCTTCAGATGCACCTATCTCAAGAGCATGAAGTAACCCTATAAAACTTAGTGATATACATCCGACTAGAACAAAATAGAGTCCAGTCTCCACAATGCTTAAACCGATATTCTTTAACACCCTCTTCATCTAAGAGCGAAAGATAGTTATCCGCAGAGACTATATCGCTTGTATGATATCGTACTGTGTGATTACGTGCTTCTGACCGGACTTATCTGTTGCGATGACGGCAGGTACTTCCTTAGTGATATACTTGTGTAGATCTTTGATTGGTATGTCTGTTGATACAGAAGGAAAGGGATCAGTCATGATCTCTGAGACTGCCACTTCCGTATGTTTCATAGGGTTCTCAAGGATGAAGTTGAGGATGCGACTTTCGGTGATCGATCCTATAACAGAACTATCGCTAGTCACGGGCATCTGAGAGATATCACTACTTTTCATGGTGTTAAGTGCACTTCTGACACTTTCACTTTTATCAATCGATAAAAATGCTTCATCGGACTTTTTGATTATGAGATCTTTGACTTTCAAGTCACGATCTAAAAAGCCCCTTTCGAGCATCCATTCATCGTTATAGACCTTCCCCACATATCTACTTCCGTGATCATGAAAGATGACGACGACTATATCATCTGAAGAAAGTCGATCTTTCAGTTGGTGTAGACCTGCTAATGCAGAGCCACAACTGTATCCAAGTAGGAGGCCTTCTTCTCTTGCAAGCCTTCGAGCCATCACGGCACCATCCTTATCAGATACCTTTTCAAAATAATCAATCACAGAAAAGTCTACGTTTTTCGGTAGGATATCTTCACCGATGCCTTCAGTGATGTAAGGGTAGATTTCTTTCTCGTCAAATTCGCCCGTCTCATGGTATTTCTTGAAGACCGAGCCATATGTATCTACACCCCAGATCTTGATATCAGGATTTTGTTCTTTGAGGTATCTAGCAGTACCTGATATGGTCCCTCCAGTTCCTACACCTACGATAAGGTGGGTTAGTTTTCCATCAGTCTGCTTCCAGATTTCTGGTCCTGTACTCTCGTAATGGGCCTGACTATTAGCAAGATTATCGTACTGATTACACCAGTAACTATTAGGTATTTCTTTAGATAGTTTTTCTGCTACACTGTAGTAACTTCTTGGATCTTCTGGACGTACGTCAGTAGGGCAGACGATGACTTCGGCACCGACGGCTTTAAGGATGTCTATCTTCTCTTTAGATTGCTTATCACTTGTCGTAAATATGCATTTGTAGCCCTTTACAGCAGATGCGAGTGCTATACCCATACCAGTATTTCCTGATGTGCACTCTATGAAAGTGCCACCTGGTTTGATCAATCCTTTTTCTTCGGCGACTTCAACCATCTTGAGAGCCATCCTGTCCTTGATACTATGACCAGGGTTATAAGTTTCGACCTTACCTAATACGGTGGCTGGTATGCCTTTAACGGTCTTATGTAATTTGATGAGAGGCGTATTGCCTATAGTCTCGAGAACACTGTTTTTTATATCCATTTACTCTACGTAAGTGATTTCTACCAAGAACCGGCGATCAAGGGCTCCAAGAGCACTAGCTACCGATGGCGAAATTACGACACTTACGTCTTCGGCGTATGACTCTTCTGGCATTTCGCCTACGACCTGAGCTTCCACTTTGCGTTTGAGCATAGGGTTATAGAGCGAGATCTTGGAGTTGACCTTAGCCGTAGGGTGCATCACGATTAAGTCACTCTGAGCATAATTCGATTTCTCCCAGTATGCGATGCCTTTTTCTTTCTTTATTTCTTCTTTCTTTTCCTCCAACTCTTCATCATCATCTAGATCTACGATTACATCTTCGTATGGCGCGTTGAGGTCTACGGTCACGTGATCCATTTTCAGACTAGACTGATGATCGAGACTAGATATGATGTTGCTATAACTTGCCGACGGAAGATCTGGTACATGGATCTTTAGTTGAACTGGCAGAGCATCGGATTGATCGAGAATTGGTTCATTTGCGAAAGCAGAACTATCATCGCCATATGGCCAAGCTATCCAACCAAGTAAAATAGTTTCACCAGTGCCGAGCTCCTCTGAAGTCTTGCCGTTGAGCGCTAGTATCTGCTCTGAAGATATGCCAGAGACTTTGGATAATCGAAAGAGGTTATCTCCTTTGGTAGTTGTGATATTGATAGCTCTTGGTCTTTGGACATCACGGAAGGCAGTCGAAAGAAGACTCTTGTCAAGAGGTATCCTTAGTTGATCGCCTATATTGAGCGCAGAGTTCGTTTTATTGCTCAGTCGTAAGATGTGCTCGACAGTAGTGCCAAATGCCTTTGCAAGAGTATAAGCGGTATATCCTGGTTCTACTTCGACAGTGACAATAAGCTGGTTGTTGGATATCTTGGTATCCAATACTTCATTTTGCGCTGACAGCAGGCATACCACAGCCATAATCGCTACAGTAAAAATCGATTTCATAACTTAGATTGCTGGTAATCAACGATAAAAATATTACAATTTTTCGTAATATGTATATATTCAAGAACTATTTGCTTTCTCTTTAAGTCTCGGATATATTTGGTTTTGGACCTATGGATCATGAAACTGTCATAGCACTTTTGCCTGCGAGGTTTGCTTCGAAGCGATTTCCAGGGAAGTTAATCGCCGATATAGGTGGTGTATCTGTGCTCAAGCGTACCTATGATCAGGTGGTAAAATGCGGTGATATAGATGAGCTCTATGTAGTTACCTCTGATGAGATACTGAAAGATCATTGTGCTACTCATGACATACCTCTGCTCTTTGTAAAAGGAGACTATATCTGCGGATCAGATAGGTGTATGGATGCTTACAAGAGCAAAAATCTAGAAGGAGCGGTACTTCTCAATGTTCAAGCAGAACAGCCGTTTATAAAGCCAGATATTCTTTCAGCATTGATAGCCATGATGAAGTCTGATAATTCTATCAGCATTGGTTCTTTGATGTCATCCGCTCCGTGTACTTCTGAAGACCCTAATGTGGTGAAAGTGTCTATAGATGAAAGCGGTTTTGCTCAGTCGTTTTCTCGAATGCTGAATCCATCTTTAAGATCTCATCAGCACATTGGTGTGTATGGATTTCGTACGGAGGTACTTCCAGACCTGATGTCACTATCTCCGTCATCTGGTGAGTTAGAACATAAGTTGGAGCAACTTCGATGGATGGAGCACGACTATAAGATCAAGATGCTGTCAGTTGATCATAATCCTGTTAGTATAGATACACCTTCGCAGCTTCTAAAGGCCAATTCATATGACGGCTAAAGAATTTGCTACGCTTGCCAGGCCTCTCCTCTCTCAAAAATTCTCTGATCGAGAGTCGTCTCAGATGATATCAATCTTACTTGAAGATATATGCGAGATTACTTCTCTTCAGTCTTCCAAAGAGATAGATGACCCGATCGTGATGGAGCAAGCTATCAAAGATCTGCTAGCTGATAAACCACTTCAGTACATTACTGGCATAGCTGACTTCTACGGACTTAAGTTTTATGTGAATGAACATGTTCTCATTCCAAGACCAGAGACAGAGGAGTTAGTGAGATGGATTTTAGAAGACTATGGAGATCATAAAAAGTTGATGGATGTGTTGGATATAGGAGCTGGAAGCGGATGTATAGCCGTCACACTTGCTCATCAGCACAAGTATATGCGTACGACTGCCGCAGAGATCAGTATGGATGCACTCAATGTAGCTAGGATCAATAGCCGCAGGCTATCGACTCAAGTATCCTTTGCATTCATGGATATCATGGATGAAGGATATTGGGATGCTCTTGGAGTCTATGATATCATTGTTTCTAATCCACCTTATATCAGGTTAGAAGATAAAGATGTCATGGGGTCAAGTGTTTTAGCTCATGAGCCCGACTTGGCGCTCTATGCCGGTGATGATCCTTTAGTGTTTTATAGAGTCATCGAGGCATTTGCGCAAAAACATCTAGCACAGCATGGAGTGATCTATTTAGAAGTTCATGAAGAACTGGCGGATGAAGTAGCGGCATTATTTACTTCTGCCAAGGTGAGTATCAAAAAAGACATGCAAGGAAAAGATCGGATGGTGAAGGCGCAGTATTAGTTAGAACTTATGCGATCTATCCGTATCACTTGAGCTAGCGACGCTGGGATGTCGAGTAAGTCCTCACCATGTTTGATGATTAGCTTTTCATCATCCTTCTCTTGAAGATATACGACACTACCCGGAGTTAATGATAACTCCCACAGCTTACTTTCTATCTGAGAATCATGCTGCTCATGAGAGATGCGACCACGACCACCTACCTCAAGTCTGGTCATCACTGCTTTAGATAGACTTTGCTTCACTGGGATCGGAGACCCGTGAGGATCAGTTGTTGGATAGCCGAGTTTGGCATCTAGTTGATCTAGGAACTCCATGTCTAGTAGATGCTCGTACTTTTCAGCATCTTCATGTATCTCATCGCCTTTGAGTCCCATCTTATCGACCAGAAAAGTCTCCCAGAGTCTGTGTGCACGGATGAGATCCTGCCCCCATGTCTCTCCACTTGGTGTCAGGGTGTAAGTATCTGATGACTTTGAGATATGTGCAGACTTGATGAGTGACTTCAGATGACTCTTCATCTTAGTACTAGATATGTCGAGTCTAGTACCAGCAGCAGCGAGATCATTGTCATGAAGTGACTTTTGTTTTGTGAGGTATTTGATAATGTCTTCACGTTGTATCTGTTTGGATAATCTCCATTTGCGAAAGCGTCTTGGCAAGAGTCCTTTGGTAGGGGAGAAGAAGACTGCTGCGAAGTAGCATATGGTAACTACGACGCACATCGCTGGTCCCGGAGTAGTGTCATAGATGATGGCAAGGAGTAAGCCTGTAACTGCAGAGAAGAGTCCTATCAGCCCGGACAAGACGATTACCTTTTTGAGCTTATCGGTGAGAAGTAAAGCAGTGGCAGACGGAGTGATCAACATAGCAACTACTAGTATGATACCTACTGTGCGCAGTGCTGATACGATGGCAAAGGAAAGAAGGAGCATCAAAAAGTAGTGCATCGTCTTTACGGAGATGCCCATGGTCTCTGCTATCACTGGTTGAAAAGTAGTGATGAAGAGATATCTGTAGAAAAGTATGATACTAAGTATGATAAATACGGTGATGATGGCAGTGATGACTATATCAGAGTTATTCACTCCGAGTACTGTCCCGAATAAGAAATCTTGAAGGTCTAGATGTACGCCCTGCTGATTATTGAGATAGGAGATACCTATCACACCAAGAGAAAACATCACGGTAAATATGATGCCCATGATGGCGTCATTCTTCGTATTAATCTTCTCTTGTAGCCAAGTCATGAGTACCGCCGATAAAAGCGCAGCGGCTAGCGTACCTATGAAAAAACCAGTAGAACTATATCCTAATACAACGAATGCGACGAATATCCCCGGCAGTATAGCATGAGAGAGGGCATCTCCGATCAGAGACATGTTGCGCAGCACCATAAAGCTGCCGACTACACCACACATGATGCCTACAAGAGATGAGGCTATTAGGGCTCTTACCGCCCACTCTTCGCTTAAGACACCAAGTAATTCAGTCACCTGTAGTTGTTTTAGACTTTAAAAATAATAAATTTAGATTAATCTAAAAATAAGGCATCATCCATAACAGCTCCCTCCTTCAAAGCATATTTACTCACCACTAGAGTCGTGGCTGAGAGCTTCTTGATCATATAGTTCATCAGAAGCAGTGCCACAACAATATAGTTCGCTCTTTCAGAAGGAAGATCAGGGACGATCTCTCGTTCATCGATGGACTTATGAACTACACTGGACAGTAAAGACTGAAGTCTAAGGATGTCCACTTCTTTTGCTTTGACTTTCATGTTGGAGAGATCTTCAGGGTCAAGTAGCACTTCGAAGGTGCCAGCACAACCAACTAGCTCAGGGCTTTTTTCCATCGTAGTAACCTTTAACCAAAGGTCTGTGAGTTCCTGACCCAGATCTTCGTATAGGGAGTAGATCTCGTCCTCGCTGATGGGATCACTCTGATGATACTTATCATAAAGTCGACTGATGCCGATAGGGTGGCTCGCTTGATAAGTTATAGTACCGTTGTTCATCAAAATGAACTCTACACTGCCTCCACCTATGTCCATAATGAGGACTGCCTTATCAGGATCTTGGATAACTTGAGAAGCACCTTGATGGATATACGTTGCTTCTTGATCTCCCGAGATGATAGTATAAGACCACTTATATATTTCTTCGATGATAGAGGTGACATCTCCGCTATTGCTAGCGCTCCTAAGTCCTTCGGTCGCGATCACATGAACTTTGCTGCACTGATAGTCAGCTAGGATCTTATCAAAATCTTGAAGTGCATGTTTCAGTCTGTCCATAGCATCTTCTTTGATTTCCTCAAGTCCTCCTTCTCCTAAGAAAGTATAGTGTCGCTTTTTAGTGAGCACATGAAGCTTCCCATCACGGATATCTCCGATCAATAGATGGGCTGTATTAGTTCCAATATCGATGATCGCTCTTCTTATCATAGTTGATTGATCGTATACAAGTATGAAAATGAAAACCAATAGCTCTGTAGTGCTGACTCTTGGCTACTGGGTATCTCAAATATCTTAAGGATACTACGCTGTATGCCCAACTCAAAACTAGCTCGTGGTCCAACGGCATAAGCTGCCGCAGCTCCTAGTGACAAGTCCCACCTCTTAAAGCTCTCTGTGGCATTATCAAATAAGACATGACTGCTGTTAATCCCAATTAGTCGAGCAGGATTGATGATCGCTTTGACTCTGATCTTATGTCTATTGTATTCTTCATACCACCATTGGTGGAAGACGTAGGATATAGGGAAGGAGACATAATTGAGGTGTATAAACTGAGAAGAGGCACTCGAAGAAAATAGACCTGTGCTACTGCCTCTCTGGTCAAAGTGGAGACCGAGAGTAAGGGAAGTATTTACGGAAGTGGGATAAGCTATATCGAGACCAACATCAAGGCCGATCCTATCAAAACCGCTCAGTCCGTCACCATCTAACTGCGCAAAGTTGGCTCCTACTCTGAGTTCTGCCTGAAAGCCCTGAGTTTGATTTTGAGAATATGAAATATGGGCAAATAAATAGCAAGTGAACAGACATAAAAGCAGCCTTATCGACGTTACTACGGACAGAAAACCATTATATATTACGGTTATCTTGATATATAAATAGTTGTCATATATTAGCGCCATAACCCAGGTAGACATGAGTGAGAAGAAAACTAGATACCAGCTCCAAAAACTGGTAGATCGTCTTAAAGAGTTTGAATATACTGTAAGATTTGAGAAGGGAAACTTCAAGACGGGCTACTGCATCTTTGAAGATCGTAAGATCATAATAGTGAACAAGTTTCATGACGTAGAAGCTCGGATAGATAATCTAAGAACTATCCTATCTGCAATCATGGAAGAGCAGAAAGAAAGCGTAGCCGTCCATAAAGAAGCTGCCTAACAAGAATTTACTTGAGTGTCATGGATCATCATTACATTAGATTCAAGACACAGCTCCATTGATATTTACATTACTCGGTTCTGGAACTTCACAGGGTATACCTGTCATAGGATGTACGTGTGATACCTGTACATCTGACGATCCCCGCGATAATCGCTTGCGCTGTAGTGCCTGGATCAAAAGCGATCAGGCTAATATCGTCATCGACGTCGGACCAGACTTTCGTCAGCAATGTCTCCGGCAAGGTCTTACAGATCTAGATGCTATCTTCCTTACCCACGAGCACAATGATCATATGATAGGTCTCGATGACGTCCGTCCTCTGATGTTTCGAGCGAGGAAGCCGATGAAGCTCTACGCAGAAGAGAGAGTGATGGAAGAGGTAAAGGAGAGGTTTGCTTATGCCTTTACAGAACAAGTTTATCCCGGTGCACCACAATTTGACTTAGAAAAGATAAAAGCAGGAGATACAATACAGATCGGAGATATCAACATCCGTGCGATCAGATCCATGCATGGTCGTCTTCCCATCCTTGGCTATGTGATCAATGATCAGATTGCATATCTCACCGACAGCAATAGTTTTCCAGAGGAAACGCTAAACATCGTCGCTGGCATAGACGTTCTGATTATAGACATGCTGAGAAAGCGCGAACATCATAGTCACAACAACTATGATACTGCCATCCAGCACATATCTCAGATTAAAGCCAAAAAGACCTATATGATCCACATGAGTCATCTTATGGGACCCACTCGCGATTGGGAGGCAGGACTCCCCGCGGACGTCTTTGCTGGATATGATGGACTTTCTTTAGATCTTATCCACTAAAACTAATATATTGAACCATACAACAGGCTCTAGATGAGAGGATTACGGTACTGTGCTTTTTTATGCTGTTCTTACTTCTTTGCGCTCGACATAAGTGCACAGCAGTCTGTTCAGTGGACACAGTACATGTTACATCCTTATACCATCAATCCTGCCTATGCAGGACTTGACAGGTCACTGAGTGTTACTGCTGGGGTACGTAGCCAATGGACGGACTTTGGTGAAGCACCCGTTACGCAGATGGTCCAAGCCCATATCCCGCTTTATGTCGTTAATGGAGCTGCTGGTATAGCTATCACTAACGACCAGTTAGGTTTATTCAGACGTACGTCTGCAACAGTATCTTATAACTATGTTTTGGATAGTCCGATAGGATTGCTTTCTACGGGCATCAGACTTGGAGGTCAACAGGTTTCGTTGGATCGAGCAGCCATCCGCACTCCTGGCGGTTTTTTTACAGATAACTTTTTTGATGCCAATGATCCAAGACTTGCCCAAGATCCACTGCAGGGATTTTCTCCGCTATGGGGATTAGGCTTCTTTTTTTCTCAAGATTTGCTCGAAGTCGGATTATCCGTTGATAATTTTTCTGGAGGAGAGGCGGGTAACTCAACATTTACTGAGCACTTGCTGTATTCTCTTTATGGATCTTATCAACTCCCCCTTACGGAAATATTGGCCATAGAACCTAATATTTTGATCAAGTCAGACGGTGTGCAAACCCAGACTGATATAGGAATTTTGGCTCATTACGACCAATTTTTAGCCGGTTTGTCGCTTAGAGGCTATAATTCTAATAGCATCGACGCCGTAGGGGTGATAGCTGGTATACGTGTCAATACTCATGTGAGAGTGTCTTATTCTTTTGATCTGGGACTATCAGGTCTGAGGAATTTTCATGATGGCACGCATGAGTTCATATTTAATTATAACCTGAATAAACCCATACGTACCGGTGAACTTCCAAGGATCATTTACAACCCTCGATTTAATTAAGTGACACTTACTTTACAAAAAAGGATAATATACCTGCTTTTAGCACGTTTTTTGAAACGGTAAGAAATGTCAGATTAGGTAGTAATTCTTAATTGCGCGAGATAATAATCGCCCGTGTATAAGAGTTTCTATTTGGTCTATATAAGTTAAGCATACTTTATAAACTAGAATAACAGATGTTGAGATTCGCCCAAATATCCCTCGTGGTAGCAATAGTCGGGATATTACTTTCCTCTTGTGGCCGTGATAACGGTGGCCAACTTGTAGGTGCACAAGACAGACCAAAGTGGAAAGGCCCCATCAATCCGCTTGGTATGGTGTATATCCCTTCGGGATCTTTGACAATAGGTCAGAGTGATCAGGATATTTTCACCAACTATACCCAACGTCCTAAGACAATCTCTCTAACGGGATTCTATATGGATGAGACTGAAATCACGAACAACGAGTATCGTCAGTTCGTAGAGTGGGTTAGAGATTATGAAGCTCATGAGATCATGGGTGACTATATCGAAGATGAGTATGGCAACGAAGAAATAGACTGGGATCTTCCTCTTGATTATCAAGATGAGACGCTTGATGAGCTATACTTCGAAAAAGATATGTCCTTAAGCGGACGCCGAGAATTCAACAATGATGACCTCGAGTACACATATGATTGGATCGACTGGAAAAAAGCTGCAAAGAGCCGTTCTGGTGTTTCAAGAGCAGATGTAATAGAAAAAAGAACTGTAGGTGTCTACCCAGACAGATTCGTTTGGATCAGAGACTTTGCATATAGTTATAACGAGCCATTCACAAGACACTACTTAGAGCACCCATCTTTAGATGACTACCCTGTAGTGGGAGTTACATGGCAGCAAGCGAAAGCATTCTGTCACTGGAGAACTAAGTTGTGGAATGAAGAACTCGGTGAAGAGCAAGCACTTATAGAAGATTTTAGACTCCCTACAGAGTACGAGTGGGAGATGGCTGCAAGAGGTGGTAGAGATATCGCTCCTTACGGATGGGGTGGATACTATGTCCGCAACGCTAAAGGATGTCTCTTAGCCAACTTTAAGCCCGGAAGAGGTAACTATAGAGAAGACGGCGGTGAACATACCGTGAAAGTCGGAAGTTACTTCCCTAACGATTATGGTCTCTTAGATATGTCTGGCAATGTGTCAGAGTGGACAGAGACGGCATATGCACCAGATGCATACAACTTAGTACATGACTTGAATCCAGATATAAAGTACGATGCCAAGGACGATGATCCAGCTGAGTACAAACTTAAAGTAGTCAAAGGTGGATCTTGGAAGGACGTTTACTACTTCCTCCAGACGCATACTAGAGATTATGAGTATCAGGATAGTGCAAGATCATATATCGGATTTAGATGTGCGATGACATTCTTACCAAGATCTCTAGACGACTTCTAGTATCCGATACACCCCAACGAACAAAACAATCTTAAAAACCCAATTTTATTCCAACAATTAAAATCAATTACAATGAGTTTAACACATTCTTCTGGATTTAAGTACTTCAAGAACTTAATCATCGGAGTCGGAGCAGCCCTAGTTATGATGGGTGCACTCTGGAAAATCCAATCATGGGAGATGCCAAACATAGCAGGTCAAAAAATCGACCTTCTTACTATCGGTCTTGTTACTGAGGCTATATTATTCTTTATGCTAGGTGTATTAGGACCAGAAAAAGAATACTACTGGGAGAAACTATACCCAGGTCTAGATAGATATAACGGTAACATTGCACCATTATCTCAAGGAACTTTCCAAGCTGAAACACCAAGCAGATCGCTTAACGCAGAAGCAGTAGAAAATTCTCTAGGAGGTATGTTAGGCGAGTTACAAAATATGTCAGCAAGCCTTGGATCACTTAAAGCGCTTCAAGAAGTTGACTTTTCTGAGACTTCTGCTCAACTTAAGTCAGCTCATAACTTCTACACGAAGTTAAACGAGGCTATGGAGACTCTAGGTGACACAGTAGAAGACACGAAAATATACAAAGAGCAAATGGCTTCTCTAACGAGAAATCTATCATCACTTAACGGTGTGTACGGTAATGTTCTTAATGCATTTACAGTTAAGGCGTAAGCTTTAAGAACCGATTATTACACCCATAACAACAATTAAGAGATGAGTATTCCAAAGGAACCGCGTGCCTTGATGATCAATATCATGTACTTGGTATTGACGGCGATGCTAGCACTCAATGTCTCAGCTGAGATATTCAATGCTTTCAAGATCGTCGACAAAGGGCTCGTAAAATCTAATCAGGCAATCGTAGAGTCTAATGACGTACTACCTGACTTGATTAGAGACGGTGCTAAGAAGAAAAGCACCCTAGCAAAATATGCTGACCTGATAGATCCGGCGAGAGATCAGGCTTCAGAGATGAACGATTACATCCAAAACATGATTGATCAACTGATCGATCTAAGTGGTAACCAGAATGGTACATACGATGATGGTGACTACGTAGAAAAGGATGGTAAAGTAACGACGACACTTAGAGGTAAGAAGAATAAGGATGTTACTACACGTATGCTTGTTAAAGAAGGCAAAGGAGAAGAACTTAAGCAGAAGCTTTTGGCCTTCCGTGCTAATATATTAGCGATGACTGACGAAGACGATAGAGACGGTATGGAAGCTCAACTTCCTTCTATCATCGATGATCAGACTTGGAAAGATAAGTATGGCGATAAAGCTGGTCAGCATAACTGGTCTTCTTTTAACTTCAAGCAAATGCCAGTACAAGCTGTACTACCGATACTACGTAAGTTTCAAAATGATGTCATCAGTACTGAGTCATCATTCTTGAACTACTTGGCAAATGAGGTAGGAACAACTACTGACGTAGTCATTGATAAGTTTACTGTAGTTTCTGCACCTGCGAAGACATATGTTATCAAAGGTGAGAAGTTTGAGACTGATGTATTCATCAGTGCATCTGCTTCTAAAGAGTCTAACACAGGATTAAAGCTTAGTGTCAATGGTAGACCTCTTACACTTGATAATGATGGTGTAGGTTCGTTTACACAGAACGCTTCACAAGTAGGTAAGAAGTCATACAAAGTCGAAGGATCTGTAACTAACCCAGTGACTGGAGAAGTACAGAGATTCAACAAGACATATGAGTATGAAGTAGGAGAGAGATCTGCTACGATCTCAGCTGCTAAGATGAATGTATTCTATATAGGTGTACCAAACCCTGTAGAAGTATCTGTAGCTGGAGTGCCTTCTAATAAGGTACAAGTGAATATGTCTGGTGGTGGTGGTACTATCAAAAGAAATGGAGATGGCACCTATGTTGTTAATGTAACAACACCTACTAACGACGCTAAAGTGACAGCATCAGCTGAAGGTTTTTCTGCAGCTAAAGGCTTTAGAGTAAAGAGAATTCCTACTCCAGTACCGA
>CAZXIE010000091.1:0-15162 GCA_964640065.1 uncultured Saprospiraceae bacterium
GAATTTGATTCTTATTATTTATTTGTAGTGCAATTAAAATTCCGATTACAACATGGATTATTTCTCCTAGAGCATATATTAAATATTTGGACAACCTATTTTCTTTAATCAACTTTTTTCGGACTTTTCTAAAAAAACTTTTATCATTGGCATTTTGGTTTTTCCTAATGAAGCATAACTATTCTATATCTGGACAAGTCATCAGTATTTGTCCATTTCTTTGATTGTTAAACGTGCCATGGTCTGTTTCATATCGTGCTGATGTAGTACTCTTCCCTAACATGATCTCACTTTAATCGAAATGAAAGAGGCATTGTGTAGTATACTTCTACTGCCTTTCCATCTTGTATGCCAGGTTTCCATGGCGGCATGTTTTTGATAATACGTTCACATTCTTCTTTAATGGGTTGGCAGAGTCCGACAAACACATCTATGTCCTTGATGGATCCATTTTTAGAAATAGTGAAGGACGCTAAGGCTCGACCTTCGAGCTCGTTTTCCCTTGCTTTCTTTGGATACCTTATATTCTTTTGAATATATGTGATCAGAGTTCGATCCGAACAAGTTTTGCGTTCATCTTCATCCTTTATGTGTTCGCATTCGGCCAGATAGGGCATCGACTCTTCTACACTTGTAAGCATCTCTTCTTTATCAACGGATAGCTGGAGACTCTGACTGAAGACGGAGTCAGCTTTATAAACTCCCTCATTATACACAGTTCCTAGACTGTCATAACTGATGAACTTTCCTACTCGAAGCCCTGCCCGATAATGCAGCTCTTCATGTAGTCGTCCTTCATCATCATAGAGCTTCCATGCGCCTTCTTTCTCACCATTCTTATATGCTCCTTCTTCTGACTTATTACCGGACTTCCTATGATAGAACGTCCAGAGTCCTTCTTGTTTGTTATTAGTGTAAAGACCTTCTCTTATCTTGCTTCCTTTATCAGACCAGAAGGTTGCTAGACCTTCTTTGCTATTGAGTTTTTTGTTCTTGTAGGTTACTTCTGAGGTGATCTGTACAGTCTCTGGGAAGAATATGCGATGCACATATCGACCGTCGCCTTTTTTACTGACCATATACCAGTAGGTAGATAGCTTTACTTTTTCATCAGGACCGAGGTAATCTTTGAAGCTTTTCTTTTGCGCTTGTGCAGAGCACACCGGAAGTGAAAAAGCAAATAGTAATAAGAGTCTGGGTATCATGTGACTTAACTTATGTATATCAAGATACAAAGGTTCTATGGGAGATAGAAGAGTATTGGTCTGTGTCATTTACCTTTGGAGTATTCATGAATAAATTCAATTATATAGGCTTCTTTATCTTCTTTCTACTGGCTAATTCTTGCCAACAAGAAAGTGGGGCTGTTAATAGAGGTACAGCTGAACTGTCAGGCTCCACATACGTACAAGTCTTAGGCATAGCTCAAGATGCGGGCTTCCCACAGGCTAACTGTAAGAAGTCATGTTGTGCAAGTGCTTGGGCACATCCCGAAGAACGTCAAATGGTTTCTTGCATCGCAGTCGTCGATACCATATCAAAAAAGTATTGGATCGTAGATGCGACGCCTGATTTTAAAGATCAGTTGCAGTTGTTGACTGAAGAGCTCGGACCTACATATGAGTTAGGGGGCATCTTTTTGACACATGCCCATATCGGGCACTATACGGGATTGATGCATCTAGGACACGAGGTGATGGGAGCAAAAGATGTACCTGTATATGTGATGCCAAGGATGGCTTCTTTTCTAAGGCAGAATGGCCCTTGGGCGCAGCTCGTAGAACTCCAGAACATATCATTGAAAACTTTACAAGCAGACTCAAGTATAGCATTGACATCTAGACTACAAGTCACTCCGTTCTTGGTGCCACACCGGGATGAGTATTCTGAGACAGTCGGATTTAGTATAATTACAGAGTCGAAGTCGCTACTCTTTATTCCTGACATCGATAAGTGGGAAAAATGGGACCGTGATATTATCACTGAAGTTGAAAGCCACAACTACGCATTACTAGATGCCACTTTTTATAAAAACGGTGAGATCCCTAATCGCGATATGAGTCAGATACCTCATCCATTTGTAGAAGAGACAATGCAAACATTTGCGAAAGCGGAAAGATCAGCAAAAAATAAAATCCACTTCATCCATCTCAATCACACCAACCCACTTTTACAATCAGGGTCAACAGAAATCAAAGAGGTCAGGACTGAGGGATATGATGTGTGCTATCAGGGACAAGTCTTCTCGTTAGATTAAATCCGACGATCAAAAATCCATGAAACGATCGTCGCAACTAAAGCAATAACAGAGAAGAGATACCCGCCATCTCCATTCATCATATGCGCAGTAAGGGCAAGTAAGGCATCATAGAAGAAGCCAGCATATGCGAGCTCTTTTAAAAACTTGGATTGCTTGGAAAGGATGGCGATAACACCCAAAATCTTAGCGATAGCCAAAGGATATACTAACCATGTCGGAAAGCTGAGGGCTTCGAAAAAACCAGTAACCATGTCATACTTCGTCAGGTACATGGAAGCCGAGTATAGAAAGATCAGACACATGATAGCAGTGGCGATCCAATAGATGATTTTATTAGCGTTCATGCTTGATTGATTTTGTGGTAAGGTAGTTTAATCCAGTAACGTCCAGGAATATTTACCAACAGTTTGTCATGATTTTTGACACAAAAATGCACGCCAAACGAAATTTTGAGTCAGGTATTAAACCGATGGTTTCACCATCGGCTATAAATGTTTGACCACTCTGTGGTCAGTTAATTTGAGTTCAAGAAGAAAGCAGTCTGTACATCATTAAAATCGAACCAGAGGTTCGGTACGTCGTAGTCCGATCCGCCCCAAGAGCGTGATTTCTGCGTGGTTGGGTCGTGAGAGGGGAAATCACCAAACGAAGCAGTTAAAGAGTCTGCATTTAAAGCGTGGTGATTAGACATTGTCAATGCGGATATTAGTACGACAAGCGTTTTGATTACTTCTTTGCCGCGACTGGCAAAGTAACGAGGAAAATCAAGCCTGAAAGCTTATAATGTATGATCGCAATGAGCCAAGGGGCTTTACCTCTGATTGTGCTATTCTAAGACATGTTATTGACCTATAGGCCATTTTTGACTAAATCTATTCTATCCCCGGACACTGGTCGCTCTAATCCTCAGAGCTAAGCTTGACTGTAGGATAGGTTACGCCCAATTGTTGGAGATACGACTCATACTTACTTTCATCATAGTAAAAGCCTTCAAGAAGAGGACGATACTCCGCCATGATGTCCGTATTAAGGTAGGTGGCTGGAGTGTCATCTTCAGTTACCATCGGGATGTACTCTTGTTCCATGCCTTGCTCTTCTCGGAAGTAGGTCCAAGCATCTTCGACTAGCTGAGGGCCCATGATAAAATCTATCAAGGTCATTCCCACTACTTGGGCACCTGATACTACGCCTTTATGAGCTATAGGAGTAGCCATGGCCACGGCATTACTCCAGTGGTGGCCCTGTAGTCCAGGGATGTTAGACGGAAATCTCAGTGTTACTGTAGGAAGCTTCCAAGAGATATCACCGATGTCATCGGAGCCTCCGCTGATAGGATTCTTCACTGGTAAGCCAAGATCTGACAGCTCTGTGGCTAGTCCTTCTTGCCTTGGTGAGTTTACTTCTTTTTGTAGGGCATGAGCAAGCGTCTGATCATCTTCTGACCACTCTGGTAGTCCTACGTCTAGGATATTGTCATACATCGTCTCTGCGATCACCTGATTAAAGTGCCGTGGCCAAGCTGAGCCAAGGACCTTCTTAGTTACTGTTGTATTCGTCATGAGTGCAGCTCCTTCTGCCATCTTATTAGCTCGACCATAAACTTCCATAATCTTGGGATATGTTACGTGGCGGAAGTAATACCAGATAGACGCCTTGGAGGGAACTACATTAGGTTGATCACCGCCATAGTTGATAACAGAGTGCGAGCGATGTAGGGGATCGAGATGTTCTCGTTGATATTGCCATCCGATATTCATCAATTCTACTGCATCAGCGGCACTTCGACCTCGCCATGGAGACCCCGCGGCATGGGCAGCTTCTCCTTCAAATGTGTACTCTACAGAGATGAGTCCCGTACCTCTCGCTTGTCCATAAGAGACACTGAGGTTATTACTAACATGGGTAAAGATGGAGATATCTACATCATCAAAATACCCATCTCTCGTAAAGAAGGCCTTCGTCCCAACCAGCTCCTCAGCAACTCCAGGCCAAAGTAATATCGTACCTGATAACCCTTCTCTTTCCATGATCTTTTTGACTTGGATGGCTGCGATGACGTTAAGTGGATTACCAGCATTATGTCCTTCTCCATGACCTGGAGCTCCTTCGACTATGGGATCATGATAAGCGACTCCAGGCCGCTGTGATGCTTTTGGGATGCAATCTAGATCGCTACCGAGGGCGATCACTGGTTTTCCAGATCCCCATCTTGCCATCCATGCTGTTGGGATACCGGAGATACCATGTTCGATCTCAAATCCTTCATCCTCTAGCAGATCGGTGATGTACTTAGATGTCTCTACCTCATGAAATCCCAGCTCTGCAAAACTGAAGATCTTATCCACCATGACTTGTGCCATCTTTTCTTGCTGGCCGATGGCGGCTTTGACTTCTGATTTGAGTTGTGCTGTCCTTATGGAGTCTGCTTGTGACTCGGACGTAAGTGGTAGCGTTAGCACAAGTAGTGTGGCTAGGGTAGAGAGGAAAAAGGATTTCATGTTAGATGTTTGTGGGAAGATAGGGAAAATGTACTCTCCCTCTTATCCTTCCCTTTAAAATGGAGGGACGATAGATTTTGCTTGCGAATCCCGATAGTTATCGGGATGTCAGGGAGAGAACTGGAGGATTTATTTTGGTAAAAGAATGATCAAAATATTGCGCCAGGAAACGCAATACAACATTCATAAAAAAAGCGCCAGGATTACTCCTGACGCTATCGTCTAATTGTTTAATTGGTAATAATAAGTGCAGGTGCTTTCTTATTCTCTGGTGACGTCGCCTCCTGAGCTGCTTGATACGTCCTTATTACTGGGGTTTCCTTTGTAAGTAACATCGCCGGCGGAAGAAGCTCTGGCATGTAGCTTGTCGATGACCGTAATCTCGACATCTCCACTAGAGCTTGCTTTTGCTTTTACTTCATTGGCTGTGAGGTCGAATCCTAGAACGTCTCCACTTGAGCTTGCAGATAGATTGGCCTTATGAGCTGATCCACCTATCTCTATATCTCCACTAGAACTGGCACTAGCTTCTAGAGTGTTCACATCTACGGTAAGATAGATGTCACCGCTAGAACTTGCTTTTACTTTTAGGCGATCGCTTCTGATCTCGTCATGGCAGATGACATCTGCACTCGAGCTTGCACCTAGATAATCTAGCTCATCAGTATAGGTAACTATGACTTTCATGCTGCGCTTTTTGACGCCCCAGTTCCAATTGTTTTTTCCTTTGAATCCTACTTCGAGGATGCCTTTCTTAATCTCCGTTTTGATTTTATCGAGGCCTACGTTTTTGACTATTACCTCTGCGGAGTTGGTGTTGCCCTTATAGAGCTCTACATCGACGCTTGCTGATGCAGATACACCATGGAAGTTATCTAATTGCCTAGTTTCCGTGGCTTGTGCTAGGAGGCCGAAAGACATCATAGCTACGGCGCATAGAAGAGTTAATTTTTTCATTTTATTTGATTTATGATGATTAGAGACTTTGTATTGAGTCTCATTTGATCAATACTTCTATAAGATAAGACTGTTTGCTTTTATGGAAGTTGCATTTTCGACGAACGGATGTGTTAAAATGTCGAAATGAAAAACTCTGGAAGACGAACGGAGAGATTAAGCGTTCAGTAGATCCAGTAATCTTTCGGCCATACCTGAAGTAGTACTCTGCGAATATGCGACCTTCTTAAGTGGTGCTGATGGAGTAGTGCCTAGGACTGCATGGCAGTGAAAGTTGCCAGCATGATCTTGCTCACAGTAGGCGCCAAGTGGCAGCTGACAGCCACCATCTAGTAATCTGAGTAGGCCTCTCTCGACATTAGTGCATGCTGATACTTCACTATGATGTATGAGCTTTAGGAGACTTCGAGTTTTGCTATCAGTTTTTCTGCATTGATAAGCGATGACACCTTGAGCAGGCGCCGGTACAAACTCGCTCGGATGGAGTCTGATAGTATCATACTTACTTAAGTCGAGATCAAGTCGGTCTACTCCTGCTGATGCTAATACAACACCATCTACAAGTCCTTCATCTATCTTTTTGATGCGAGTAGGTACATTACCTCTGATATCTACAAGAGCAAGCTCAGAATCTAAAGCTGATATCTGGACTTTTCTTCTGATCGATGAAGTACCTATCCTAGCATTAGCTTGGATACGTAGTGGACGCTCGGCATCTGATGCAGACTTCCTATAGATAAGGATATCTCTTGGATTAGCTCGCTTCGAAACTGCTGAAATAGTCAGACCTTCAACTCCCTGTGTTGGAAGGTCTTTCATGGAGTGTACGGCCACGTCGACTTCTTCAGCAAGTAAGGCATCTTCGATCTCTTTGGTAAAGAATCCTTTTCCCTCGATCTTATCGAAGCTGAGATTCTGCACTTGATCACCTTTCGTCTTGATGATGATGAGCTCACTTTCGATGCCTTGCCCTTTGAGTTGGGCCTGTAGGTCGTGGGCCTGCCAAAGAGCAAGTCTGCTTCCTCGTGTACCGATCCTGAGTGTTGTCATCATAAGCGCCGCGAAGGTCAGTATTTTTTATGGATCATCATGCGAAAGTTGGACTGTCTTTCTCTGCCAAGAAAATTGTACAACCTGTTCAAATAGCTACTTTTGACATGGAGAGTTTATAGATCATGTACTGCGGCTGTACATGAGTGAGTTCTCTATCAAAGTGGAAGTAAGATTGGTAAAGCTAATTGTGATCAGAAGACCATGTGGAGGATTGTAAAGTATATCGTGATACTTGTTGTAACGGTATTGATCGTCGACTATGTGATGACATATTCAAAGCCAACAAAGTACTTCGAGCTAAAGTCATATGAAGGTCCTGCTCTTGCTGCGTTACAGAGCTATCCTGAACTGAGAGAGACTCGTATACAATTCATCAGCGTCGAGAAGAACAAGACAGCCCATCAGGCTATCCCGAAGTTGTCAACATTGTTCTTGCCCAAGTCACTAAGGGTATATCAGATTAAGATGACGTATCACCTTGAAGGAGCTGTGGACTCCACGTCTTATAGAAACCTTACCTACGATTCTCAGATAGGTGTATTAGGTCATGAGTTAGCGCACATATTGGATTTTGTAGATGAGAGTAGCATACAGCTCATCAGAAAGGGGCTCGACTATCTGAACGATGAGCAATATCGGGTTGAATATGAAAGAGCAACGAATTGTATAGCTATCAACAGAGGCCTCAAGGATAAGATCATGATATGGACGCAAGAGGCGCACCAGTCCATCAGTGATCATGGAAGAGGGCATTATTATCATAGTCCTAGTGAGTTGGCGGTGGAAGGTATTTGCAAATGAGTTGTATCCACCCATATATTATCCCTCCAAGGGGTTTTAACCCCTTGAAAGATTAGTAAATAGGAAGACGCCCGGTTCGAAACAACCTCAATGGGTTGAAACCTATTGTCAAGATATAATCTGATAGAATCAGGTCGTTGGGTTAAAACCCATTGTCAAGATATGCCCAACAAGGTCTACTCACTATAGGTTAAAACCCATATGCTGGATATGATTAAACCACCTAATCGTGTTAAGTATATAATAACGGACATTTACGAAAGTGGAAGAGTATCATGATAAGGTGTAGTTTTATATGATGAGGCAAGTGAAAAGGAAGCTGAGCGCACAGGAAATCTCTAACCTGGTGGATGGTCATATCATAGGTGATCCGTCCATGGTGATCTCTGAAGTGTCGTCGATCCAGAGCGACATGTCTGAGACGCTGACGTTTTGTAGTGATGTGAAGTATGAGAAGTTCATACCCAGTGCTCAGCGCCGCATCGTCCTCGTCAATAAGAATATCCAACTAGATAGGCCGGACCACGTGACTTATATAGTCGTGCCCGATGTCTATAAGGCGCTCTCTCATATACTCGAGCATCTGAAAGGAGCTGAAGAAAAATCAAGAACTGTGAGTCCACATGCCATCGTGGATGACTCCGTAGAGGTAGGTCAAGATGTGCACATCGGACACTTTGTAGTCATCGAAGCACTGACGCAGATCGGCGGTGATAGCATCATCATGGATCAGGTGTCGATCGGTAAAAATGTAACTATCGGCGAGCATACCATCCTTCATAAAGGAGTACGCGTGATGGATGGTGTCACTATCGGCGCACATGTAGTTATCTATCCGAACACTGTCATAGGTGGCGATGGCTTTGGCTTTGTGGAAGAGAAAGGAGCGTACAAGAAGTTACCTCATGTCGGATCAGTGGTGATCGAAGATCATGTCGAGATCGGCAGTAACTGTACGATAGATCGAGGGATGGTAGGTAATACCATCATTCGCACAGGAGCCAAGCTGGACAACTTGATACATATCGCGCATGGCGTCGAAGTGGGTCATCATGTTGCTATAGCTGCGCAGTCGGGTATATCTGGCTCCTCAGTCATCGGCGAATACAGTCAGTTAGGCGGACAAGTGGGTGTCATCGGTCATGTGAGCATCGCTCCGGGGTCTAAGATCCAAGCGCAGTCGGGTGTTGCTGGTGATATCAAAGAAGCTGGCAAGAAGTGGTATGGCTATCCTAGCATGAGATACTATCGGTATCTGCGATCATTTGCCATATTCAAGAGACTTCCGGAGATATTAAAGCGTCTAAGGGCTCTCGAAGATCGAATTGATCCCAATTCTTAGACATCCCTCTGCTGTTATCTAATAACGATATATTTGCGGCGACTTATAGGTAAATATGTCAGATCAAAAACCAGTTTATCACACTATATCAGCACCACTGAAGTGGTCCGGAAAAGGGTTGCATACGGGTGAGACTTGCACAGTAAGTGTGGTCCCAGCTGAAGAATTCACAGGTATCCGATGGAGGAGAGGTGATATCGCAGACTCGAAAAGTATACCCTTAGATCCGAAGTACATCGTATCAACAGATCGCGGTACAGATATAGCCAAGGGCGATATGACCTTAAAAACCGTGGAGCATCTCCTAGCAGCGATGTATGGAGCTGGCGTCACGGCTGCGGAGATCGTCTTGGAAGGCCCCGAGATACCGATCTTAGATGGTAGTGCAGCGAGGTTTTATGAAGACTTAGTAAAAGCTAGAGTCCCGCTTACGCAAATGTTTGACAAGACTTACGTCGTCCAGGAGATCATCGAAGTTACAGATGAAGTGTCTGGTGCTTCTTATACGTTGTTGCCTCATGATACTTTTGAGGTAGATGTGATGATCTCTTACGATTCCTCGACATTAGGTCATAGCTATGCTTCTTATCAAGAAGGAGGTACCTTCGATGATATAGCTAGTGCTCGCACCTTTGCTCTAACTACGGAGTTGAAGGAACTCTGTGAGCGAGGATTAATTAAAGGCGGCGATCTTGATAATGCCGTTTTGATACCAGCAGGAGAAAACCCTGAGCAACAAATACAAGATGCGCTGTCTATCCTTGGGCGGACAGATGCAGAAGAACTGCTATCAAAATTTAAAGATGGTACCTCTCTTAACTCGCCCAATGAAGCAGCACGTCATAAACTATTAGACCTGCTTGGAGATATCTCCATCTTGGGGTGTAAGATCCAAGGTAAGATCATCGCCAAGAAGCCAGGACACACTGGCAATGCTGCTTTAGCCAAGCACCTTAAGCCACTCGTCCAAAAGCAACTCAAGCAGGGTGTCGTACCGAAGTATGATCCGCGAGTTGATCCAGTTTATGAAACTGTAGATATACAAGGATTCTTACCTCATAGATATCCATTTTTGATGGTGGACAAGATCATCAAGCTAACAGATGACGAGGTGGTAGGGATAAAGAATATCTCTTTTGACGCGGCTCTGTTTCAGGGTCATTTTCCAGATAATCCGGTTTTCCCAGGAGTGCTTCAGTTAGAAGCTTTAGCACAGACGGGAGGTATCTTAGCACTCAGCAAAGTCCCTAATCCTTCAGACTGGGATACATACTTCGTGAAGATGGATGCAGTGAAGTTTAGAAGAAAAGTGCTTCCTGGAGATACGCTGATACTAAAGATGAAACTGATCTCTCCTGTCCGTAGAGGTATGGTCCATATGAAAGGCACCACCTACGTAGGTGAGCATATAGCGGCAGAAGGAGAACTTACTGCTCAGATCGTAGACCGCACAACCCTCTGATATGTCAGTGCACTCGAGCGCTATCGTACATCCGAGTGCTAAGCTAGGGCTCGATGTTTCTATTGGTCCATTTGCAGTGGTCGAAGAAGAGGTCCAGATAGGAGATGGTTCTAGTATCCAGTCTCATGCAACGATCAAAAGTGGTTCGAAGATCGGACGTAATTGTAAGATCTACCAAGGTGCTGTGGTCGGTGGGAACCCCCAAGATCTCAAGTTCAAAGATGAAAAAACCTATCTCGAGATCTCCGATGATGTAACGATCAGAGAGTACTGTACGATCAACCGTGGAACTAGAGCTACTGGGAAAACTCAGATTAAGAAAGGTGCACTTATCATGGCCTACAGCCATGTGGCTCATGATTGCTTTATAGATGAGTATGCCATCCTCGCTAACAATGTCCAACTCGCTGGTCATGTCTTTATAGGAGTCCATGCGATAGTCGGTGGTATGACAGCGGTCCAGCAGTTCGTCAAGATTGGAGATCATGGATTTATCGGTGGAGGTACGCTCGTCCGTAAGGATGTGCCGCCATATATCAGAGTTGCAAGAGAACCACTAAGTTACATTGGCGTGAATCGTATCGGATTAAGGAGAAGAGGATTTGATGTGGAGACCATTAAGAAGATCTCTGATATCTATCGCGTGCTTTTTGTGAAGCATTCTAATCTTTCTATAGGACTGCGACACGCTAAGCAATCATTCGATGGTCATCCACTTTTTGAGGAAATCACTGAGTTCATCGCCAAGAGTGAAAAAGGTATCGTCAGAGGATTCAGACAAATGAAGAGTGATGATTATTAAGTGCACCGAAGTTAGCAAGCGCTATAACGAGCACTGGGTGATCAAGCAACTCTCGCACTCTTTCCAATCAGATCAGATATACGGTATCAAAGGAGATAACGGCTCGGGCAAGTCGACCCTCATCAAGATGATCAGCGGCTTTCTTTCTCCTACTTTAGGTACGATCACTTACGTAAATGATAGCCAAGAGATATCTCGCGATGATATCTACAAGCATATCAGTATCTGGGGCCCGCATACAGAGTTGTCAGGTATGCTAACTGTAGGAGAGATGATCGAATACTATGGTAAGATGAAGGGATGGAATACGCCTATGAATCCACAAGATGTACATGAGCTATCTCAACTTCCAGTACCCATCAGTCAGCGCGTAGATCAGCTGTCTAGTGGGCAAGCGCAGAGACTAGGATTGACTATGACTATGTTAGCAAGCACATCTATTGTCTTATTAGATGAGCCTGGCTCCTTCTTGGATAGAGAAGCAAAAAAGTGGTTAGAGATACTCGTCAAGAACTATTCTGCCGATCGATTGGTGATCATAGCATCAAATGATGACAATGACTTCGTGCTTACGGATGAGATGATCCATCTTAGTTAGGAGTTCTTTCTACGTTTGTAAATCATGACTTGGTCCTTTATCAGTGGGTCGGGTTACTTATGCCATGCGTTTTTGAAGATCCCATAACTTAAAGTCTGTTGGCACTTTCTAATAGTCTGCTCCTTAGCTTTCCATATATTGCTGTTGTGACTGTAGATACTAAAAGAATTCTCCTCTTCTTTTTAGGACTGTTTGTTGCTTGTACTCTCTGTACACAGGCCGATCAGTACAAGATTGACTTCCCCTGGGAGCATTCTGTTTCAAGTATACTCGAAGATGAAGTCGGCTATTATTGGGTCCATGATCATACTGACTTCTACTATTATAATGGCCATCAATTTACACCTGCTGGACTAGACGAGGCATTAGGTAAGAGGAGGTACGAGTATGTTTTTTCGGGAGACATAGTCCTGATAGAAGGAAGCCTATTAGCTGCTATCGAGGAGGATCTATTTTTATTCGATCCTAAGACTAAGGAGATAGAGATCGTTATGTCCGTGCCAGATGGAGAGTGGATAGACTATATCTATAAAGATGACCTTGGCGATATCTGGATGTTTAGTACTGATACTAAAAATGACGGCCGACCAGTCTACAGATCTACGGATGGACTGAATTACACAAAGGCGTTTGATCTTTCTGATTATATAGATAATCAAGGATTAGATTTTGACTATGAACTCGAAGATCGAGATGGTCTTTTGTTTTTTCATCAGCGACTAGGAGGACTACTTATACTAGATAATACGGGACAAGTTGTACAAGCGCCCGTACAGGATTTTGAAGCATTTAGCTCTACCAAAGAGTGCAGTCAGTTCAGATTAGATAATCAAAATCAACTCTGGAGATTCTACAATGAAAAATTTGAAACCTTAGATTGGTCCACGGGCTTGTGGCGGAAGCATGCTTTAAGTGGACGATTTGAGTTTATAACTGACTGTAAGCGTGCTATAGAAAAGAGTAATGTGCAAAAGGGGCTAGAGGGTTTTGGCTCTCTACTTAATCTCAGGTCTATATATACGGATAGCCAAGGACGTATATGGATGAGTTGTTCTGCAGCATACATCGTGATGTTTGACCCCGCCAAGGAATCCTTAATTGGATTTCGCTCTTCCATAGTTGAAAAATTAGAAGGTGGGGATTATGATAACAAATTCGTCTTTGAAGATGGCAACGGTACTATATGGGGATGTCAAAAAAATGGACTTTATAAAATAAAAGAGAAGTCTAATTATTTTGAAGCTTATGCTGTCGGCACAAAAGATCCGAATCATGCAGTTTACAAGTTAGAAGATCAGGCAGCTGTTAAGAAGAATATTGACTTCTATAGTGATTATGCTATTCGAAATAGTGCCATACACGGCATAGAAGAAGATGCTAAAGGGAATCTAGTATTTCAAGAAGGAGTTTTTACATACTACTTGGATACGAAGTCGAAAGAGCTCAGGGTTCTGCCCTTATTCAATGAAAAAGAGAAGTTGTTTTTGGCATCAGATGGAGGTCAGATGTTATACTCTTCTTGGGATACCTATGGGATATTTGATGCCTCATTTCAACAAAGGAAAGGTCCTCAACCTATAACAAAAATTGAAAAGCTCTTCCGTCACTCAGATGGCACCCTCTGGTTTGCAGGGATTAGAAACCAGAAAGAATTCATGTTTGCGAAAGGAGATCCCTCTGATTACTCGATCGGGGCAGACTACATAGATCCAAGTGGTGAGATAGACTTTAGATACATCTCTGTACGAGATATATCTGAAGGAGAAGATGGCGCTCTATGGTTAGCTTCATCTAAAGGAATATTGAAGGCATATGTGGATAAAGAAGAGGTCGAGATCTGGGATGAGATAACAACCTTTAAGGGTGAAAGTTATAGACTCGGAGAGAGCATCAATCAGCTAAGTCATAATACAAGTGATTACTTTTGGTTTAATACAGAATATGAATTTGGACTTGTAAATGTTACATCTGGAGAACTGAAATATCTTCAGATAAAGGAGGAGAAACAGATAGGGAAGGAGATGATAATTTTGCCTGTAGACGATGTTAGTGTATGGGTCGGAGATGCAGATGGCGTGAGCTACATCAACTTTGCAGAAGACACTAAGATAGATCTCTCGAGAGATGAAGGCATAGATACGAAGGGGCAAGTGAATGTGCTCAAAAAACTAACATCAGGTTACATCGCAGTTGGTACTAACAATGGGATGTACCTGTTCAATCCTGACTACGTTCTTTCTAAATCAAAAATTCAGAAAAACAAAGACCTCAATGTTTCATTAAGGCTGAATGCATACTCCTACGATGACGTGTCTGAAGAAGTCACTGTAAGTAGCTCTTTTGAAGCAAGAAATACATCTTCAATCTCTCTTGCTCATAACGATAAGGATATCAATTTTGAAGTTTCATTGTTGAATTTTGACCAGTCTAGTCGTCACCGATATAAGCACATACTGCGAGGATTTGATGATGACTGGTCTTCTGCTTCAGCAGATAATAGGATCTATTATTCTAGTTTGCCTCCAGGTGATTATCAACTGGAAGTGCTGGGTAGTGTGAATGGTGGAGTCTGGAGTAAGAATATGCTCAATGTAGATATAAGTGTAGGCCAGATATGGTACAGGACATGGTGGTTTATCTTGTTGGCTATCCTATCCCTGTCTAGTCTGGTGTACTTTATAACTTATAATTATCAACAACAAAAACTGAAGAGGCAATTAACGATTATCAATCTTCGAAACCAAATCTCCAAGGATCTTCATGATGATGTAGGAACGATATTGACGGGTATCGCTATGCAGACAGAACTTTTAGAGCAAGTTGTGCCCGGAGAGTCAAAGCAAATGGCTCATCATATCGCTGAGAAAAGTCGTGAAGCTATGGGGCGTATGAGAGATACAGTTTGGGCCATAAATCTTGAAAAAGATAGCGTAGAAGACTTAAAGTATAGAATGTTCGATTATGTCGAAGAAGTGAATATGGACCAAAAGCTCACGATAGATTTTGACTTTTCTATCGGCGATGGAAGCCGTTTACTTCCACCCAATGTACGTCAAGCTGCGTACCTTATATTTAAGGAGTCGATGGCTAATATTGTTAAGCATTCGGATGCCACTGATGTCAATATCAAATTGCACATTAACGATGAAGACTTGAGTCTCATGATCGTGGACAATGGATCTAGAAAAACAAAGATCAAAACATCTGGCCAAGGTCTACGAAGTATGAAGAGCAGGGCAGAGACTTTAGGAGGTGATTATAGATTTGATTACGACGAAGGCTACAGAACTAGTGTTAGCCTACCTGTGGAAGTATAATGCTGACGCAGTCAGCTAGGTATGCATCACAGTCATCAGTTCCCCATGACTCATGACTATTTTAAAGCTGTC
>CAZXIE010000092.1:0-15087 GCA_964640065.1 uncultured Saprospiraceae bacterium
AGGTATGAGGTATGAGGTATGAGGTATGAGGTATGAGGTATGAGGTATGAGGTAATTGAAGCTTTTGCTTTTTTATAAAATAAATTTTTAGAGAAAAAATTATGAAAACTAAAATCACAGAACTGTTTGGTATAGAACATCCGATTATGCAGGGCGGTATGCACTATGTAGGATTAGCAGAAATGGCAGCTGCCGTGTCTAATGCAGGAGGCATTGGGACTATCACAGCTCTAACACAAAAAACACCTGCCGACTTGGCCAATGAAATTGCTAGATGTCGTGATATGACGGACAAACCGATAGCAGTCAACCTTACCTTCTTACCAACGCTGAATCAGCCCGATTATCCTGGCTATGTTAAAGCCATCATAGAAGGTGGGATTACAGTTGTAGAAACTGCTGGACGTAATCCACAGCAAGTGATGCCTTATCTAAAGGATGCAGGTATAAAAGTAATCCATAAGTGCACCTCTGTAAGGCATGCTCTCAAGGCACAAGCCATAGGGTGTGATGCAGTGTCTGTTGATGGATTTGAATGCGGTGGTCACCCTGGCGAAGATGATATTCCTAACATGATTCTATTACCACGTGCACATGAAGAATTAGAGATACCATTTCTCTCCTCGGGGGGAATGGCTGATGCTCGATCACTAGTTGCTTCGCTTGCTATGGGAGCTGAAGGAATGAACATGGGTACGCGCTTCATGGCTACCAAAGAAGCGCCTATACATGACAACGTGAAGCAAGCTATCCTAGATGCTACAGAATTAGATACTCGATTAGTGATGCGACCTCTACGTAATACCGAGCGCGTCTTGAATAATCCTGCAGTAGAGCGGTTATTAGAAAAAGAGAAGGCTCTAGGTAAAGACATCAAGTTTGAAGATATCATAGAAGAAGTGGCTGGTATCTACCCGCAAGTAATGACTGAGGGGAATACAGATGCAGGTGCTTGGTCATGTGGAATGGTAGTGGGATTAATTCATGATATTCCTTCTTGTCAAGAATTGATAGATCGAATTATGAATGGCGCCAATGAAATAATTAACAAGCGATTGGCTGGCATCCTTACTGAATGATAAAAGCCAACCTATTTAGCAACTTACCTAAATTGAAAAAAATGCTGCTTGCTATAGTTATAAAAGTGTTCATTCGATAATGAAATCTATTAAAGAATTAAGCGACCTCATACATCTCGAAAAGATAGATGACAGTATTTATCGAGGTCAAAATTATCAAAGCCCTTGGGGCAGCGTCTTTGGTGGCCAGGTGATGGCCCAAGCAGCACATGCCGCACGAAGGACAGTTCCCGAAGACAGATTACTGCATTCTTTACATGGATATTTCATTTTAAGAGGAGACTTATTAGTACCCATAGTTTTCAAAGTAGATAAAATAAGAGATGGCAGAAGCTTTACTACACGAAGAGTGGTTGCTACACAAAACGGTAAAGCAATTTTTAATCTATCCGCTTCCTTTCAGATAGCGGAAGAAGGCTTCGAACACCAGATTGCCATGCCCAATGTACCTTCTCCAGATGCTCTCATCACTGATAAGGAATGGGCAGCTAAATATGAAAACTCCCATCCAAAATTGTACGAACGAGCAATGAGAGAGGACCCCTTAGAATTTAAACAAGTAGAACGCTTTGACCCAATAAATCTCCGCAACGAACGACCAGTTAGACACTTGTGGATGAAAGCTAAAGGCACCATCCTAGAAGACCAAATGTTGCAAAGAGAAATTTTGACTTATGCATCTGATTATAGATTAATGTCGACCTCTATGTTGCCACACCGAACAAAACAGGAATGGAAAGACATGCAATTCGCCAGTCTAGATCATGCTATGTGGTTCTACCATGACATCAACATAAATGAGTGGTTATTATGTGCTTTTGATAGTCCGGTAGCTTCCAATAGTCGTGGATTGAATCGGGCCAATTTTTTCACCCAGGATGGAAAGTTAGTTGCCTCTGTAGCGCAAGAAGGATTGATTCGCCATAGAGGTGTTCAAAATTGAAATAACCGGACGCATGAGAGGATATATTTATCAAAGGTATTGGCTATTTTAAGCAATAGCGTAAGAATCTTCGCACCTAACATTACTAGATAAAGAAAAAACATGGCCTCCTTAATTTACGCAGAGCTTGGTATCTACGTAGTATTTTTCATTTACGTAACAGTAATGAAGTTTATGAAGCACTCTCACATGACAAAATCATTTACTGAGATGAAGATACCTAATGAACTTGCTTATCTCTCTGCTTCAACAGAGATCAAAGTTGGCGCTGCTTTGATAGAAGGTTTCTGGAAACCGGCTTACGCAGGTCTCGGAGCTACCATCATGGTTTTTACATTGATAGGAGCGTCGATCGCAAACTCTATAGATAAGGATGTAAAAACAGGTATCGGCGTTTTTGTGATTTTCTGTATTCCCATGATCTGACTTGCGTATCATTTTTGGGAATCAACAATCTCATTATTTTAATATAAATACTACTTAATCACATAAATATCTCATCATGGTAGACACACAAATAAGCTATGAAAACTTGGATTGGACGGATGTCCAGAACTATATGATAGAATAAACCTTAATCTAGAGCCTATTGTGCCGTTGCTTTAAATGAGTAGAATGTAATTTCGCAATGAATATTTTGATGAATAAGAAGAAATAAGGTTGACATGGAGAAAGCTAAGATTGATGGAAAAAAATTGCGCCAAGTTGCGGGAGCATTTCCTACTGGTGTGACGATCGTAACAACAGAAAATGCAAAAGGAGATATTCATGGTATTACAGCAAGCTCTTTTTTGTCAGTTTCTCTTGACCCCGCCTTGGTTTCTTTTTGTTTGAAGAAAGACGCAGCGATTTTTCCACTGCTAAGAATAGGAAAAATCGTCGGTATCAGCATCCTAAGTTCAGGACAACAACATGTGAGCAACCAGTTTGCTGGCTTCAATAAAGAGGATATAGAAGTGCCAATGATGAAGATGAAGGCCGGAGCATCCGTTATAGCAGAAGCCTTGGCATGGTATAGCACGGAGGTGACTCAAATCATACAAGTAGGTGACCACTATTTGATTCTTTGTGAAGTTAAGGACTTAGATAGAAGAGAAGAGGGAAGCCCTCTTGTGTATTGGTCAGGTTATAGGACGACAAGCGAACCAATTGTTTAGCGCAAAAAATAGGTCATATGGAAATTCCATTACAAACATAACATCTACTCTAAGAAGTCTCTTTTAGCATCCGATGCGATTTTTAAAGAACTGAGGTCCTTAGGAGAAGTAGTTTATTTGCCCAAACACAAGTTACACGCCGTGACAAGTTATGATGTGGTTCAACAAGTGTGCTGGCATGCACCTCGCTAGATTAGAAATGGAAGAATTATTAAGGGCACTTTGAAACAGCCAGGGCGAAAGTAGCTATAGTTGCGCTATTTGAGCAAGATTCAAGAACCTCTGACTTGTCTACATACTGTTAAGTAACTCATATCGATCAAATCAACTCCTGCTAACATCATAATGTCAGTAGGAAGACCTCAAACTTCGATACAAGATGTCAAAGGGAAAAAAAGCTAACAAGTCAGGAAGTCAGGATAAGAGATCGAGCTGTGAGTGATCGCACATTTGCATCATCAATTAAACATAAAAAGAATAACGATGAATAAAATGACACAATTCCTATCAGTACTATTTCTACTAGTAGGACTAACAACAACAACTTTTGCACAGACGGAAAAAGTACAACTTGTACAGACTCCTGGCGAATTCGCTACAGAGTCACTTCTGCTCTCTGCTGGAGATTATCAGTTTGAGATAGTTAATGACGGCGTAGATCACGAAGTAGGATTTGTACTCGCTCCAAAAGGAAAGACAGATCAGCCAAATCATATCAAAGCTGCTTATGTAAAAGCTCCTGTAAAGGAAGGTAGTAGCTCTATGACTAATGTAGTATCACTTGCTGCGGGTGAGTATGTATACTTCTGCCCTCTTAATCCAACTAAAGAGTATGCGCTAACAGTAAAGGATGTAGAAAACGTTCGCCTAGAGCAGATGACTGGGAAGTTTACCACAGACAACCTTATGCTCGATGCAGGTTACTACCAATTTGAGATCGTTAATAACGGTGTAGACCACGAAGTAGGATTTGTACTAGCTCCAAAGGGAAAGACAGATCAACCAAATCACATCAAGGAGGCCTACGTAAAAGCTCCTGTAAAAGATGGTAGTAGTTCGATGACGAACGTAGTATCACTTACTCCAGGTGAGTATGTATACTTCTGCCCTCTTAACCCAACCAAAGAGTACTCCTTGACAGTGAAGTAATCACGATAGACCACAACACAAACCCCGAACCAAGCTCTAATAGCCTCGTGCTATTAGAGCTTTTCTTTTTTATAGGATTAAGTGTCTATAGTCTTACGTCAGACCGTTGTTCCTCATCTGGATGCTATAGAATAAAGTGATCATGGCCATCCCAGCATGCAGAGCAACGCCAGCTATAAAGATGTCATAGCCAGCACTATATCCAAAGTAAAGAGCAGCCGCAGTCCCTACATGAAAGACTAAGAACACTTTCGTAAATCCCGTCGCAGGGCCTTCAGCAAAATTTCTCCAAACCATCATGGCATAATAACCCAAAGAAAGAGCTGCGGCACCAAACATGCGATTCCACATGAGGGCAAGAGGACTTGCATCTTCAGCTCCTGGCAAAAGCTGCGGCACGAGAAAGAAAAGTACACCAGCTGATATCTCAAGTATAGCCGTAATGAGTACGAATGTGCGAAAACCCATATCTAATTGTCTTTGTGTTATCCAATGATACGATTATCTCTGAGATGAAATACTCTATACTGATCTATGCTTATTTTGGTGGCACAAACTTTACAACCATGCCCAAAATAAATACACGATACAATGGTCTAGTCAACCACGAATCAGGTAAATCCTACGATATCAATGAGAAGCAGACCTTCTGTACGGATGATCATGAACCGCTAGTGGCAACTTATGATCTTTCTACACCTATGAACAAAGGCATCTTACAAGGTCGACCCCATACTATGTGGAGATATAAAGAGCTACTCCCTATCTGGGATGAAGATCACATCGTATCCTTAGGAGAAGGCTTCACTCCTATACTTGGTCTTCATAAGCTTGGTACAAAGTATGGTATGAAGTCATTGCTCGTGAAGGAGGAGGGAGGTAACCCAACAGGATCTTTCAAGGCTAGGGGTCTAGGCATGGCAGTAAGCAAGGCCAAAGAACTAGGTGTAAAAGAGTTCTCTATACCAACAGCGGGTAATGCTGGAAGCGCCTTGAGCGCCTACTGCGCTAAAGCAGGGCTGACAGCCAACATCTACATGCCGAAGGCAACACCTAAGATGTTTCAGTTGGACTGTGAGATCATGGGCGCCAATGTGAATATCATAGATGGCAATATCTCTGACTGCGGAGTAGCCATGAGAGCTGACAATGCCGATGGTAAGTGGTGGGATGTTACTACGCTCAAAGAGCCTTTTCGATTGGAAGGAAAGAAGACTATGGGCTTGGAGATAGCAGAACAACTTAATTGGAAATTACCTGATGTGATACTCTATCCAACTGGAGGAGGTACTGGCCTCATCGGTATCTGGAAGGCATTCAACGAGATGAAAGAGCTTGGATGGATAGATGAGATCCCTACCAAGATGGTGGCTGTTCAGACTAACGGTTGTGACCCAATCGTACAAGCATTTAAGGCGGGACTACACTCTTCTACACCATATAAAGACCCCGCTCCAACTATCGCCAACGGTCTACGAGTACCTCATGCGTTTGGTCATAAGTTGATCTTAAAAACCATTTACGAAAGTGGAGGATGCGCTATGGGAGTCTCAGAAGAAGAGATGCAATCAGCACTCCGAGAGTTCGCTTCTACGGAAGGACACTTCTTATCGCCAGAAGGTGCTGCAGTCTGGCATGCTGCGAAGACGCTCAGAGAAAGCGGCTGGATATCTGCGGAGGATGAAGTGCTGCTACTCAATACTGGAAGCGGATATAAGTACGCAGAAAACCTGTGGTAGTCAGCTAAAAAGAAAAAAGGGTTTGCTTATGAAAGCAAACCCTACTTCAATCAAACCTTTTCAAAAACACTATCTAATCATGACCATTGTCTTGCTTAGACTTGTACCCTGATAAGTAAGACGATATCTGATGATACCCTCTGACTTAAGTTCGTTCTTGGATATGCGAATATCATGGGCGCCAGCATTGTAGCGACCCTCATGGGAATGTATTAATCTTCCTGTTACATCGAAAAACTCAAGTGTAATCACATCTTCTTCTGGTATGAAGAATCCGATCTTAGTCTCTCCTCTAAATGGATTAGGTTCGTTCTGATCTAGCGTCAAGAAGTCAAGGACAAGTGAAGCAAAGTCGAGCTCTACCTTGTACTCTCTATCCTCTAGATCGTACGCTAGAGATCTCATCTGACTTGGATCGAGAGAAATCATATCACTAAGATATCCTGACTCAGTAGCTGTGAATATCAAGGTGAAGATCGACTGCTCTTCAGTGAGTTTCGTCGCATCACTTGCAGCATCATACTGCCAAGCTGCAGCGAGGCGATCTCTATCGAGCTTCACGATCTGATCTTGCTCTACTTGGAGATGACCTTCGAGCCAACCATCCATCTGTAGTCCACCTGTCTGTAAGGCGACTTGTAGTCCAATCAGATCTATAGGCTCCTCAAAGTGTAGAGGCACCTCTATACTCTGACCTTCTGTCACATATCTATCATCTATCATGATGCTAATCGCACGGTCACTTCTGTTATCTGCCAAGCTGGAATTCGCTTGGACATTACCATTGACATCTCCGATCTTCACTCCAATGAAGTCATCGAAGTATCTATTAGCTCCAAGCGATTGGATCTCTATGATCTCGTCAAATGGCCAAGGCGCCTGAGGGTTACTGAACTGATAGTCCGCAGGCATAAACCTCCAACTTGTATTGCTGATAAATGACTCATCAAGTCCCAAGATGATCCGTCTCAACTGGACAAGATCTACAGAACTGATCCTCATATCAGCGTTTACATCTGCCGCGATGATCTGATATGGTCCTTCGATCTGAGCAAGTCCAAGAATATGGCGCTGTATCAATATCATATCTATAACACTGATACCATTAGTAACATCGTCATCCTTGAATGGATCGATCTGGTAATATGCTGAGAGCGCATTGTTATTAAACAAATACTCTCCAGAACTAGGTGTCATCATAGCATCTCCAGTACTCAGTTGTACCATCGCATTCTCGACCATGACATCTTCAGAAGTTCTAATCTCACCAGCTATAAGTGCTGCTGCATTGTTGACATTAGGACAGACATCTTGAGTATCGTCGATGTTGATCCTTACATTGCAGAAGTCTTCTAATCCAAACTGATCTACTGCGTACATCTCTAACTCAATCAGTGCGTTAAGACCAGATGGAAGATCAGCACAAGTAAATGTCAATGAAGGCACAAGGTCTCCATCGTCATTTTTGAAGAACAAGTCTACAGGACCACAGTTATCAAAACTTCCTATGTCATAGTCAGCAGCCCAGATCGCCACCTCGCCAGTAGACGGCAGTAGCGCCGTGCTGATGTCTTGGATGCAGATCGGAGTAGGCAGTTTTTCATCTACAAACCTCACATAAGTCGTAGCTACCGCCGAGTTCACACATCCATCCTCTGCACTCCAGTTGATGATGATGTCTTCACCTGGACCTCTCGCCGGTGTGATGAAACTAACCGTATCTCCAGATACAGATCTACTACCTAACACTCTTCCATCGACATCAGTGATCACTATATCCCAGTGAGCATCTTCCGAGTCAAGCATCACATCTCCACACATATCTATAAGAGAAGCACCTACTGCAGTTGTAGCGAAGCAAGCATTAAAATCATCTTCCTTGCTGATCGCACCATCAGAGATCGATACTACTAGCGTATCAGGAGCAGTGATGACAGGTGGCGTCTCATCGATGATCGAGATCACTTGATTATAGGTATAGTACCCATCTACATCAACATTAGTATATCTGAAGTATCTGAATCCACTCTCACCACTGAACTTCTCACACTCCTCACATGGCTCGCCTTCTTCTATATTAGGTAACCAGTGTCCTTCCCCTAGCCACTCATCATTCACAGCTTGGAATTCATCGCCACTACCGATGTCATCATCTAATTGAGTATTAGGCTCATAAGTACACCAGTCGATTACAGTCCAGCGTCTCAGGATCTTTCTACATGCATCATCTACTGCCAAAGACTCATCTTCAAAACTCGCTTGTATAAGATCACAGTCAGCAAAGCACCATGTCGGTGTAGCACTTACCTCGCCACCACAGATCAGTGAATTATTCATTTCGATATTCGTTAGACTATCTACGATACCCATGACGTCATTGCCATCGGCATCTTGTCCTACGACTACACACTCTCTCTGAACTCCGACCTCTGTCGATCCATCATGATGTATAGGCCACTTGATCGTCAGTGGATCAAATGTCGCACCTCCTCCTCTGATCGTAATCTCTTGAGCACAGATCATCTCATCATCCAAGAACCATTGTCTGATGATCGTACCATTGCCACAAGACTGTACATCCGTGACGTCTATATGACTGAGCTCTCCATTAGTACAGATGCTTGAGCCGATAGCCGGTTGACCTATGGCCGCGACAGAGATATCGTCACCACAGTTGACTATAACATTTGCGCAAGCGAACGTAGCTGCCGACTTATCATCGACCGTCACCGTCGTCCATGACACAGCGGTTAAGCCTTCTTCATCCGTGACAACTAGTGCCACCCTTTGTTCTCCGATATCAGTACAACAGAAAGCAACAGCCTCCTTACAGATCACATACGGGATCTCTTCTACGACCCTACTTCCTTTTTCATCCGATGTTATTAACTCGAAGATGCCATCACTCTCGCACTGATGTGCTCGGTAAATGAGTCGACCCTCTTCATCCACCACCTGAACTCCATCCTGCAGGATAGGATCCGACAGTTCGCTATCAAGTAGCACGCAAGAGGTAACAGATCCGCAAGCTCCATCGTGCGAGCCCGAATCAAAGGACGAAGCAAAAATCTTTGCAACTCCTTGTTCATTGTTCTGCACTTGATCGTCAGTAAGACTTACGATCAGACTTTCTTTGGCGATGGCAACTGGAGGAACTCCATCAGTAACAAGTACTATATAGTTAAAGACAGTTATGTTGTCGCACTGATCACGGAAGATGTTAGTCACCCTATGAGAGCCTATCGGCATCCGCACTCCAAATAACTGGAGGTCTCCGCCTGCATAACTTCCACTAGTTTCTATATACCCGCCTCCTGACACATATGCTTCTATCTCTGAAGAAGAACATGATTCTGCTACTTCAGCAAATGGTAATATGCCATTATATACACATGTCCATGGATCTACAGATACTGTGATCGTATCCGGACCAGAGACAATCTCTGGTTCTTGCGTATCCATCACAGTGATCACTTGAGTATAACTCACGAACTCTCTACCTGAACATACGTCATTGACTTCCCACTCTCTGAGTACTTGGAATCCACCTTCACAGATCTCAAGCACACGATCTTCATATCCGATGGCAAAGAGGCAAAGTCCTCCTCGACTGTCTAGTGGGATACCAAATAAATTAGGTAACCCCGTTTGATCAGGATGTAACCGTGAGTCAGGAGACAACACGGAGTTTTCTATCTCAGTAAGTGTCTCTGTCACCTCACCACATTCGATGGCATTATCAAGTGTGATGTCATCTGGCCACAATAGGTGGTCATTAGAGTAAGGGACTATCGAGATGATTTGTGTGTGCTCTTGGGTACCTCCCTCAGCATCAAATATCATCCATGTCCTTTCGATCAAAGCTCGTGGATTATCACATCTATCGAAGTTGATATAATTATCTACAAAACTAAACGACCACCCTTCTGCACAATTCAATGCCTCTGGAAATCCATTTTTTGGGTAACTAGGATCTGTAGGTTCTACACAAAGTAATTCTACATCTTCAGGGAAGGCGATGTCTGGGACATTCTTCATCTCTATCAAGACCTCACCCCAGCATCTGTTATTATCTCCATTGCAGTCACTGATACTTACATCAAATAACTGTCCATCATCTGATTCATCAAAGAAGTTAGGATGAGGATTACCCGACTTATCTCGTATTTCTACACAAAGGAAACTAGGACATATCCCTTCTGGTCCTAAGAACAACATCTCAGGTATGATCCTAGCTGTACACTCTGCGCCTAAGGCAACATTGATCCGAGATGTACAAGAGATCGATCCTGGTAAGTCAAGCGATACCTGCACATCAACTTCTACGTCACAAGTAGCAACATTACCACTGGCGTCAGTGGCAGTAACAGTTACTGTATGTATACCAGGAGCTAACCCATCCGAGAAAAGTGGAGGGTCTGTTCTTACCTCTACACCACAGTCTGAGCCCATCACTATATTATTGAGTTCAGGTATATCTATCGCACAATCCTCAGGTACGGCGCTGATCACGATTGGTGTCGATGGACAAGCTAACACAGGTGCAAGCGTATCTATCACCGTGACGATAACTTCACAGAAAGACGATTGCCCTCCGCATACGTCAGTGGCAGTGATGATCACTCTATGCTCACCGACATCACCACAGTCAAAGACTTGTGGTTCTATTCTTATCTCAGCATTGTCAGTATTATCATAACAGTTAGTTACGACCGATAGCAATAGATCTTCTTGTCTCAGTATACGACGTCCATCCTCTCCTAGGCTAACTGTTACTTCCTCTCTACACTCTATCTCAGGAGGATTTCTATCTGCTATGGTGATCAGTTGTATCGCCTCTGCAGTATGCCCGCAAGGATCTTCGACTGACCATATCCTATAGATGATAGCTTCTTTATCTCCTTTACATATGATCTCTATACTATCTCTAAATGTCAGTAACTGAGCCATGACACTATCAGGAGAACACTTATCTATAGCTAGAGCTTGACCATAGCTATTATCATTCAAGATGGTATCTATGACTGGTATCGTATCCTTGATGATCACATCTAGGACGACCCAGATACTGTCTATAAAGACATTCTCTTCTATAGTATCTATGTTCACCTCTTTGAAGCCCACGATGTTAAACGTAGTATCAGGCAGACACTCAGTGACTGTTATATTCGGAGGCAGGATGATCTGAGGAGGAGTTGTATCACTCCACGTCACTACTTGCTGCCATTTGGCCACATTAATGAGTGTCCCATCATCAAGTATCCTCGAACTATCAGTAACTGTCCATCGTATGGTATCACTGTAGTTATAGAATCCACAATCAAATGGATCGTCACTTCTCGTAGAGAAGATTTCTTCTGTTATATACAATGAGTCGACACAGTTATCATGAAGGTGTCGCTGCTCTAGATGGAAAGTATCTAGAGGAGTACAACAGTCTAAAGCTACATCCACAGGGATGCCTGCGATAAGCGTAGGCTTCTCCTTATCTATGACATCTATATGTAGATGACACGTATCAGAGAACATCGTAGTGCCACCTTCATCCCAATTGAATCTTATCATCACATCTGTCTGACCTACAGTATAGTCAAGACCTGCCGGCTGTCCTGGCAACCACGTCTCAGTCGCCAAACCATCTACACCTACTCCTGACAAGAAGAACTCAAAGTTGATGTTCCCTGTTCCAAGACAAGTATCTGGTTCTGCAAATGGGAAGTTCAATCTAGCAGAACACCATCCTGCGTCATTCTCTTGTACAAGAGTATCTGGGAATGCTGGGCAGATGATTCGATTCTGACAAACCAATATGATAGGCACATCTGAGCCATCTGATAAGTCGGTGCCTACTAACCCATCTCCTGAGCCCTGAAGAACACTACCTGTTAGTGATTGTCCAGAGACCGTAGCTACGTTAAGGAAAGAAACGACCGTATCTCCAGGTGCTACTCTTACTCCTAGGAATACAGAGCCTGCGTCATCTACTTCTAACAGTTCATCACCTATGATCAAGTTGAATACATCAGTACCATCATAAAATGGATTTACCTGAAAATGCTCCGACTCTAATCTGATAATATTCCAGAAAGCAGCATCCGCAAAAGTGACATCTAACTCATCAATAATCTCATCGACTATGAGAGGTACATCACCTGTATTCTCTACTCGTATCTCATATGATAAATCAAAAGTTCCATCACCATTATCAAGAGGTCCTTCTGAGATTCTCTTGATTAATTCGATATCTGGATTGATACTCATCGTGACTGGAGTGAGAACACTATCGTTTCCAGGGCCATCGCCTGTAGGATCAGGATCACTACCGTCAGTAGAAGCATCCATAAGTGGAGTTCCGTCTGTAGCTGTTCCTGTAACTTGTGCCTGGTTGTTATAAGTCCTAAGGAATTCATCTACACATACCACCATATCAAGTAGTACTGCTCCTTCTTCGCCTTCTGCAAACTGTACATTAAGCGTATCATTTCCGTTCAGAAGATTGGTATCCGTTGCACCATTAAAGCCAGTATTCACACTAAACTCTTCACTCGAGAGGCCTATGATGTAGAAGCTATCAGCAAGTACAAATGTATTTGCGAGATCGTCGACTATCTGTATATCTCCGACTGCAAGATCTCCATAGTTCTTCACTCTAAATTCATAAGTCAAGTCAAAGCACCCATCTTCTCTGATAGTTGGACCTGATACTACCCTCTTCGATATACCGATCTCTGGACTAAATCCAATAGTCACATCCGTACCTCCTTGGTCATTCGTTGGATCACCATCACCATCAGCATCTGGATCACTACCACTAACACTCATATCACTTATAACACTACCATCTGGCGCAATAGAAGAAATATCTGCAGTATTGACGAATGGACCCGTAGCACCCATACAGTCATCTATCTTAATGGTCAAGAGTATAGAACCTTTATCATCAGGTGCTAACAAGTCAGAACCGACTAAAAGTTGCATATCACTAATCCCATCATACAACTGATTGACAATAAAGTCATCACTTGTCAGAGAGACTATACTGACACCAGTACAAGGGTTGAAGGCAGTGCTCAAGTCATCAGTAACTTGTATCGAATCTAGTTCAACACTACCATAATTTTGAATATTGAACTCATAAGTGATATCGGTAGAACCATCTTGATTCTGGACAGTCTCCACCACTCGCTTAGCAAGTCCTATGTTAGTTGGCTGAGTTAATGTCACATCTGTAGTTCCGCTCTCAGTTGGGTCTCCATTACCATCGGGATCTGGATCACTACCGTTCACACTATCATCAGTCAGCATGCTACCACCTGGTGCATCAGCACTTATTGTTGCACTGTTCATGATGGAACTACCATCTGGACAGCCACATGCATTCACTGTTAATAGAACTGCTCCAACATCACCTACTGGCAAGTCATCACTGCCGATCAATAGGTTTGCATTGCCACTTCCATCATAGCCTGGATTAACAGTAAAGTCATCACTCGTCACTGCCGTCGTATAGTTTCCACATCCAATGAAGCCCGCTGCATCTAGGTTGTCAACAAGTTGGATGTTGTCCAAATTGACATTACCAAAGTTCTCGATGTTTAACTCATAGATCACTTCCGTACAGCCATCTTCTCCTAGGTCTACACTCACTACTCGTTTGGCTACACCGATGCCTGGCTCTTCTGTAATCTGAAAGTCCGTCGTACCGCTTTCGTCAGTACCATCTTCTCCATTACCATCAGGATCTGGGTCGCTTCCATCGCTAGACGTATCATCGATCATAGTTCCACCAGGGCTCGTACCTGTTACCTCAGCACTATTCATGATCATCGTTCCGCTTGGACAGCCACATGCCTCCACAGTCAGTAGGATCGCTCCTACATCGTTAGGATCTATGTTATCTGTGCCTATCAGCAGATTGTTATTACCCATGCCATCATAGCTTGGATCTACTGTAAACTCATCACTCGTCACACTTGTCGTAAATGTTCCACATGATCCAAATCCAGCCGCTACTAGATCATCCTCTACTTGTATACTGCTAATCGATACGTTACCTAAGTTCTCTATATTAAACTCATAGACGATCTCCGTACAGCCATCTTCGCTTAGGTCGGTTGTCACTACTCGCTTAGCTATACCCATATCTGGAGCTTCAGTTAAGGTTGTATTCGTTGTACCATTCTCGTCAGTACCATCTTCACCCATACCATCAGGATCTGGATCACTGCCATCGGCTGACACATCACTTAGCATATCTCCGCCAGGGGTATCTGCACTCACCGTAGCACTGTTCATGATCGGACTTCCATTTGGACAACCGCATGCCTCTACTGTAAATAGTACTGCACCTTTATCTCCAACTGGCAAGTCATCTGCTCCTGTTAATAGATTTACGTCAGTGGATCCATCATATGAATCGTTCACTAGGAAATCATCACTTGTGATCTCTTTTATATCCATGCTTGCACATGCATTGAAGCCTGCTGTTGCAAGGTTATCTTCTACTTGTACATTCTGAAGATCGACATTACCTAGGTTCTCGATATTGAGCTCATAAGTCACGAGTGCACATCCATTCTCTTGTAACCATACGCCTACTTCGCGCTTAGCTACTCCGATATCAGGTGCTTCTGTTAACGTCACATCTGTAGTACCGCTCTCAGTTGGGTCTCCATTTCCATCGGGATCTGGATCACTACCGTTCACACTATCATCAGTCAGCATGCTACCACCTGGTGCATCAGCACTTACTGTTGCACTGTTCATGATGGAACTACCATCTGGGCAGCCACATGCATTTACTGTCAGTAGTACTGCACCTACATCGCCTACAGGTAAGTCATCACTGCCGACCAATAGATCTGTATTGCTACTGCCATCATAACTCGGATTAACTATAAAGTCATCACTAGTCACTGCCGTAGTATAACTACCGCAACCACTGAAGCCCGCTGCATCTAGGTTATCAACAAGTTGGATGTTGTCCAAATTGACATTACCAAAGTTCTCAATGTTTAACT